>NZ_JAMZAM010000010.1:0-81764 GCF_024181835.1 Vibrio sp. Y29_XK_CS5
TGTTTGAGTGTTTTTTATTCTAAAAGGCGAGTTTTTGCTACTCTTCCCTCCAGATATCCCGATTATTAACGCTTTATAAGGAGTAAAGATGGGTTCTATTAGAAGTTATAAAGGTATTCGACCTCAACTAGGCAAGCGCGTATATGTCGACTCAACTTCTGTTCTTGTCGGTGATATCCAAATTGGTGACGACTCGAGTGTTTGGCCATTAGTTGCAGCTCGTGGTGATGTGAACCATATCCACATTGGTGCTCGAACCAATATTCAAGATGGTAGCGTACTGCATGTAACCCATAAAAATACTGAGAATCCCAACGGCTATCCGCTAATCATTGGTAATGATGTCACTATTGGTCATAAAGTCATGTTGCACGGCTGCGAAATCCACGATCGTGTATTGGTTGGTATGGGAGCGATCGTTTTAGATAACGTTGTTGTCGAATCAGACGTAATGATAGGCGCTGGAAGTTTAGTCCCACCGGGGAAAAGGTTGGAAAGCGGCTATTTATATGTTGGTAGTCCAGTAAAACAAGCTCGCCCTTTATCAGAGAATGAACGAGCTTTCTTACAAAAGTCTGCCAATAACTATGTACAGAATAAAAATGACTACATAAACGAAGTAGAAGACGTCAACGACGAATGATGCAGTTGGTTAGCAATAAGCTAATCGATGATGATATTGCCTTCTTCATTGAAGGCTTCATCTTCAATTAGCTCTTCCGCGATTTCTTCTAGGTCGAATCGATAATCAATAAATACTTTAATTGCCGCTTGTTCAGTTTCAACCAGGGAGCCGCTAAGCTTTTCTAGCTTCAGCTTTGTTACATAGCATTCAATCAGAGCTCCTGATTGCTGTGCGGTAAAGTTTACCGCTTGTAATGTTTTATCCCATGATTGCATATCTGGGAATAAGATGGACTGATTCATCGTTTACTGACCTTCAAGGTTCTTTCTTAATTCTCTAAGGATTTGTTTTGCGCCAGGGCGTAAACCACGCCACAGCATAAAGCTTTCCGCAGCTTGTCCCACTAGCATCCCAAGACCATCATAAGCATGAGCGGCACCACTTTCTTTTGCCCATAAGTTAAAACTGGTCGTCCCTTGCCCGTAAATCATGTCGTAGCTCGTACTGTTAGCTGCAAAGATAGAAGAGGAGATACCCGGCAGCTCACCGCTTAGGGAAGCAGATGTGGAGTTAATAATCACGTCGAACTCATCACTAATATCATCCATCTCTTTGGCGATGATAGAGCCATGTGCAATAAACAACTCCGCAAGCTCCTGCGCTTTGCTGAAGGTTCGATTAGTAATGGTTAAAGAACTAGGCTTTTGATCAAGAAGCGGCTTGATCACTCCACGAGCGGCACCGCCAGCGCCAATGATCAGGATTCGCGCACCTTCTAAAACAACTTGATGTTGAAGTAGGTCTTGAACCAAACCTGCTCCATCGGTGTTATCGCCAATGATCTCACCATCATCTAACTTCTTGAGCGTATTGACTGCCCCGGCTAACTGAGCGCGTTCGGTCAGTCTACTAGCAAATTGATAAGCATCTTCTTTAAATGGCATGGTGATGTTGCACCCCTTGCCTCCTTCAGCAAAGAACAGCTTCGCTGCGTCAATAAAACCATCTACAGGAGCACTTTCTGCGGTATACACCAAAGATTGATTGGTTTGACGAGCAAACAAGGTGTGAATGAATGGCGACTTGCTGTGTCCAATAGGATTACCAAACACGGCATAGCGATCAATTTGCTGAGTCATTTCCTTACCTTTATTCCTTACCTACTATAGAGAAAAAACAGGGCCATCTGATTACAGATGACCCTATCACTATCTATCTATATAGAAAAGGAGATTCAACGCTTACCACTCTCGTGGCGTTAAGTATCGCTCGTAAAGTTCAGCCTCTGGAGAACCAGGTTGTGGCTCATAGCTGTATTCCCAACGCGCAAGTGGTGGCATCGACATAAGAATTGACTCTGTACGACCGCCACTTTGCAGACCAAATAGAGTTCCACGATCATACACTAGGTTGAATTCAACGTAGCGACCACGACGGTAAAGTTGGAATTCACGCTCACGCTCACCGAATTCAATTTCTTTACGACGAGACACAATCGGTAGGTAAGCTTGGCAGTATCCTTCACCAACCGCCTTGATGTAATCAAAACACTTGTCGAATTCCCACTGGTTTAGGTCATCAAAGAACAAACCACCAACACCACGAGTTTCATTTCGATGCGGTAGGAAGAAATACTTATCACACCAAGCTTTATGTTCTGCATAGACATCATCACCGAAAGGTGCACAAAGTCGTTTTGCGGTTTCATGCCATGATTGGCAATCTTCTTCGAATGGATAGAAAGGTGTTAGATCAAAACCACCACCAAACCACCAGATAGGCTCTTCACCCTCTTTCTCTGCGATAAAGAAGCGTACGTTAGCGTGAGAAGTCGGTACATATGGGTTGTGAGGATGGATAACCAAAGAAACACCCATCGCTTCAAAGCGGCGACCAGCTAACTCTGGACGGTGCGCCGTGGCTGATGCTGGCATCTCATTACCTTCGACATGAGAGAAATTCACTCCCCCTTGCTCAAAAACGTCACCATCACGCAAAACACGGGTACGACCACCACCACCAAGGCGCTCCCCTTTTTCACGTTGCCATGCGTCTTCAACAAAGACGGCCTTTCCATCTTCTTGTTCTAACTGCTGACAAATGGAATCCTGAAGTGACATCAGGAACTGTTTTACGGCGTGCTTATCGATTGCTGACATACGTGTAGTACCTATTGATTGCTGACTAGCAGGGTTAGCCCTGTCTTAATATTTGCGAGGTTTTAGCATCACGAATTTCACTAGGCTTGTCACGACCGCTGGTTTCACCACGTAAGATCGCCACAAGCCGGTCACCCAATTGTTGCTCTACTTCTTCAGTCGTCATACAAGGAGGCTGACCAGTGAGGTTCGCGCTGGTAGAGGTTAGCGGCTTTCCGAAAGCATTACACATCTTTTGTACCAAAGGATGATCCGTCACACGCACTGCAATCGAATCAAATTGTCCCGATACCCAATGAGAAACTTTGTCACTCGCAGGCATAATCCAAGTGTATGGACCAGGCCACGTTGCGTGTACTTTATCTAACTGCTCTTGAGTCAACTGAGATTCATCAACATAAGGCAAAAGCTGTTCATAGTTTGCCGCAATTAAGATTAATCCTTTCTCAACAGGGCGTTGTTTTAGCTCTAGCAATTTTTGAATCGCTTCTGGGTTATCTGGGTCACAGCCAACACCAAACACCCCCTCTGTTGGGTAGGCAATCACTTCGCCTTTTTGTAGTGCTTCTAGCACCTGTTCAAAGTTCTCCACCGATACTTCCTGATAATCTTGTCTGTTGTGTTTGTACTAAGTGTACAAATATTCATTCTCAGAGACTAAAGCAATTTGTTTATAAAATGTATCAATCGTATTTACAAACGCACGCAAACGTTTGCTTGAGGTGAAAATCCCCGTATAATGCGCACAAATTTATCAGCTCACCTAATTTTGCAGCTTGAAGGAGTTTGAGATGAAAGTCGGTATCATCATGGGTTCTAAATCAGATTGGCCAACCATGAAACTAGCAGCGGACATGCTGGATCAATTTGGCGTGTCTTACGAAACAAAGGTGGTATCAGCTCACCGTACTCCTCAATTGTTGGCTGATTACGCAAGCAGTGCTAAAGAACGTGGCATTAAAGTCATCATCGCAGGTGCGGGCGGTGCTGCCCACCTACCAGGCATGGCGGCGGCGTTTACCAGCGTACCTGTACTTGGCGTTCCCGTTCAGTCTCGCGCACTGAAAGGCATGGACTCACTACTTTCTATCGTACAGATGCCAAAAGGTATTGCGGTTGGTACATTAGCTATTGGCGAAGCAGGCGCAGCAAACGCTGGTATCCTAGCGGCTCAAATCCTTGGTACACATGATGAAGCGATCATGGCAAAAGTCGAAGCGTTCCGTAACGAACAAACGGAAACCGTATTGGCGAACCCAAACCCTGCTGAGGATTAATCAGATGCATGTACTGGTTCTTGGTGCGGGTCAGTTAGCTCGTATGATGTCTCTGGCTGGTGCGCCACTGAATATTCAAATTTCAGCTTACGATGTGGGCAGCGGTAATATCGTTCATCCACTGACTCAACATGTACTAGGCAACGGCTTAGAAAATGCGATCGAACAAGTTGATGTAATCACTGCTGAGTTCGAGCATATCCCGCATGACGTGCTTGATATTTGCGAAGCGAGCGGTAAGTTCTTACCAAGTACACAAGCTATCAAAGCAGGCGGTGATCGCCGCATTGAAAAGGCATTACTTGATGATGCTGGCGTACGTAATGCGAAATACTATGCGATCAAAACTCGTGAAGATTTTGACCGCGCAATTGAACACGTCGGCATGCCAATGGTTCTGAAAAGTGCATTAGGCGGTTACGATGGAAAAGGTCAGTGGCGTTTAAAAGAACCTTCTCAGATCGACATAATTTGGACAGAAATGGTGGAATGCATTGCTTCAACACCAACTCAAGCCATTGTTGCTGAGGAGTTTGTTTCTTTTAACCGTGAAGTTTCACTGATTGGTGCTCGCAGTAACGATGGCAGTATTGAAGTTTACCCTCTCGCAGAAAACATCCACACAAATGGTGTATTAAGCCTCTCAACAGCAATTGATGCTCCAGAGTTGCAAGAACAAGCAAAAGAGATGTTCACGGCCGTCGCCAATAGTTTGAATTACGTTGGCGTGCTAGCCCTGGAGTTCTTCGACGTTGACGGCAAGTTGCTGGTTAACGAAATCGCACCACGCGTACACAACTCAGGTCACTGGACTCAGCAGGGTGCAGAAACTTGTCAGTTTGAGAACCACCTACGCGCTGTGTGTGGTATGCCTTTAGGTAGTACTAAGCTCGTTCGCGAGACCTCGATGATCAATATTCTCGGTGAAGATACCTTGCCAGATGCGCTACTCGCGATGAATGGTTGCCATATTCATTGGTATGGCAAAGAGAAACGAGAAGGTCGTAAGATGGGTCATATCAACGTATGCGCTGATTACACTGGTGAGTTGAATCGTAGGTTGTGTGCATTAACAAACGTGCTTGATGAAGAAACCTTCCCAGCAGTTCATGAATTTGCCAAACAGTGGCAAGCATAGAAAAGTTGATAAATAGACAACAAAGGGTCGCATGATGCGACCCTTTTTAATTTTGCCTGAGATTTATTATGATTGTGTATGCTGGCACTTGCGACTTGCACATTGCAACTTAACCCCGCTGGCGAGTTTCTTTTCTACCAACAAGGTAAACCCGCATTCCTCACAGCGACCTCTTACAGGTGGTAAGTTTACCGCAAACTTGCACTTCGGATAGTTATCACACGCGTAGAATGTCTTACCAAATCGGGTCTTACGTTCAACTAAATGCCCTTTACCACACTCAGGGCAAGCGTATAGCTCTTTCGATTCTTGCTCGGGTTCGGGCTGATTGATTGATTCGATATGATGACAAGTTGGGTAATGACTACAGCCAACGAACATGCCGTATCGCCCTTGTCGGAGCACCAACTCATTGCCACAGTCAGGGCAAGGCACACCTAACTCTTTTACGATGTGGCCATCATTACTGTGCAACGGCTTGATATAGTCGCAGCTTGGGTATTGGCTACAACCAAGAAAAGGACCATGTTTGCCATGTTTCAGCCTGACTTCCCCACCACATTTAGGGCACGGCTCTCTCTCAAGCGCATGCTCGTGTGCCGAGAAAAGGTTGTGATCGATTTTACTACTCATACTCACCGTTAAAGCAGAAGATATTAGTGAAGAATACCCTGTTCCTTGGTGTACAGCAGCTCTTCCATCAGCGTGTAGGCATTTTCGTTGCCAGGGACATTAAACAGAACCATAAGAATGATCCACTTAAGGTCTTCAAGCTCAAATTCATTGGTTTCTAGCCCCATTACACGATCGATAACCATCTCACGTGTTTCTGTGGTTAGAACATTAATTTGCTCTAAGAACAGCAGAAAACCACGACATTCAAGATCTAAGCGCTGCATCTCTGATGCCGTATAGATACGTGTCGATGCCGATGCTATGCAAGTTGAAATCGCTGAATGCTCATCACTTTGTTGCAATGCTGCCAGCTCTTCTAACCAGACAAGGGCTTTGTAGATGTCTTTTTGCTGGAAGCCTGCACGAAGCAATTCATCTTCCAACTCGTCTTGTTCGACCTGTAACTCTGCATCGCTATGGATGTAGGTTTCGAATAGATACATAAGTATATCCATCATCATAGCTAGCCCCTCCCCTTTCGAATATAGCCACCGGATACTGCAACAACATGCCCTGAAAGCTCAAGCTCTAAGAGCTGCATCATGACTTCTTGGACAGGTATATTGGTCCTGCTTGCAAGAATATCAACTGGTGTAGCCTCATTTCCTACGTTAGCTAACAGCTGAGGAAATGGCAATTCTTCTTCATCAATTGGCGTAGAAAATAAATCCAAGCTCTGATTAATAGACCAGTCGAGCAAAGACTGTATTTCATTCAACACCTCTTGAGTGTTTTGTACGAGACAAGCCCCATTACGAATCAACTGATTACCACCACTGGCATTGGGAGCATTAATCGAAGCTGGTATAGCGAAAACTTCACGGTCTTGCTCAAGAGCGTAGCGAGCGGTGATTAATGAGCCACTCTTTTCTGCTGCTTCGACAACCAACACGCCAAGCGACAAACCACTAATGATTCGATTACGTCGTGGGAAGTTTTCTGCTCGAGGTTTTGCATCTGGGCGAAATTCAGAGACTAACGCACCGTTTTCCATCACTCGCCGCGCTAAACCTCGGTGACGGGCTGGATAAACTTGCTCTAACCCTGAACCCAATACCGCAATGGTTTTACCGTCCGCTTGCAAAGCACCATCATGAGCGTGTCCATCGATACCCAAAGCCAAACCACTGGTAACAATCAGATCATGTTTCACCAAATCTGCAGCGAATTGACGTGCGTGTTGAAGCCCATCAACACTAGCATTACGGCTGCCGACCATGGCAATTTGAGGTTGAGACAAACAACTCGCTTCTCCCTTTATAAATAGTAAAGGAGGTGGAGCGACAGTTTGTTTGAGAAGTGGGGGATACAGAGTATCCGCCAAAGTAACAATATGATGATGAGATGAGGCGCTAGCCCAAGTAAGACAAGCGTCGACTTCTTTATCGACCTCAGACCATGCTTGCAGTTGCTTCGTGGTAAAACCCAAAAGCTGAAGCTGCTCAGTTGAGTATCCGACAATATTGCTTGGCGTATCTTTACTCAGCAGCTTATTCATCTTCACCCCGCCAATGCCTGGCAAGCAGCTCAGCTTTAACCAGGCGGCGAGGTCAGTATCATTGCGTAGTTTCATTCGTGGTCGATTCCTCAGCCAGAGGAGAAACCACTGATACCTCTTTATTGATTGGCTTAGTGCTATTGGTAATCAGTGCAAGACTGAAATATTCATAAGGACGAATGACCAGCAGTTCACCAACCTTACTTTGCGGCAAGGTGATCTTAGAGTCGAGTAAGCCACTGTCTTTCACAAAACCATCGCCACCTTTGAAAACCGGGTGCGCATCTTCTTTAAGATCAAACACACTGCCTTGGCGAAGTTGATCGGATGTTCCTTTATCAATCACAACCACTTGATTGGTTGAGCTAAATCGAATGCCCTCAATATTACCCAGCAATACTGCAGAACTGCCTTTTGGTGATGGCAGTGGGTAAAAGGTCGTCGTGAAATCACCATTTTCTAATGTTTGGACCGGCAAAGCGATATCGTTACGAATAATCTCTTGCAGTTGAGTGGTGATCTTTAATCCTGAGTACTCGCTTGATGCCTCGATAAGTTCCCCTTTTGCAATCAAACGTAAAGCGGTAATTTGCTTAGATACGTCTTCACGGGAAAATGTTTCGACTGGACGATAGATAGCCCAACCTGTCGCCGTTTGTTCACCACTAATATACAGGGTGTCCTCAGCAGTCAGATATTTACTGCCTTTGCTACTACCCATCACTTTAGCCGCGTTTTCTAGCGTTTCATCGTCCACCAAACGGTCCGACTTGAGGTAAGGCATAACCAAACCTTCAGCAACGGTTGGCACCGCTTTCTTTTCCGTGATACGAGCTTTAGGGCTGAGCTTTTTCACCGCTTTTAAGCTCAATACTGGTTGACCATTAATCCATACCAGCGACAACTTGTCTCCGGGATAAATAAGGTGCGGATTATCGATCTCTGGATTGACCTGCCACAAACGAGGCCACAACCATGGGCTATCCAGATACATTGCTGAAATATCCCAAAGCGTGTCACCTTTGACCACAACATAAGTTTTAGGTGCGTCATCTTTGACGGTAAGCGGTTGGGAGTCCGTGTTTGCTACGGCATTGAAAGAGAAAAGTAACGGCAACGTAATGCGAGAAACGTTGCGGAAAATTCGATTCATGACCCTCGTCCTTGGTCTGTTAGGCAACTACCAGAATGGAAATTGGTATAAGGATGCTGTCATTTAGGTCATAAAATGTCTAGAATTGAGCCAACAAGGTTTGTGCTGTTACGGCACAGTTCAATATTTCGAGTGAATATGTCTGTATTACAAGTATTAACATTCCCAGATGATCGCCTGCGTACCGTTGCAAAACCTGTAGAAGAGGTGACACCTGAGATTCAAAAAATCGTCGATGACATGATTGAAACCATGTACGACGAAGAGGGTATTGGCCTGGCTGCAACGCAGGTTGATATCCACAAACGTATCGTAGTAATTGATATTTCAGAAACTCGTGATGAGCCAATGGTGCTTATCAACCCTGAGATTCTGGAAAAGCGTGGCGAAGATGGCATCGAAGAAGGCTGTCTATCGGTACCAGGTGCTCGTGCACTTGTGCCGCGTGCTGCTGAAGTTACTGTTAAAGCACTAGATCGTGATGGCAAAGAGTACACTTTTGAAGCCGACGATCTGCTAGCCATCTGTGTTCAACACGAACTAGACCATTTGATGGGTAAGTTGTTCGTTGATTACCTATCGCCACTGAAGCGTAAGCGTATTCAGGACAAGCTAGCAAAAATCAAACGCTTTAACGAGAAACAGCAAAACGCTTAATCTCGATACAATTTAATTAGAAGGAAGCCTACCTTGAGTCAGTCTTTACGTATTGTCTTTGCAGGTACTCCGGATTTCGCCGCCCGTCACTTGGCGGCGTTGTTGTCTTCGGAGCACGAAGTAATTGCGGTTTATACTCAACCAGATCGCCCAGCAGGCCGTGGTAAGAAGCTTACTGCAAGCCCAGTAAAAACCATCGCGCTTGAGCATGACATTCCGGTTTATCAACCAGAAAACTTCAAATCAGATGAGGCTAAGCAAGAACTAGCGGATCTGAATGCCGACATCATGGTTGTTGTCGCTTATGGTCTATTACTTCCGCAAGTTGTGTTAGACACGCCTAAACTAGGCTGTATCAATGTTCACGGTTCAATTCTTCCTCGTTGGCGTGGCGCTGCTCCTATCCAACGTTCAATTTGGGCAGGTGATGCTGAAACTGGTGTTACCATTATGCAGATGGACATTGGTTTGGATACGGGTGACATGCTTAAAATCGCAACGTTACCGATTGAAGCAAGCGACACTAGTGCATCAATGTACGAAAAACTCGCAGGTTTAGGTCCTGATGCGCTGATTGATTGTTTAGCAGACATCGCAGCCGGCAAAGCAGAGCCCGTGAAACAAGACGACGAGCTAGCAAACTACGCGAAAAAGCTGAGCAAAGAAGAAGCGCGCATTGATTGGAACGATGATGCAGCGCACATTGAACGTTGTGTTCGCGCATTCAACCCATGGCCAATGAGCCACTTTGAAGCGGCTGAAAACAGCATCAAAGTATGGGAAAGTCGTGTTGCGGATCAAACTAGCGACAAACCAGCAGGCACCATTTTGCAAGCGGACAAAACCGGTATTTATGTTGCGACAGGCAACGGTGTATTGGTTCTGGAACAACTGCAAGTTCCGGGCAAAAAAGCCATGTCAGTTCAAGATATTCTGAACTCACGTGCATCTTGGTTTGAAGTTGGCATTCAACTGGTTTAAAAACCAGATAACCGTGTCAAAGACCAATAATACGAACTTTTAGAGGGCAGAGATGCCCTCCTTTACTTTAAGGTACTTATCATGAATGTTCGCGCTGCGGCTGCCAACGTCTTGTATCTTGTCGTCGACAAGGGCCACTCACTTTCAAGCGCTCTTCCAGCGGCTCAACAAAACGTACGACCACGTGATCACGCTCTTTTGCAAGAAATTTGCTATGGTGCTCTACGTTACCTCCCTCGCCTAGAAATGATTGCAAACCAGTTGATGGACAAGCCGTTAAAGGGCAAACAACGCGTTTTCCATCACCTGATTTTGGTTGGCATTTACCAATTAAGCTTCATGCGTATTCCTGCACACGCTGCAGTGGGTGAAACGGTTGAAGGTACTAAAGAGTTGAAAGGCCCCCGCTTGCGCGGTCTTATCAACGCAGTATTGCGTAACTACCAGCGCAACCAAGAAGAACTGGATCAAATGGCTGTCAGCAACAATGCGGGCAAGTACGGTCACCCGAGCTGGTTACTTAAACTGCTGCAAGAAGCTTACCCACAACAATGGGAAAGCATTGTTGAAGCCAACAACCAGAAAGCGCCAATGTGGTTGCGTGTAAACCACCAGCACCACACTCGTGATGAATACCTTGCGCTACTCAAAAATGAAAACATTGATAGCACGCCACACACACAAGCAATGGACGCCCTAAAATTGGCGGCGCCATGCGATGTGATGAAACTGCCGGGCTTTGAAAAAGGTTGGGTATCGGTGCAAGATGCGGCAGCGCAGCTGTCGATTAACTATCTTGAACCAAAAGATGGCGAGCTGATCCTAGACTGCTGCGCAGCACCAGGCGGTAAGACAGCGCACATTCTTGAGCGTACATCTGGTAGTGAAGTGGTTGCCATTGATTGCGATGACACGCGCCTTAAACGTGTGCACGAAAACCTGAAGCGCCTCAACCTTCAAGCAAAAGTGGTTTGCGGCGATGCGCGTAATCCTCAAGAATGGTGGCAAGGCGAACAATTTGATCGCATTTTGCTGGATGCTCCGTGTTCTGCAACTGGCGTGATTCGTCGTCACCCAGACATCAAATGGCTACGTCGTGCTAATGATATTGCCGCACTTGCGGATCTACAGAGCGAAATTTTTGATGCAATGTGGACGCAACTAAAACCTGGCGGCACCATGGTTTACGCGACTTGTTCAATCACACCACAAGAAAACGTGGAACAAGTAAAAGCGTTCTTAGCACGTACTGCAGACGCGCAATTAGTGGACTCTGATCCAAAACAACCTGGTCGTCAGATTCTACCAGGCGAAGAAGATATGGATGGTTTCTACTACGCAGTGCTAACAAAAAAACACGCGTAACAGCATGCTAAATAGGGCGATTGAAGTGAATTCAATCGCCTTTTTCAGATAACGAGTAAAGAGTATGAAGATCATTATTCTTGGTGCTGGTCAGGTTGGCGGCACACTGGCGGAAAACCTAGTTGGTGAGAACAACGACATCACCATCGTCGACAAAAATGGCGACCGACTGCGTGAGTTACAAGACAAATACGACCTACGAGTGGTCAACGGTCACGCAAGCCACCCAGATGTTCTGCACGAAGCCGGTGCGCAAGACGCCGATATGCTTGTCGCAGTAACCAACACCGATGAGACCAACATGGCAGCCTGTCAAGTTGCGTTCACTCTGTTCAATACCCCAAACCGTGTTGCACGTATTCGTTCTCCAGAGTATCTGGCAGAAAAAGAAGCCCTATTTAAGTCTGGTGCCATTCCTGTCGATCACCTTATCGCACCAGAAGAGCTGGTAACGAGCTACATCGAGCGCCTCATCCAATACCCAGGCGCACTGCAAGTGGTAAGCTTTGCCGAGCAGAAAGTCAGCCTAGTAGCCGTTAAAGCCTATTACGGTGGTCCGCTTGTGGGCAACGCTCTGTCTGCCCTGCGTGAGCACATGCCACACATCGATACTCGTGTTGCTGCGATTTTCCGTCAGGGTCGTCCTATTCGTCCACAAGGCACTACCATCATTGAAGCTGATGATGAGGTGTTCTTCGTTGCAGCAAGTAACCACATTCGCTCGGTAATGAGTGAGCTTCAGCGACTTGAGAAACCTTACCGCCGCATCATGATTGTTGGCGGTGGTAACATCGGTGCGAGTTTAGCCAAACGCCTTGAACAAACTTACAGCGTGAAGCTGATCGAACGTAACTATCAGCGTGCAGAAAAGCTGTCCGAGCAACTAGAAAATACCATCGTCTTCTGTGGTGATGCGGCAGATCAAGAACTGCTGACTGAAGAAAACATTGACCAAGTAGACGTGTTCATCGCGCTGACTAACGAAGATGAGACCAACATCATGTCAGCGATGTTGGCAAAACGCATGGGCGCAAAGAAAGTGATGGTGCTAATCCAACGCGGCGCTTATGTCGACCTTGTACAAGGCGGCGTGATTGATGTGGCAATCTCACCACAGCAAGCGACGATTTCTGCTCTACTAACGCACGTTCGCCGTGCTGACATCGTGAACGTTTCTTCACTACGTCGTGGCGCAGCCGAAGCAATCGAAGCCGTTGCGCACGGTGACGAAACCACATCCAAAGTGGTGGGTCGCGCGATTGGCGATATCAAACTCCCACCAGGAACCACCATTGGTGCTATCGTTCGTGGCGAAGAAGTTCTTATCGCACACGATCGTACTGTCATCGAACAAGATGACCACGTCGTGATGTTCCTGGTCGACAAAAAGTACGTACCAGACGTCGAAGCGCTGTTCCAGCCGAGTCCATTCTTCCTCTAGGATTTTCCTATGGTCAACTTACGTCCCGTACTGTTTGTTATCGGGCTGGTTTTATCCAAACTAGCCCTTTTTATGTACGTGCCGACTTTGGTCGCGTTTTTCACTGGTACGGGCGGGTTCCTCGACTTCGCCCAAGCAGTAGTGATCACTCATCTCGCCGCTTTTATCTGTTTAACGATTGGTCGAACCGCCAAATTCAAACTCAGCGTGCGTGATATGTTTCTCATCACCAGTTTGGTATGGACTATCGCCAGTGCGTTTGCCGCCCTGCCATTTGTCTTTATCAACCATATCAGCTTTACCGACGCCTACTTCGAAACCATGTCAGGTATCACGACTACGGGTTCGACCGTACTTAGTGGTTTAGACAACATGGCGCCAAGCATCTTACTGTGGCGTTCTATCTTGCAATGGTTGGGTGGTATTGGCTTTATCGTTATGGCAGTAGCTATCCTACCGATGCTTAACGTTGGTGGTATGAAGCTATTCCAAACCGAATCCTCCGATTGGTCAGACAAAAGCAGCCCAAGAGCTAAGACTGTCGCGAAGAACATCGTATTGGTGTATTTGATGCTGACAGGCTTGTGTATCGTGGGATACTTGTTAACTGGCATGAACCTGTTTGAAGCAATCAACCACGCATTCACGACTCTATCCACCGGCGGTTACTCGACATCAGATGGTTCGATGAACCATTTCTCCAACGGTGCTCATTGGGTTGCGACCACCTTTATGTTCCTCGGTGGTTTGCCATTCCTACTGTTCGTAGCGGCATTACGTAAGCGCAGTATCGATGTCTTGATGAAAGACGCCCAAGTTCGCGGCTTTGCTTACCTATTTTTGTTTTCAAGCTTAGTGGTCGCCGCTTGGTTGGTACTTCGTGATGGCTACACCATTTTGGATGCACTGCGAGTTTCAATGTTCAATATTGTTTCAGTGGTCACCACTACGGGTTTTGGCCTGGAAGATTTCACAGCTTGGGGCGCATTGCCATCGACATTGTTTGCTTTCTTGATGATGGCAGGCGCATGTTCAGGCTCCACCTCAGGCGGGATTAAAATCTTCCGTTTTCAGATCGCGATGACACTACTCAACAAGCAAATCATGAAGCTTATTCACCCTTCAGGTGTTTTTGTTCAGCGCTACAATCAACGCCCTGTAAACGATGATATTGTTCGCTCTGTGGTGGCGTTTGGTTTGATGTTTTTCATCACCATCATCTTCATTGCTGGTTGTTTAAGTGCTCTCGGCCTTGATCCAGTCACCAGTATTTCGGGGTCGATTACCGCAGTTGCAAACGTGGGACCGGGGATGGGTGACATCATTGGACCAACGGGTAACTTTGCCCCACTGCCTGACACTGCAAAATGGTTATTAAGCTTTGGTATGTTAATGGGGCGTTTGGAAATTCTGACTATTCTTGTACTGTTCTTCCCTGCGTTTTGGCGCCGTTAAACAGACTCAAATAAAAGGTATAACAATGAAAACATGGATCACTCTGGCGACCCTACTCGCCTCTTCATCCGTTTACGCAGCTGAAGTCGTGAAGCTAGCAGATGGGCGCGAAGTAAAATTGAATGACGACTTCACATGGGAGTACGTCGTGAAGAAAGCAGCGTCTGAAAACACATTAGAAAAAGTTGAGGCGGTAGAGGCGGCTGCGGTTGTTGCATCAACAACAGCCGTAGAAGCAGTCACCACGCAAACCACTAAAGCACCTGAGATTGCAACAATTCCAGTCGTAAACAAAAAAGTGGGCACAACCATAGTCGTGAATGCGAAGAAGCCGACAATGCAGCTGTCCAACTCTGGTGTGGATGTGTTGATTGGTTCAGCGCGTTATGAAGACGGTGAACTGATCCTACCGACCTCAGTAACCAATCAAAGCTCACAATCGGTGATTCAGGTTGAAGTGGAAGTACAGGTATTCGATATGTCTGGTAAACCGTTGGCGAAAGAAAGCTTCACAGTTTGGCAATCCATAAAACGTATGGCAGACACTTACCTACGTCCGCAACAAGCTGAGCAAGGTAAAGCAATCAAGCTGGCAGTACCGCAGTCGCAGCAATACCAGTTCTCGGCAGAAGTATTAGAAGTAAAGACCCGCTAATACAATAAAATATGCTTAGTCGAGTCTATTTCTATCAACTAGATAGGCTCGACAAAGTAGTAAATAGCGAAGAAATGGCATACACACCCCGCCAAAACAAAGCCGTGCCAAATTGCGTGATTAAATGGGATTCGTTTCGCTACGTAGAAAATCACCCCAATTGAATACACCAATCCACCCGCCGCTAATAGTGTCAAGCCACCAATATCTAAATTAATCGCCAACTGATAAATCACAATCAGCGACAACCACCCCATCACCAGATACGTCATCAAAGACAGCTTCTTGAATCGATATACAAATGCAACCTTCATGATGATACCAATCAGCGCAATGGTCCAAATCACAATCATCAGCCCAATCGCTAATGGAGTACGCAGACTCACCAATAAAAACGGCGTGTAGCTGCCTGCAATCAAAAGATAGATGGCGCAGTGATCGAAGGTTTTCAGCCAACGTTTAGCTTTGGGATATGGAATGGCGTGGTAGAGCGTGGATGCCAGAAACAGGACAATCATACTAGAGCCGTATATTGCCATGCTGGTAATGGTCAACGTATCCGCTTGGTGGTCGATCGCCTTGATTAAAAGCAACACCAAACCAACGATGCCAAAAATCATCCCAATACCATGAGTGATCGAGTTGGCTAGCTCTTCGCCCTGACTGTATTGTGCTTTCTGTGGTGAGGACATGAACGCGCCTATACTAGAGTTTCGAATATTCACTCTAGTATGGCACATTAAGCTTACACGTGTAAGCTTAAATTATGACTCGTGGGCAGCAGTGGTTTGCTCAAGGTAATTCAGTACCAGCGGACCTACATCTTCTAATTGGGTGCTAACTGGAATGCTCAGTTCTCGTTTAAGTTTGCCGCTGCCTAGTAGGCTCGCCAACATGCCACTCGCCCCACTTCGTGTACGGTCAACTTCAAACCAAAGTTTAAGAGCCTGCTCGTCGCGATGAGCAACAAACTCTAATTCACGCCATACGCCATGATATGGTCCATCGGTTGGCACCATTTCAAACTCTTGCACGAATGGCAAATCAAAGCCTTTCACTTCTTCACACTCGACTTGGCGGATACGCAAACCTTGCGATTCAAAAGCAGACAAAATGGCATCCATAAGTGGGTCAGGTCTAACAGTAAGAATGTCTTTGTCGGTAGGGTCGAGCGCCATCGCAACGTCTAGGCCGGTCTCTAGCCAAACTTTGGCATCACCAATGGTCACAGGCGTATTCCAAGGCACATCGAGTTTAACCTCAAAAGTACGGTCTTCGCCGGGATGGATAGTAAATGCGTATGGGAGGTTCCAGTTAGCAAGCACATGCGTTTGCGGTACCCGACGCATGCTGTGTCCTTCGCGAGCTCCGCGATCATCAGGCGCTTCTGCAATGTAACGGCAACAAAGCTTCAGATCGATGTTGTCGATCGCTTGTTCAGTCGCTCCGCCATACACGTGGATAGAAACATCAACGCTCTGACCGGGATACAGTACATCTTGGTTTAGGATCGAATCGACCTTAGCACTGCCGATCCCAAAACTCGCAAGTGTCTTCTTCAAAAATGACATATGCACCTCCTTCGTAGAGATCTCATACTACTACTGCTGATCATGGGATCAAAACAAATTTTCGTCTCGATTTCGCACAGAAAACCATAAAATCCATACAATTCAACTGCTCAACTATCGACCAATTATAGCAGGAGTGCTAACCTATACATGATATGCATGCATATCGTTATTCCTGATGCATTATTTGGATTGGCGAGAGCCAGAAGAGCCACCCTTCAAGCAGTTGAAGCTCAACTCATAATGAATCAGGCCATTACATCGGCAATGGATATGCCTGGCAGTTAGGTATCTAAATGCGCCCAACAACAGTCAGGTTCGCACATACTAATCGTAGTGCAATGCGCCGTCGCAGTGGTTTCACTACTGCGCCAAAGGCAAAACAAGTTGCGCCAGCAATGACTCTGGTTGAGAAGACAGCGGTTATGCCAAGTGTTCCAAACAAAGTTATCAAAGCAGCTTAATTAAAAAGCGCGGCAATCACCGCGCTTTTTTCTTTACTCCCCTACCTTTCCTATTTGGTGTTCGCCAAGCAATTTGATACCTTTAGTAGCAAATAACACCTATAAATTCTGTGGAGAAAGAAATGAAGTGTCATCGTATTGAAGAGTTGCTTGAGCTTCTAGAGCCTGAGTGGCATAAAGACCAAGAAATGAACCTGCTGCAGTTCATCCTAAAGCTAGCAAATGAAGCTGGCTATGAAGGCAAACTGGAAGATCTCACCGACGACGTGTTGATCTACCACCTAAAAATGCGCAACAGCGGCAAAGATGAAATGATCCCAGGTCTTAAGAAAGACCAAGAAGATGATTTCAAGACAGCAATCCTACGCGCACGCGGTATCATCAAGTAAACCGCTCAACACCCAAGCATTGATAAGCGACTCATTTGAGTCGCTTTTTTTATAACTAAATCAAACAGTTTAAAAAGGTGGTTATAACTGTTCAGTCATTTATTAGGTTAACTGTACTGACTTTTGTTGTTAAACGTTGACTGCGTTAAAGAAACGGAATTGTTATTGATTGTATAATCGCCGTTCATCAGTATTTACTAAAATAATTATGTTCAGCCATGAATCATGGCATGGACGAAGCAGCAATGTCATCGAGCGACATCACTAGAAGTGTCGCCGTACATTATAAAAAGCCTAAAGAAGGATGTATGCATGAGTCAGGATAAGATTGATATCAAAGATGTGACTCCAAAAACCTTTAACCCGAAAACCCACAAAGGGAAAGGGGATCGTTTCAACCCAAGTAATCGAATCTATGTTCGAGAAAGTAAAGGCACCTTTCAGAAACTCCGTCGCTACGGCGGTTGGTTTTTATTGTTGCTGTTTGCATTGGTACCATGGATTCCTTACGGCGAGCGCCAAGCCATTTTGCTGGACATCGGTAACCAGCAGTTCAACTTTTTCGGCACAACGCTGTATCCACAAGACCTTACCCTACTCGCACTGCTGTTTGTAATAGCAGCATTTGGGCTGTTCTTTATCACCACCTTCTTGGGGCGGGTTTGGTGTGGCTACTTGTGCCCGCAAACCGTGTGGACCTTCATCTATATTTGGTTTGAAGAGAAGCTCGAAGGCAGTGCAAATAAACGCCGAAAGCAGGACTCCAATAAGCTGACTGCAAATTTAGCCATGCGCAAAACCCTCAAACACATTGCGTGGTTTGCGATAGCTCTTGCGACAGGCTTTACCTTTGTTGGCTATTTCGTACCCATGAAGCAATTAGTCGTCGACTTTTTCACCTTTAATGCCAACTTCTGGCCCGTATTTTGGGTGATGTTTTTTGCTATTTGTACTTACGGTAACGCTGGCTGGATGCGCTCTATTATGTGTATTCACATGTGCCCTTATGCGCGTTTCCAATCGGCTATGTTCGATAAAGACACCTTCATCGTGGGTTACGACACCAAACGTGGTGAAAAGCGTGGTCCTCGTTCACGCAAAGCCGATCCAAAGCAACTTGGTTTAGGTGACTGTATCGATTGTGATTTGTGTGTTCAGGTATGTCCGACTGGTATCGATATCCGGGATGGCTTGCAGTATGAGTGTATCAACTGTGGCGCGTGTATTGATGCATGTGACAACACCATGGAGCGCATGGGTTACGAGAAAGGTCTGATCAACTACACCACAGAGCATCGACTCTCAGGTAAGAGTACCAAAGTCATGCGTCCAAAACTGCTTGGTTATGGTGCGGTACTGTTAGTCATGATTGGCTTGTTCTTCCTACAAGTGGCATCGGTTGATCCAGCAGGCATGAGCGTGCTGCGTGACCGTAACCAATTGTTCCGCGTTAACAGCTCAGGCGAAGTAGAAAACACCTATACCTTAAAAGTGATCAACAAGACCCAACAAGTTCAAGAGTACGACTTGAACGTCGAAGGTTTGAGTGATGTCAGCTGGTATGGCAAACAAACCATTCAAGTTGAACCAGGAGAAGTATTAAACTTACCAATGAGCCTTGGCGCAGATCCTGACAAGCTAAACTCTGCGATCACAACAATTCAGTTTATACTCACCGATAAGAGCAACGAATTCACCATTGAAGTGGAAAGCCGATTTATCAAGAAGCTATAACTTCGATGACCAATGGAAAAAGGCTCAGCAATGAGCCTTTTTATTTATATGTCCCAAGGCACCTTCAACTTTGATGCCCTCACGCCAGACTTTATGTGGTACGCGTTAGAGAGCATCGGTATTCGAGCGGAATCTGGATTTCTCGCTCTCAACAGCTACGAAAACCGCGTTTACCAGTTCACCGATGAAGAACGCAAGCGCTATGTGGTGAAGTTCTACCGTCCAGAGCGCTGGAGCAATGAACAAATTCAAGAAGAACATGACTTCACCCTTGAATTGATCGACAACGAAATCCCAGTTGCTCCACCCGTGCGCATCAACGGACACACCCTACACCATTACCAAGGCTACGGCTTTGCTTTGTTTGAGAGTGTGGGAGGTCGTCAATATGAAGTCGACAACTTAGATCAGCTAGAAGGTGTCGGTCGTTTTTTAGGGCGCATCCACAAAGTAGGCAGCCGCCAAGCCTTCCAGCATCGCCCAACGATTGGCTTGCAAGAATATCTTTATCAGCCAAGAAAGATTCTGCAAAACGCTAACATGATCCCAATGCATTTAGAGAACAGCTTCTTCAACGATTTAGACATGTTAATCAAATCGATTGAAAGCCACTGGCAGGATGGTTTCAATACCATTCGCCTACACGGAGATTGCCATCCGGGCAACATCTTATGGCGCGATGGTCCCATGTTTGTCGATTTGGATGACTCACGTAATGGTCCAGCAGTGCAAGACTTATGGATGCTACTCAATGGTGAGCGCCAAGATAAACTAATGCAGTTGGATATCGTCTTAGAAGCTTATCAGGAGTTTTGTGACTTTAACTCGGCAGAATTGAAACTAATCGAACCACTTCGCGGTCTACGAATGGTGCACTATATGGCATGGCTAGCAAAACGTTGGCATGACCCGGCATTTCCGCTCGCTTTTCCATGGTTCAATGAGCCAAAATACTGGGAAGGTCAGGTCCTTGCATTTAAAGAGCAGATTGCCAACTTAGAAGAAGCACCACTGTCTTTAATGCCTCAATGGTAAGTCAGGCCGAACAATTCAAAATGGAGATATTTAAATGAAAAAGCTGTTCGCACTGTTTTCTATGCTGATGCTAAGCCTGTCGGCACATGCAGCGCAATTCAAAGAAGGTGAACATTACAAAGTATTGGATCTAGAGGCATCGAAAAAGCCTGTAGTGACTGAGTTCTTCTCTTTCTACTGCCCACACTGTCATTCATTCGAGCCTATCATTCAGCAGCTGAAACAAAAGCTACCTGAAGGCGTAAAACTACAGAAGAACCACGTATCCTTCATGGGCGGAAACATGGGGCCTTCAATGAGCAAAGCATACGCGACCATGGTTGCTCTAAAAGTAGAAGATAAGATGGTGCCTGTGATGTTTAACCGTATCCACAACATGCGTAAGCCACCACGTGACGATGCTGAAATTCGTCAAATCTTCCTAGACGAAGGTGTGGACGCGAAAAAATTCGACGCAGCATTCAAAGGTTTCGCAGTCGATTCAATGGTTCGCCGTATGGACAAGCAATTTGAAAACAGCGGTCTAACAGGCGTTCCTGCAGTTATCGTTAACAATAAGTACCTAGTTCAAGCGCAAGGCATTAAGTCAATGGACGAGTACTTTGCACTAGTAAACTACTTGCTAACGCTTAAGTAATCTGTGCAAAAACAAGAAAGGGGAGCACTGTGCTCCCCTTCTTTATTTGTGTATTTCTTGCAGCAGTTGATCTTTCTCCTGCCAAACATCACCAAGCCATTGTTGGAACTGGCGTTTATACGGCTTGTCATTAAAATAATCGCCCAATACACGTTCGTCGACAGGAAGCACTTTCACACGCACGACAATCTTGGTCATACGCCCCATAAGAATATCTTTAAATGGCTTCTCCGTATTATCTGGATATGCCAAGGTCACATCAATGATGTTCTCAAATTGCTCACCCATTGCCGCTAACGTATAAGCAATACCACCTGATTTTGGCTGCAACAAATATTGATAACCCGCTCGACTTTTACGCTGCTTCTCTTGTGTAAAACGCGTTCCTTCCACGTAATTCACTACTGTAGTTGGTGTATGTTTAAACTTGGCGCAAGAGCGGCGCGTCGTTTGCAAATCTTGTCCACGTTTATGTGGATTACGAAGCAGATATTCACGAGAATAGCGACGCATAAATGGCATATCTAATGCCCAACAAGCCATACCGATAAAAGGCACGTAAAGTAACTGTTGTTTTAAGAAAAATTTAGGCATAGGGATGCGATCTTTAAATACGCAGCACAGTACAACAATATCAGTCCAACTAAGATGATTACTGATCAGTAGGTACCAACCATCTTTCTTTAAGTTTTCTCCGCCTTGAACATCCCATTCAACGCGATTAAACAAAGCAAGGATGCCTGCATTGACTGTAGCCCAAACCCACATCATTTTGTTTGCAGCTTCGGTACCCTTGGCTTTGAGCTTTGCTGTTGGAAGCAAAAGCTTAAAAATGGCAATGATACAAATAGCGATGGAACAAATCGCAGAATTTATAATCACAAAAGAAGCGTTAAAAATGAGTAACAAATATGCCAACATGGTAACCAATCAGTAACTAGTGTACGTGAACAATAAAACAGCGTGTAATTATACGAATCCGTTGCCACATTGGAATATTTGTAATAATGGTCAGATTTGTTTCACTGTAAAACCGGACCAACGCTCAACTAACATTCTTCATTCGACAAACAAGGAGAAAGCGAATGAATCCAAGGCTAACCTTACTGCCTTTGGCTCTTATCGTCAGTACAGCTCAGGCTCAACTTGCTGAAACAGCAGGTTTTAGCGGTGAAATTTCGCTCAATGCAGGCTTCGTTTCATCAGAATCTCATTTCAATACCGATAATAGCAGCACCATCAACTCTCTCGATCAAAGCGCTGAGAGTGATAGCTCCTTTATTGCTGCGCCATTAGGCAACATCGCTTATACATTTGGTAGCAAACTCAACCAGCAAGTATACGTTGGTACTACGCGTGCCGATATTGCAGTGGGTACTTTAGCGTTCCAGTTAGGATATCAGTACCAATTGCCATCAGGCACAATATTAGATGTATCTTACCTTCCTACCGTTTTAAAAGGTGAAACGTGGCGCAACCCATATAAAACAGGTTCTGCAAGACAAACCACTGACGAAGGTGGCAACGCGTACCGCTTCCAAATCAAACGCTTCTTAGATGACAACTTTAACCTTGATTTGGCATACGCAGACAAAGATGTGGAAAAAGATGAAGTCACTGACCGCACTTTAGCCCGTGACGCGAAAGTATATTACGTAAAAGGCGATTATCGTATCCCGTTGAGTCGCACATCAATGCTACAACCTGCTTTAACCTACATTAATCAAGATGCCGTTGGTGATGCCGAGTCATTTGATTCATATGGTTTAGACTTAAGCTGGTTCCAATTTATGAACCGTCACCGCTTTGCCTTAACCGCTGGCTACACAATGAAAGACTACCAATCAGCAAGCAACACGTTTGGTAAAACACGTAGCGACGACACATTAAGTCTGTTTGCGGCATACGAATACGAAAATGTATTCGATTGGCAAAACTGGTCGTTCATTTCTCTGGCTGGCTACAGCAATACCGATTCGAATATCACTTTCTACGATGAGAAAGAATATTTAGTTTCAGTTGGTATGAACTACAACTTCTAAGATCGATACTCGCAGTAAATGGGATCCATTTGCTGCGAGTATAAAATGGACTGATCGTCACAATAAAAACAATTCATTGCTCAAACAATAGCCAATCGAACGCTCTTGTGGATAATATGCACCCTATTTATTATTTGCGAGAGCCATACATGCACATCGATCCTCAATACGCTTCCGAACAAAACTTAATGAGCGTTCTTTCCAAGAACTTTCCGGGTTTTATCGCTGTGCGAAAAGAGACAGGTGAACATGTCGCCCTCAACCAGCGCTACCGTGCTTTCTTCGAAGAAGACATTCTCGGCATCAGCTTAGACAACATGATCACAGATTGTGATAACGAAGACCTACGAGATCTGTTACTTCAATGCAAACGCAACGATCAAGCTTTGATCGACAGCAAAGCCCCGATGCGAGTGGATATTGAAACCTTTCAAAATCACCACTTTGAATCTATGCGCTACCTTACCGAAGTTAATGGTGAGCGTCATATCGTATTGATGGCATGGGATATAACAGCGCGTATCGAAGAACAAAACCAGTTAAAACAAAGCCTGCATTACGATCACCTAACAGGTGCATTAAATAAAAAAGCGTTGATGTCAGCCATACAAAAGGGCTGTGACTGCTGCGTTGTGGCTTATCTTGATTTGGATAAATTCAAGCAAGTTAACGACACTTATGGTCATGCTATTGGAGATAAAGTACTGATCGACTTTGCTACCTTAATGATGCAAAAACTGGGAGAGAATGGCACGCTCTACCGAGTTGGTGGTGATGAGTTTGTCGTCCTATTTGATTGCATGCCATTATCCAGTGCTCAAGACATCCTGTTGAATATTCGCCAATTTGTAGAAAATGATATCCATCTACATGGTATCTCATTCAGTTTTGGCTTGGTGGAGTGCCAAGAGAATCTTGAGCAATGTATCGAGCATGCAGACCAAGCACTCTACCAAGATAAACGCAACCGAAAGCAGGCTTAAATTTATACTGCCTGCGCCGTCAACTGTTTGAGTAATCTATCCATCGCTCGATACCCCAATGCTTCTGCAAGGTGAGTTCGTTCAATTTGTGGTGAACCTTCCAGATCAGCGATAGTACGCGCAACTTTGATGATGCGGTGATACGCGCGAATCGACAATCCCAAGCGGTGCAAAGCGTTCTCTAGAAACTCGGCATCGCTTTTTTGTAGCGGGCAAAACGCTTCAATCTCTCGACTGCCCAACAGTGCATTAACCTTACCGCTGCGATTGAGCATATCATTGCGTGCTTGATTTACTCGTTCCTTGACCGCCGCTGTTGGTTCCCCTCGATCGCCCCCTTCAGATAATGTGCCTTTCGGCAAAGCAGGAATTTCCAGCGACATGTCAAAACGATCTAGAAGCGGACCTGATAAACGTCCAAGGTAGCGCAAAATAGCTTGTGGATTCGTCCGTGCTTGATTCCCTTCATAATATCCTGTCGGACTGGGGTTTAATGCACCAACCAATTGGAATCGAGCAGGAAAGCGCGTTTTACCTTGCGCTCTAGAGATAATAATTTCTCCTGACTCCAAAGGCTCTCGCAAAGAATCGAGTACCTTACGGTCAAACTCCGGCATCTCATCTAAAAACAACAACCCATTATGGGCTAGAGATATCTCGCCCGGTCTTGGTACTGAGCCACCTCCGACTAAAGCAGCCATTGAGCTGGAATGGTGCGGAGCGCGGAACGGTCGCGTCTTCCAATTGTGTTCATTGATTTCACTTTGAGTCAGCGACGCCACAGAAGCGGTTTCCATGGCTTCTTCATCGCTCATCTCTGGCAATAAATCACATAGCCGTGATGCCAACATGGTTTTACCTGTACCTGGAGGACCAAGAAAAAGTAGGTTGTGATTGCCAGCCGCAGCAATTTCTAAAGCGCGTTTACCTTGTTGTTGACCAATGATGTCTTGTAAATCACGACCGTGCGTTTTGGTCTCTTTTTTCTTCGGGGTTTGATATAAATTCAATTGATGCTGACCACAAAGCTCAGCACACACTTCCAGTAACGATTGGGCTGATTTATGCTGCTCTTTACCCACTAATGCCGCTTGATCACCATTCGCATGAGGCACCACTAAACGACGCTGTTTTTTATTCGCAGCCAACGCAGCAGGTAGCACGCCTTTTACAGGTCTCAGCCCTCCAGAAAGGGCTAATTCACCAACAAATTCGTAGTTTTTGAGCTTATCTGTCGCGATTTGTTCTGAAGCAGCCAAAATCCCTAATGCAATCGGCAGATCAAAGCGCCCACCTTCTTTGGGCAAGTCAGCAGGAGCCAAATTGACCGTAATTCGTTTTGCTGGAAACTGAAAGTTGGAATTAACGATCGCACTTCGGACACGATCTTTCGATTCTTTTACTGTGGTTTCCGGTAGACCCACCAGCGTAAACCCCGGCATCCCATTGCTGATGTGGACTTCCACGCTTACCGACGGCGCTTGCACACCCACACTTGCTCGACTATGAATGATTGCCAGCCCCATAATTTCCTCAAATTTTTGTTCGTTATATAACCAGATGTTTTCTATATGGATATGTTATATAGCCTGTCCAGAATGGTACTTAATGTGAAAAAAGAATGACTTTTTGCTTGTCATGCAGCAGATTTGTGTGTTACCACTAGTGACGCAAACATTTTCGTAGAACATTACACACTACTTTTTAACGAAAAAAAGAACGACAGACAGATGAACTTATTCGCTCACAACAACTCACTGCTAGCCCTGATTATCGTGGTCATTATTGGCACCGCGCGGGGTATTGTGGGCGAAAGATAACCACAAATTACGAAAAACCCCCGCACTGAAAAGTCCGGGGGTTTTTTTACAACTACAAGTTGTCATCTGTCTAACCCTCAGACAGCTTAACGGGAAGAATGGGAGTGCACATGAAGTGCAAAACACATGGCGATAGCTACGAGCCACAACGTAGCAAAGGAGGTTTACGATGACCGGTGCAGAACTAGTCGTAGCCGCTTTAAGGCAACAAGGCATCGAAACGGTGTTTGGGTATCCGGGTGGAGCCATCATGCCGATCTACGATGCCTTGTATGACGGAGGTGTGGAACACATCTTATGTCGTCATGAACAAGGGGCTGCCATGGCCGCCATAGGGATGGCCCGCGCAACACAAGACGTTGCGGTTTGTATGGCAACTTCCGGACCAGGAGCCACCAACCTTGTTACTGGTCTTGCCGATGCCTTTCTCGATTCCGTTCCTCTAGTAGCCATCACAGGTCAGGTTGCTAGCTCTCATATCGGTACCGATGCATTCCAAGAAATGGATGTGATTGGTATGTCCCTAGCTTGTACCAAACACAGCTACCTAGTGACCGACATTGAAGACCTTGCTCCAACACTTGCCGAAGCGTTCGAAGTTGCAAAAACAGGTCGACCAGGTCCAGTGATTGTCGATATCGCCAAAGACGTTCAGCTTGCCCAAGCACCCACAGAACTTCTGCCTCCTTTTGTTCCACCAGCCCCTCCATTAGCAAGTGACGCCGATATCCAGCGCGCACAAGAAGTACTTGCCGCTTCAACTCGCCCAGTTTTATACGTCGGCGGTGGTGTACAGATTGCCAAAGCGACAGATGCAGTACGCGAGTTTCTACGGTTAAACCCAATGCCAGCGGTCAGCACGCTGAAAGGCTTGGGCACCATTGAACGTCATGACCCACACTATTTAGGTATGCTGGGTATGCACGGCACTAAAGCTGCGAACCTAGTAGTTCAAGAATCTGACCTTTTGATTGTGGTTGGGGCTCGTTTTGATGATCGTGTGACGGGCAAACTCGATACCTTTGCGCCGCATGCCAAAGTGATTCATATCGATATCGATGCAGCCGAAATTCACAAGCTTCGCCATGCTAATGCACCACTTCGCGGTGAAATCAGCAAGATTCTTCCTCAACTAGAACTGACTCAAGATATCTCCCCTTGGGTGCATCACAGCGAAAGTCTGCGTAGCGGATTCAAATGGCGTTACGACCACCCAGGCGAGTTGATCTACGCACCGCTACTACTCAAACAACTGTCTGACATGATGCCGGATAGCTCAATTGTGTCGACCGACGTCGGTCAGCACCAGATGTGGGCAGCACAACATATCCAACCACGCGATCCGCAAAACTTCATCACTTCGGCCGGTCTTGGCACCATGGGTTTTGGTCTGCCAGCCGCAATGGGTGCCGCGGTCGCACGTCCTGATGATCAGTCTATCCTTATTACAGGTGACGGTTCATTTATGATGAACGTGCAGGAGTTGGGCACGCTAAAGCGTCGTCAGATTCCAGTGAAGATAGTCCTTCTTAACAACCAACGTCTTGGCATGGTTCGCCAATGGCAGTCGCTATTCTTCGACGGTCGTCATAGCGAAACCATTCTTGATGACAACCCAGATTTCGTGATGCTTGCAAAAGCCTTCGATATCCCGGGCAAGACCATCACCAAGAAAGAAGAAGTCGAACCGGCTCTCAAAGAGATGCTAGAAAGTAAGACTTCTTACATGCTTCACGTTTTAATCGATGAGGAAGAAAACGTGTGGCCACTTGTACCGCCAGGTGCATCAAATAGTGACATGTTGGAAAACACTTAAGAGGCAATCACATGGACAGATATTTACTCGACATCAAAGCCGACGACAAACCGGTACTGTTAGAGCGCGTTCTTCGTGTGATTCGTCACCGAGGCTTTGTGATCAAACAAGTCGCAGCTACCCAAAACCATGAAAGCAAAGTAGCCAGCGTAGAGATCATCGTCGACAGCGATCGACCTATCTCGTTCTTGGTCAATCAAATTGAGAAGTTGTGGGATATTCGTACCGTAGAAGTACTTAAGATCCGCAACGATGAACTCCCAAATCACAACTTACAACAACACGTAAGTGCATAAGGAAGGCAATAAATGGCAACGAAAACTGCAGATTACATTTGGTTTAATGGTGAGATGCTCCCGTGGGCTGAAGCGAACGTTCACGTTCTTACTCACGCAATGCATTACGGCACCTCTGTTTTTGAAGGCGTACGCTGTTACAACACGCCAAAAGGACCAATTGTCTTCCGTCACCGTGAACATGCGCAACGTCTAAAAGATTCAGCCAAGATTTACCGCTTCCCGATTCCATACTCTGTGGAAGAAATTATGGAAGCAACACGTGAAACCCTTCGCCAGAACAAACTCGACAGTGCTTACATTCGTCCATTGGGCTTTGTGGGCAATGTTGGTCTGGGTGTTTGCCCGCCTGTTGGCACAGAAATGGATCTGATCATTGCGGCTTTCCCTTGGGGGTCTTACCTAGGTGAAGAAGCGTTAGAGAAAGGTGTTGATGCGATGATTTCAAGCTGGAACCGTGCAGCACCAAATACTATCCCTACCGCAGCGAAAGCAGGTGGTAACTACCTATCTTCACTGCTCGTCGGCGGTGAAGCTCGTCGTCACGGTTATGATGAAGGCATCGCTCTCAGCGTAGATGGTTACTTATCGGAAGGCGCAGGTGAAAACATCTTTGTTATCAAAGATGGCGTCATCACAACACCACCAGCAACCAGCGCTATTCTGCCAGGCATCACTCGCGATTCAATCATGACCATTGCGCGTGATAAAGGCTATGAAGTTCGTGAAGCAAACATTGCTCGTGAAGCCCTTTACCTTGCTGACGAAGTCTTCATGACAGGCACAGCCGCTGAAGTCGTGCCTGTTGCAACCATCGACAAAATTGAAGTAGGCAGCGGTAAGCGCGGTCCTATCACCAAAGAACTACAAGCGGCCTATTTCGGCCTATTTAACGGCACCACGGAAGATAAGTGGGGCTGGTTAGACTATGTGTACCCAGAACAGAAGTAAGAAGGATTAGGAAATGCCAAAATATAGATCAGCAACCACCACACATGGTCGTAACATGGCGGGAGCACGTGCATTGTGGCGTGCCACTGGCGTCAAAGAAGAAGACTTCGGTAAACCAATCATCGCAGTAGTAAACTCATTTACTCAGTTTGTTCCGGGTCACGTACACCTGAAAGATATGGGTCAGCTTGTAGCACGCGAAATCGAAAAAGCTGGCGGTATCGCAAAAGAATTCAACACCATCGCCGTTGATGATGGTATCGCAATGGGTCACGGTGGCATGCTGTACTCATTGCCTTCACGCGAACTGATCGCAGACTCCGTTGAGTACATGGTAAACGCACACTGTGCCGATGCTATGGTGTGTATCTCTAACTGTGACAAAATCACTCCGGGAATGTTGATGGCATCAATGCGTCTCAACATTCCTGTTATCTTTGTTTCTGGTGGTCCAATGGAAGCGGGTAAAACCAAGCTTTCCGATCAGATCATCAAGCTAGACCTTGTTGATGCAATGATCCAGGGCGCAGATCCAAAAGTTTCTGATGAGCAAAGCGAACAGATCGAGCGCAGTGCATGCCCAACGTGTGGATCGTGTTCAGGCATGTTTACCGCAAACTCGATGAACTGTTTAACTGAAGCACTCGGTCTTTCTCAGCCAGGCAACGGTTCTATGTTGGCGACTCACGCAGACCGTGAACAGCTATTCCTTAACGCGGGTCGACGTATTGTTGAACTGACTCGTCGTTACTACGAGCAAGATGACGAATCCGCATTGCCACGCAACATCGCAACCTTTGATGCCTTTGAAAATGCTATGGCACTGGACATCGCTATGGGTGGCTCAACTAATACGATTTTGCACTTATTGGCAGCAGCGCAAGAAGGCGAAGTCGATTTTGATATGGAAGATATCGATCGCCTGTCTCGCCAAGTACCGCACCTGTGTAAAGTCGCACCGTCCACTCAGAAATATCACATGGAAGACGTGCACCGCGCTGGTGGTGTAATGGCTATCCTTGGTGAGCTTGACCGTGCCGGTCTACTGCACAATGATGCGCGCACCGTACTTGGTCTTTCCATGAAAGAGCAGCTCGCAAAATACGACATCATCCAAACTGAAGACGAAGAAGTACTCAAGTTCTACCGCGCAGGTCCTGCAGGTATTCGTACTACACAAGCATTCTCACAAGATTGTCGCTGGGATCGACTTGATGATGACCGCGCTGAAGGTTGTATTCGTGCCAAAGACAATGCTTTCAGCCAAGAAGGTGGTCTAGCTGTTCTATCTGGCAATATCGCACTTGATGGCTGTATCGTTAAGACCGCTGGCGTTGATGAAAGCATTCTTAAGTTCACTGGTCCTGCCGTGGTTTTCGAGAGCCAAGAAGACGCCGTTGAAGGCATCTTAGGCGGAAAAGTTAAAGCGGGCGACGTGGTAATTATCCGCTACGAAGGTCCTAAAGGTGGTCCGGGCATGCAAGAAATGCTGTACCCAACCACTTACTTGAAATCGATGGGACTCGGTAAAGAGTGTGCACTTCTGACTGACGGTCGCTTCTCTGGAGGCACATCAGGTCTGTCTATTGGTCACGCCTCTCCTGAAGCGGCAAATGGTGGTGCGATTGGTCTGGTAAAAGAAGGCGATATGATCGCAATTGATATTCCAAATCGTTCAATTTCACTCCAAGTATCTGAACAAGAGCTTGCTGAGCGACGTGCAAAACAAGACGAACTAGGCTGGAAACCTGTTGACCGCCAACGTGAAGTTTCATTTGCACTTAAAGCTTACGCAAGTATGGCGACCAGTGCTGACAAAGGTGCAGTACGAGACAAATCTAAGCTCGAGGGCTAGCTTTATGAGTCAACCCTTTCCCTTAAAACAGGAAAACCAATCTGGTGCAGATTATCTGCGCCAGATCTTGCGAGCTCCTGTGTATGAAGTCGCGACAGTCACCCCATTGCAAGAAATGCCTCGCCTTGCTGCACGCATTGGTAACAATGTGCAAATCAAGCGCGAAGATCGCCAGCCCGTGCACTCGTTCAAACTGCGCGGTGCTTACAACATGGTGGCAAGCCTGTCTGAAGCACAGAAAGCCGCTGGTGTCATTGCTGCATCCGCAGGTAATCACGCCCAAGGCATGGCGCTTTCGGGTACAAAGCTAGGCATAAAAACCACCATTGTGATGCCAAAAACCACACCAGATATCAAAGTCGATGCGGTACGCGGGTTTGGTGGCAACGTGGTGCTGCATGGCAGTAATTTTGATGAAGCAAAAGCGGAAGCTGAGCGCCTATCCGAGTTAAACGGTTATACCTTTGTCCCACCATTCGATCATCCACTGGTGATTGCAGGTCAAGGTACTATCGGCATGGAAATGCTGCAGCAAAATGGTCACCTGGATTACATCTTCGTACCTGTTGGTGGTGGCGGTTTAGCCGCAGGCGTAGCGGTGCTTGTGAAGCAGTTGATGCCAGAAATCAAAGTAATTGCGGTCGAGCCAGAAGACTCTTCATGCTTAAAAGCAGCTTTGGATGCTGGTGAGCCAGTCGTACTAGACCAAGTCAGCATGTTTGCCGATGGCGTCGCAGTAAAGCGCATTGGTGAAGAGACGTTTCGTCTGTGCCAAAAGTACATTGATGGGCATATCGCAGTCTCCAGTGATGAAATCTGCGCTGCTGTGAAAGACATCTTTGAAGATACTCGTGCTATCGCAGAACCTTCCGGCGCACTTGCTCTAGCGGGCTTAAAGAAGTTTGCTGAGCAAAACAAACTCGAAGGCAAAAATCTAGGCACCGTACTGTCAGGCGCCAACACCAACTTCCATGGTTTGCGTTATGTTTCTGAACGCTGCGAGCTTGGTGAGAAACGTGAAGGTCTGCTTGCGGTCACCATTCCTGAGCGTCAAGGTGCCTTCTTTGAGTTCTGTAACCTCATTGGCGGTCGTGCCGTAACGGAGTTTAACTATCGTTACAACGATGACGCACTGGCGAATATCTTTGTCGGTGTGCGTTTGCAAGGCGGTCAGGAAGAACTAGAAAACATCATCCATGACTTGCGTGATGGTGGTTACCCTGTGGTTGACCTCTCTGATGATGAAATGGCGAAACTGCACGTACGCTACATGATTGGTGGTAAGCCATCTAAGCCACTCAAAGAACGCCTCTACAGCTTTGAGTTTCCAGAATATCCGGGAGCGCTACTGAAGTTCTTGAGTACACTCGGTACCCATTGGAATATCAGCTTGTTCAACTACCGTAACCACGGCGCTGACTACGGACGCGTTTTATGTGGTTTCGAGTTAGATGAAAGCGATTTAGCTCAGTTTTCTGCGCATTTGCGCGAACTTGGCTATCAATGCAAAGACGAAACAGATAACCCGTCTTACAAGTTTTTCTTGTCTTAGACCCGCCAAAGCCACTTTCCTTGAAAGTGGCTTTTTGTTAGTACTGCAGCCAATCCTGATGCAGTTTATTTGGTGTACCTAAGTAATCCACCATCCATTGAATCAACTTGTGATTGTCATCTTTACGCCACACCAAACAACATTGGCTCAACGGTTTATCATCCTCCAGGACTTTTTCCACCAGCACACCATCGTGGATCAGTGGCATAGCAATATGGCGCGGCATGTAACCGACTCCTACTCCATTCTTCAGACATTCGATCGCGCTATACCAATTAGGTAACAGCAGACGACGCTGTTTCGGATAATGACCAGTATGACGTTTTGGCAGCACGTTCGAGGTATCATCGAGACAGATCGCCGGAAATTGACTCACAAACTCTTCTGTCAGGACTTGCTGGCGAACACAAGGGTGCGCAGGTGACATAACAAATGCCCAATCCAATACCCCCATGTCTTTTACTTCAAAATCACCCCCAACTGGAATCGCTGACGTTGCACCGACGACAATATCAGCACGCCCTTGGGCAATCGCTTCCCATGAGCCGTTAAACACTTCCATGTTGATTTGCAGCTCAGCAAATTCAAACTCACGATAAAAATCTTCAACCAAAGGCTTAAGCTTATCGAGTTTAACCACGTTATCCAGTGTGAGCTTCAATGTTGACTGCCAACCATGTGCCGCGCGGCGAGTTTGTGCTTTCACTTCAGCCATTTGTCGTAGCATTAAACGCGCTTCTTCAATGAACAACTCTCCAGCTGGTGTCAGTTCCACTTTTCTCGGTAATCGACGGAACAACACTACATCGAGATCTTGCTCTACTTGACGAACACCGTAGCTGATCGCAGAAGGGACTTTATGCAGCACTTCAGCAGCCGCAGTAAAACTGCCCAATCGAGCAACGGTATCGAGCATTTCCAGTGAAGACTTGGAGAACATGATTTCGACCTTTCAAAATTTTTGATTGATAACCAATAATTTTAGCGTTTTATTTTCTTAAAATCGAAAAATAGAATGGCGAGGTAAATAAATCAGGGTTGGCGCCAACTGATATTGACTAAAAAATGATTAAATAATTTGATTGGTTGAATCATGAAAATATCAAAACTACAACTCGTTTACCTTGCAGCCTTGTCTATGCTTGGCTTTATTGCGACCGATATGTACCTACCTGCGTTCAAAGCGATGGAAATCGACTTTGCAACAGGTCCAGAACAAATCGCACTTTCACTGACCGTATTTCTTGTTGGTATGGCTTTTGGTCAATTGATGTGGGGCTTGGCTTCAGACAAATTTGGACACCGTAATACACTGGCAGCTGGTTTAGTGCTGTTTACTGTTGCTTCCTTCGGTCTCGCATTCAGTGAGCAAGTGTGGCAACTATTAGCACTGCGCTTTGTTCAAGCAATTGGTGTCTGTGCCCCAGCTGTTATTTGGCAAGCGATGGTGATCAAACGTCACTCTAGCAGTAGCCAACAGATTTTTGCGACCATCATGCCGCTGGTGGCTCTGTCTCCAGCATTAGCACCTCAATTAGGTGTACTGCTCGCAGATAGTTTCGGTTGGCACAGCATTTTTGTAGCGTTGACACTGATGGGCGTACTGCTTGTCGTTGCGACAATGGCGCAAAAAAAAGACAAGGCAGAAACAAAACAAACCAGCATGTCGTCTGACATCAAAGCACTTCTAGGATCTAAAACTTACCTAGGCAACGTGTTTATGTTTGCAACGGCATCTGCAGCTTTCTTCGCTTACCTAACGGGTATGCCAGAAATCATGTCTCAACTCGGCTACGAAGCAAAAGACATCGGTTTGAGCTTTATCCCACAAACCATTGCTTTCATGGTGGGTGGTTACCTAGGTAAAGTTGGTGTTCGCAAATTTGGTGATGAAAAAATTCTGCGTCAGTTGATCGGTTTATTCAGTGTTGCCGCGTTGCTTATCTTCGTAGCTTCGCAGTGGGAATTGACCTCCATCTGGCCAATCCTAGCGCCTTTCTGCCTGATTGCGGTAGCGAATGGTGCGCTGTACCCAATCGTAGTAAACCGTGCATTGGCAAGTGCGAAGCAAAGCCCTGCAACCGCAGCTGGTTTGCAAAACAGCCTGCAAATTACCGTGAGCAGCCTATCAAGCGCGCTAGTAGCAGCGATGGCAAGCCAAGCTCAGATGGTAACGGGTGTTGCAATCATCATCTGTATGGGTGGTCTGTGGATGGGTTACATCTTGTCTAACCGTGAATTGTCTAAACACTTCACAACTCCAGACAATGCTCGCGTAGTGAGTGAAGACGAGCTTTAGATTCAATTCAAAGTTATCTTAAAACAAAGAGCCGCTGCTGAGCGGCTCTTTTATTCTGTATTAGTAACAATAAGCAACGAACTTACATGCTCTTCAGTCCCCACTTTTCAGCGGTTTGCTCAAAGAAGCCTTGGGTTTTCTTTAACTCAACCCAATGATTGATGTAATTAATCCATACTTGATCATCTTGAGGTAGCAGCATCGCAATAGGGGTAGGCTTACGAGGCTCCTTCACCGGCACTATCGCCAGTTGCTTAAACTTGGTCACCAACGTTGCCGCTTCTACATTGGATGTTACCGATACATCAGCGCGGCGAGCTAATAATTCTTGGAAATCACGCGCAGGCGCTTCAATCACAATATGTTGTGCAGATGGAAAGAAATCTTTGACCATCTTTTCTTGTACTGTCCCCAGCGTAGCCGCCACTTTTACATCAGGTTTGTCAAAGTCAGCCCAATCAGAGAACTTCGCTAAGTCTTTCTTTTGTACAACAGGAACAAACGCAAGGTAGAAATACGGTTGGCTATAACCCGCAACTTTCGCTCGTGACATATTCAATGATGCACTACCCGTAATATCGTATTTGTTGGCAGTAATGCCATTGACTAGCGTTTTCCAATCGGTCGCGACGTATTCCACCTTAACACCAAGATCTTTGGCAAGCTCAGAGGTGACGTCAATATCAAAACCACGATAGCTATTGGTCGCTGGATCTTTCATCGTCATCGGATTCCAATCCCCTGTCGTCCCGACACGCAACACACCTTTATCTAAGATCTCTTGTAGACGACTTTCTGCATGAGCGACTTGAGTTATCGCAAGCAAACACATTCCTAGCGCAAGCAAAGTTTTTTTCATTTTCTATTCCCTTAAAAGAATGACGGTAGGAGATATTCCCTTTAATTATTAACCATTAGTACGGCTTCATTGATAACATAGCAGCAACAAAGGAAGTTTTTTAGTCAGTTCAGGGAGTAAATGTGAACTATCGACATCTATGCTTAGTTTCGCTGCTGTTTCTCACCGGTTGTTCCGATTATCAGTGGGGCTGGTATGTGCTTGACCCATCAACCGAGCAAGGGCTGACAAACATCAAGTTTTTGGTCGCCGGTTTTAATGACACGATCCAAGTGTCACTACTCAGCATGCTGTTTGCAATGACCATCGGATTGATCATTGCTCTTCCCGCCCTTTCTGACTCCCCAGTGCTCAAGTGGATCAACCGCGTTTATGTGGAAGTGATCCGTTCTATTCCCGTTTTGGTATTGTTGCTGTGGGTGTATTACGGAATGCCAACGTTACTCGATGTATCCTTAAACCACTTTTGGGCAGGTGTCATTGCGCTAACTATCGCAGAAAGTGCCTTTATGGCGGAAGTATTTAGAGGGGGAATCCAAGCCATCAGTCGCGGACAACACGAGGCAGCGGAGTCATTAGGGTTAAACTACTGGCAAAAAATGCGCTTAGTGATCCTTCCACAAGCATTTCGCCAAATCTTACCGCCGCTGGGGAATCAATTCGTTTATATCCTTAAGATGAGTTCGTTAGTCAGCGTAATCGGTCTAAGCGACTTAACAAGGCGTGCTAATGAATTGGTCGTGAATGAGTACTTACCATTAGAGATCTATACATTTCTCGTCTTAGAGTATTTGGTGCTGATTCTTTTGGTCTCTCAAGCGGTTCGCTGGCTAGAAAAACGCATAGCGATTCCGAGTCACTAAACTCTCCCTTTCACAACACTAGATACAACAAAGCCGCTCAGATGAGCGGCTTTGGTTTATTTCGGTTAAAGAAAGCAGCTGAGGCTTACTTTTGTTTTACCGGGCGTTGCCAACCGGTAATTTTGCGCTCTTTCGCACGAGTAATCACAAGCTCACCTTCTGCAACGTCTTTGGTTAATGTCGTACCAGCACCAATCGTTGCACCATCAGCAATCGTCACTGGCGCAACAAGCTGGCTATCTGAGCCAACGAAGACGTCGTTACCAATGATGGTCTTAAACTTGTTCGCACCATCGTAGTTACAAGTGATGGTACCTGCACCGATGTTAGTACGTTGACCGATCTCAGCATCACCTAGGTAAGTCAGATGGTTCGCTTTAGAGCCTTCGCCGATACGTGCGTTTTTCACTTCTACGAAGTTACCTACGTGAGAATCGTTACGCATTTCTGCGCCAGGGCGTAGGCGTGTGAATGGACCAACTGTACATTCTTCACCAACTGTTGCACCTTCAATCACACTGTAAGGACGAACCACCGTGTTATCATCGATTTCACAGTCTTTCAGTACGCAACCAGCACCGATTACGACGTTATCACCCAGTGATACTTTACCTTCGATGATCACGTTTGCATCGATTTCACAATCCATACCGCATTGCAGTTCACCGCGTAGGTCGAAACGTGCTGGATCACGCAGCATTACGCCTTGCTCTAATAGCTTCTGTGCTTGCATTGATTGGAATGCACGCTCAAGACGAGCCAGTTGAGCACGGTCGTTAACGCCTTCTACTTCAATCGCGTTTACTGGGTGCACCGCCTCAACCGCGCGACCTTCATCGTGCGCTGCCGCGATAACGTCTGTTAAGTAGTATTCGCCTTGTGCGTTTTCATTATTTAGACCAGCAAGCCAGCGTTTCAGGTCACCACCTGTCGCCACCAGCACACCAGTATTACATTCTTTGATGAGCTTCTGCTCTTCTGTTGCGTCTTTTTGCTCGACGATCGCCACTACTGGACCATTTTTGCGAATGATACGACCGTAGCCCATTGGGTTGTCTAGCATCACTGTTAGTAGTGCAATACCGCCTGTTGGTTGTGCATCTAATAGGTTTTCAATCGTTTCAGCTGAAATCAGTGGAACATCACCGTAAAGCACCAGTACTTTTTCATCGTCTTCAAACTTCGGAGACGCTTGATCAACCGCGTGACCTGTACCTAGTTGCTCCGCTTGCAGTACCCAATTAACCGGCTCTTTTGCTAGCGTTTGTTGCATTTGATCACCACCGTGACCATATACTAGGTGGATGTTTTGTGCGCCAAGACCTGTACATGTATCGATAACATGTTTTGCCATCGGCTTCCCTGCCAAAGTGTGTAGCACTTTAGGCATGTTCGAATACATACGGGTACCTTTACCCGCAGCAAGAATCACAGCACTGAATTTCATTAATAACCTATTGACGTTCTATTTTAATTGGGCGTTATTTTAAACAGCTTGAAAGGAATAGTTAATGGTGGGATGTAAATTTCCAACTAAAATTAATCAAAAAGGCGACCAAATGGCCGCCTTTTTTCATGCAACGTTGCTAATTGAGCTTAGCGACGCTTTTTGGTCAGCTCGATAACTCGTAGCTGAGCAATGGCTTTAGCCAGTTCACTGGCCGCTTGTGCGAAGTCCATGTCACCATGCTGATTCTGGATTTGCTCCTCAGCGCGGCGCTTGGCTTCTTCTGCCTTCGCTGCGTCTAGATCTTCACCACGAATCGCAGTATCAGCCAGTACTGTAGCAGTACCAGGCTGAACTTCGACCATACCACCAGAGACATAAATGAACTCTTCGTGGCCGTGCTGTTTCACAATACGCACCATACCAGGCTTAATAGCGGACAGCAGCGGAGTGTGACCGTGGAAAATACCCAGTTCACCTTCGCTACCGGTCACCTGAAACGTTTCTACACGACCAGAGAAAATACGTTTCTCAGCGCTTACTACGTCTAGGTGAAAGGTTATTGGTGCCATATCGCCTCCTAGTTAGCCTTATAGCTTCTTCGCATTCTCGATAGCATCGTCAATCGTACCGCAGTACATGAACGCTTGCTCTGGAATGTCATCGTATTCACCAGCTAGTAGACCTTTGAAGCCACGTAGTGTCTCTTTAAGAGGTACGTAAACGCCTGGGTCACCTGTAAATACTTCCGCTACGTGGTAAGGCTGAGTTAGGAAACGCTCAATCTTACGTGCACGAGATACAACTTGCTTATCTTCTTCAGATAGCTCGTCCATACCTAGAATCGCGATGATATCTTTCAGCTCTTTGTAGCGCTGAAGTGTCTGCTGAACGCCACGAGCTGTGTCGTAGTGCTCTTGACCAACTACTAGTGGGTCTAGCTGACGAGAAGTCGAATCTAGTGGGTCAATCGCTGGGTATAGACCCATAGCTGCGATGTTACGGTTAAGTACAACCGTTGCATCCAAGTGCGCGAACGTTGTTGCTGGAGACGGGTCAGTCAAGTCATCCGCAGGTACGTATACCGCCTGTACAGACGTGATAGAACCTTGCTTAGTTGACGTGATACGCTCCTGTAGTACACCCATCTCTTCTGCAAGAGTTGGCTGGTAACCTACCGCAGAAGGCATACGACCTAGAAGTGCTGATACCTCAGTACCTGCAAGCGTGTAACGGTAGATGTTATCAACGAACAGAAGTACGTCACGACCTTCGTCACGGAAACGTTCTGCCATTGTTAGACCAGTCAGTGCAACACGTAGACGGTTGCCTGGTGGCTCGTTCATCTGACCGTAAACCATCGCTACTTTAGATTCTTCAGGATTCTCAACGTTTACAACGCCCGCTTCCTGCATCTCGAAGTAGAAATCGTTACCTTCACGAGTACGTTCACCAACACCAGCAAATACTGATAGACCTGAGTGTTGAAGTGCGATGTTGTTGATAAGCTCCATCATGTTAACGGTCTTACCTACACCTGCACCACCGAATAGACCGATTTTACCACCCTTAGCGAATGGACAAACCAAGTCGATTACTTTAACACCAGTTTCTAGAAGTGCTGTTTCGTTTGATTGCTCTTCGTAGCTTGGTGCTTCACGGTGAATAGAGTAAACCTCTTCTGCACCGATCTCACCACGCTCATCAATCGCGTCACCTAGGACGTTCATGATACGACCTAGAGTTTTAGTACCTACTGGTACTGAAATTGGAGCGCCAGTGTTAACCACTTCAACGCCACGACGTAAACCATCAGAGCTACCCATTACGATACAACGAACTACGCCACCGCCTAGCTGTTGTTGAACCTCAAGAACTAGACGCTCTTTCGATTCTGTAACGTTTAGAGCGTCATATACACTTGGTACTTCGCTCTGTGGGAACTCTACGTCGACTACCGCACCGATGATCTGTACGATCTTACCTGTAGCCATCGTTAATCCTCTAAACTATTTCGTTTTACCTAAGCTTAAACCGCAGATGCACCACCAACGATTTCCGACAGTTCTTGTGTGATCGCAGCCTGACGGGCTTTGTTGTACACAAGTTCTAGATCTTCAATCAAGTTGGTTGCGTTATCCGTTGCAGCCTTCATCGCAATCATTCGAGCCGCTTGCTCACAAGCAAGGTTCTCAACCACACCTTGGTATACCTGAGACTCTACGTAACGCACTAGAAGTGTGTCTAATAGAGGTTTTGGCTCAGGCTCATAGATGTAGTCCCATGAGTGCTCACGCTGCATCTCTTCGCTGTCCGATTTAGGCAAAGGTAGCAATTGATCGATCGTTGGTTGCTGAATCATAGTGTTCACAAACTTGTTAAACACCACATATAGACGATCCAGTTCACCTTCATCGTATTTCTTAAGCATTACGCCAACAGAACCGATTAGGTCTTCTAGGCTTGGGCTATCACCCAAACCAGAAACCTGTGCCGCAACTTTTGCGCCACCATGTTTAAAGAAAGCTGTTGCTTTTGAACCAATTACAGCCAGTTCAACTTCAGCACCTTTCTCTTTCCATGATTGCATGTCTGTAACGGCTTTCTTGAACACGTTAATGTTCAAACCACCACACAGACCACGGTCTGTCGAAACGATGATGTAACCAACACGTTTAGCTTCACGCTCCTCTAGGTACGGATGACGGTACTCTAGGTTTGCGTTAGCCACATGACCGATCACTTTACGCATTGTTTCAGCGTATGGACGAGAAGCTTCCATTGCGTCTTGAGAACGACGCATTTTTGAAGCTGCTACCATTTCCATCGCTTTCGTAATTTTCTGAGTGCTTTTAACACTACCGATTTTATTACGTATCTCTTTTGCGCCGGCCATCGTTACTCTCCGTTAGTTGGTGGCAGAAACTGCCACCGACCTAATTACCAAGTTTGGGTTGCTACGAAGTCGTCAGTCAGTTTCTTCAACTGAGCTTCAACTTCATCGTTGTATGCACCCGTCTTGTCGATCTCAGCTGCGAATTCAGCGTATTGACCGCGAGCGTACGATAGTAGAGCCGCTTCGAAATCTAGCAGTTTGCTTAGTTCAACATCTGCTAAATAGCCGCGCTCTGCCGCGAAGATTACTAGTGCTTGGTCAAATACAGACATTGGAGCGTACTGCTTTTGCTTCATTAGTTCTGTAACTTTTTGACCGTGGTCTAGCTGTTTCTTCGTCGCTTCATCAAGGTCAGACGAGAACTGCGCGAATGCCGCTAGTTCACGGTACTGAGCTAGTGCAGTACGGATACCGCCTGATAGCTTCTTGATGATTTTCGTCTGAGCTGAACCACCTACACGAGATACTGAGATACCTGGGTCAACCGCTGGACGTACACCTGCGTTGAATAGCTCAGTTTGTAGGAAGATCTGACCATCGGTAATCGAGATTACGTTAGTCGGTACGAATGCTGAAACGTCACCTGCTTGAGTTTCAATGATAGGAAGAGCAGTTAGAGAACCAGTCTTACCTTTCACTTCACCGTTAGTGAAACGCTCTACGTACTCTTCGTTTACACGAGCTGCACGCTCTAGTAGACGCGAGTGTAGGTAGAATACATCACCTGGGAATGCCTCACGGCCTGGTGGACGTTTTAGTAGTAGAGAGATCTGACGGTAAGCTACCGCTTGCTTAGATAAATCATCGTAAACAATCAGTGCGTCTTCACCGCGATCGCGGAAGTATTCACCCATCGCACAACCTGCGTATGGCGCTAGATATTGTAGCGCTGCAGATTCAGAAGCAGATGCAACAACAACGATAGTGTTAGCCAGCGCGCCGTGCTCTTCTAGTTTGCGAACTACGTTAGCGATAGTCGATGCTTTCTGACCGATTGCTACGTAGATTGAGAAAATACCAGAGTCTTTCTGGTTGATAATCGCGTCGATCGCCATTGCTGTTTTACCAGTCTGACGGTCACCGATTACAAGCTCACGCTGACCACGACCGATTGGGATCATTGAGTCAACTGATTTGTAACCAGTTTGCACAGGTTGGTCTACCGATTTACGGTCGATTACACCTGGTGCGATTACTTCTACAGGCGAAGTCAATTTAGCTTCGATTGGACCTTTACCATCGATAGGCTCACCTAGTGTGTTCACTACGCGACCTAGAAGTTCTGGACCAACTGGCACTTCAAGAATGCGACCAGTACCTGTAACTTTCATGCCTTCCTTAAGGTCAGCATATGGGCCCATTACTACCGCACCAACCGAGTCACGCTCAAGGTTAAGTGCTAGTGCATAACGGCCACCCGGTAATTCAATCATTTCACCTTGCATCACGTCCGCTAGGCCGTGGATGCGGATGATACCATCGCTTACCGATACGATAGTACCCTCGTTGCGAGCTTCACTAACAACTTCGAAAGATTCGATACGTTGTTTGATCAGATCGCTAATTTCCGTGGAATTAAGTTGCATGCTCCAATCCCCATTAAGACTGCAATGCATCGCTCAGGCGGTTCAAACGACCACGCGCTGAGTCATCGATGACTAGGTCTCCGGCTCGAATAATAACCCCACCAAGTAGGGTCTCATCTACACTGCAATTCAGCTTCACTTTGCGTTCAAGACGCACTTCAAGTTTGCTGCCAATGTTTGCAAGTTGTTCATCAGAAAGTTCGCTTGCTGAAATTACTTCAACATCGATTTCTTTCTCATGCTCTTTCTTCAATAGGAAGAATTGTTCACAAACATCAGGAAGGGCCGTCAGACGACCATTCTCAGCCATTACCTTAATCAGGTTTTGACCGTGCGCATCAACTTGTTCGCCACAAACTGCAACAAAGATCTCTGCCATTTTATCAGCAGAAACTGAACCTGTTAGAAGTTCATTCATTTGTTCGTTTTTGGCAACTTCAGCAGCAAAAGATAGCATTTGACCCCATTGGTCTAGCTGATCTTTGTCTACAGCAAAGTCGAAGGCTGCTTTAGCATAGGGGCGTGCGATTGTAGTCAAATCAGACATATGCGCCCCCAGACTTAAAGTTTTGCAGTAATGTTGTCGAGAATATCTTTCTGAGCGTCTTTATCGATAGTACGCTCAAGGATTTTCTCAGCACCAGCTACAGCCAGAGTAGCAACTTGTTTGCGCAGCTCATCGCGTGCACGATTACGTTCAGCTTCAAGTTCTGCTTCCGCTTGCGCTAGGATTTTCTGGCGTTCTGCCTGAGCTTCCTCGCGAGCTTCATCAATAATTTGAGACTTACGCTTGTTCGCTTGGTCGATGATCTCAGTTGCTGTGCGCTTCGCTTCTTTCATCTGATCAGAAGCGTTGGCTTGTGCTAGATCCAAGTCTTTTGCAGCACGTTCCGCTGCTTGAAGACCATCAGCAATTTTCTTCTGACGCTCTTCGATCGCTTGCATCAATGGTGGCCATACATACTTCATGCAGAACCACACAAATAGTGCGAACGAGATTGCTTGACCTAGCAGAGTTGCGTTTATGTTCACAACAGCTACCCCTCTATTTGGACTTAGTGTTAATCAGTGACAAGCCTGAGCTCGTCCCGAGTTAAAGGTGATTAACCTAGTTGACCAACGAATGGGTTTGCGAATGTGAATAGTAGCGCGATTACGATACCGATCATTGGAACCGCATCAAGTAGACCTGCGATGATGAACATCTTAACTTGTAGCATAGGAGCCATTTCTGGTTGACGTGCTGCACCTTCTAGGAATTTACCACCTAGTAGTGCGAAACCAATCGCTGTACCAAGAGAAGCAAGACCGACGATAATACCTACGGCGATTGCAGAAAAGCTCAGTAAAGTTTCCATTACTATCTCCAATTTATAGTTGTTGGCTTAGTGCCCAAATAAAAAGCTTAAAAAATTAATGATCAGAATCTTCGTGTGCCATTGACAGGTAAACAATTGTCAACATCATGAATACGAAGGCTTGAATCGTAATAACCAAGATATGGAAGATTGCCCACGGTAGTGAACCCATCCATTGCAAGTACCATGGTAGCATTGCCGCACAAAGAATGAATACAACCTCACCCGCGAACATGTTACCGAATAGACGCATACCAAGTGATAGAGGCTTCGCTAGTAGCGATACCACTTCAATCAGTAGGTTAAACGGAATCATCAGTGGGTGATTGAATGGATGTAGTGCAAGTTCTTTTGCGAATCCACCTAGACCTTTCACTTTGATGCTGTAGTAGATCATCAATGCGAAAACGCCTAGAGCCATAGCCATGGTGATATTCACATCAGCAGACGGTACAACCTTAAGATAAGGGATACCTAGCCAATGCTCTGCTGGGTACGGTAAGAAGTCGATAGGAACTAAGTCCATCACGTTCATCAAAAATACCCAACAAAAGATAGTCAGTGCTAAAGGCGCGATCAGTGGGTTGCGTCCATGGAACGTGTCTTTGACGTTTTCCGCGACAAATTCAACGATCATTTCTACAGCACACTGAAGCTTACCCGGTACACCCGCTGTTGTTCTCTTCGCTACTTTGTAAAAAATTCCGAGGAAGATTAAACCAGTAAACCAAGAAAAAAACAGGCTATCGATATGTACGTTCCAGAAACTTGTCTCCTCCGCTACTAGACCTAACTTGTAAAGAGATAGGTTAGTAAGGTGGTGGGCAATGTAACCGGACGATGTTAGCGCTTCACCTGGCGCAGCCATAACTCATCCTATTTTTTGTTGTTAATGAATAGCACTGGTGCACAGATATTAATACCTAGTACCAGCAAATAGGTTAGTTTGAGGGGAACAAGTTCCACCTGCATATACATGTAGGCTACGTAGAACAACACAACCGTGATGAGGATTTTCAGAACTTCGCCTGTATAGAAAGAAGCCGCGATACGCTTGGCAGCGCGAGCCCCACTAAACATAAAAGCACATAACGCAAAGACAGCATTGGCAACAACAAAAATGCCCCCACCAACCAGCGCTGAAATTCCCCATTCAGGATTCACGGCTATCGCCATTCCTGCAGCCACAAAAATAACCGCGCCAGACTGGATCATTAACAATTGCTTTGCGAGCTCTCGTCCTGGTCTAGCTAACGCAGCTACCATGTATTCGTACCTCTAGTAATATCCACTTTGCACTAAACTCTCTGTGCAGGGAAATTGGCGAAAATTATACGGTGAGAACAATTGAATGCAATTATATTGCATCAAAAACTTACAGTTTTGTTTACAATCCGACAACTTTCACACAAAATTCGATTATTTTGATTAATTGACCTAAATCAATTATCTCATCTAGGCCTCTAGCTTGGCAATCAGTTGATCCAATTTGTGAGGCTCATCAAGACTTATCGTCACTTTCGCTTTGCCGTTTGCAGAACGAACCAAAGAAACTTTAGCATCAAGCAGTTGACTCAATTTATGCGACATTTGCTCTGCTTCGGTATCTTCTTGTTGAGCTTTTTGCTCATTCTGTGGGGCTAAGCACTTTTTTACTAACTGTTCGGTTTGGCGAACAGTCATTTGCTTCTTAGCCACTTGTTGCGCCACTTCGACCTGCTGTTCGCCTTCTAACGCTAACAGAGCTCGAGCATGACCCATTTCCAATTTTTTATCTGCAACCAGACCTTTTACATCAATTTCCAACTGATTTAGACGTAATAGGTTACTCACGGTCGTTCTTGATTTTCCGATCACATCGGCCACTTGCTGATGTGTCAGCGTGAATTCATCTTGTAGACGTTCAAGCGCTTGCGCTTCTTCAATCACGTTCAAATCTTCGCGCTGAATGTTTTCAATCAACGCCATCGCTATCGCAGCACGGTCTTCGACCTTTTTCACCAAACAAGGTACACGTTTTAGACCGGCTTGCTTTGCCGCACGCCAACGACGCTCACCAGCGATGATTTCAAACTGACCGCTTGCCACTTGGCGAACCACGATTGGCTGAATAATGCCTTGCGATTGAATCGAAGCGGCTAGTTCTTCTAGCGCTTCTGGAGCCATATCTTTACGCGGTTGGTAAACACCCGGCTGCAATTGACCAATAGCCAAATCAGTCAACTCGCCATCAGCCGACAACGCTTGGCTTTGCGATGCAATGTGCTGTTTTTCACGAGCTAACGAACTGGTCGACAACAACGCATCCAGTCCTTTTCCTAGACCACGCTTAGACATAGGAGGAATTCCTTAGGTTAGAGTTAAACTGGGATTTCTTCGCGGCGGAGCATTTCGCCCGCTAAAGCAAGATACGCTTTGGCGCCAGCTGAGTACTTGTCATAGTACATAGCTGGTTTACCGTGGCTCGGCGCTTCGGCCAAACGCACATTACGTGGGATCACAGTACGGTAAACTTTACTACCAAAGTGTTTTTTAAGTTGATCGGATACTTCATTAGATAGGCGGTTACGTGGGTCGTACATGGTACGCAGTAAACCTTCAATTTTGAGGTTCTCATTGACCACGGCCGCTAACTTGCTGATTGTATCCATAAGAGCAGTTAAACCTTCTAACGCAAAGTATTCACATTGCATCGGCACCAGCACAGAGTCGGCTGCGGCCATTGCGTTGATTGTAAGAAGGTTTAGAGAAGGAGGACAATCAATAAAGATGAAATCATAGTTATCGCGAACTGGCGCAAGGGCGTTTTTGAGACGAACCTCACGCGCGAACACTTCCATCAATTTGATTTCTGCAGCAGTCACGTCACCGTTCGCTGCAATCAGATCGTATTTCCCAGTGGTTTGTGTGCAAACCACTTGATCAAACGGGGTATCTTCAACCAGAAGATCATACGCCGTCGCGTCAACCATGTACTTGTCGACACCACTAGCCATAGTAGCATTGCCTTGAGGGTCGAGATCGATCACCAAAACTTTGCGCTTTGTTGCCGCCATCGAAGCTGCTAAGTTAATGCACGTTGTTGTTTTGCCGACCCCACCTTTCTGGTTGGCGATTGCTACAATTTTACCCACGATTACCTCGCTAATTTTCCTTGCGCGATAAGATTACTAGATGACGATCACCTTCCAACTCAGGAACAGCTAAAGATATGATCTCCGTCACACTACACCATTCAGGAAGCTGATCTATTTCATCTTTAGGGTGTTGTCCTTTCAATGCAAGAAACACCCCTGAATCTTGTTTAGGCAAATGATGACACCATTCCACCATGTCCGTCATTGAAGCAAAAGCTCGACTCAAAACGCCATCAAATTTTTCTTCTGGCTGGAATTCTTCAACGCGACTTTGAATTGATGTCACATTTTTCAACCCAAGTGCGTGCACAACTTGCTTGAGAAAACGAATGCGCTTACCAAGGCTATCGAGCAAGAAGAACGTCTTCTCAGGGTTCATGATTGCGAGTGGAATGCCAGGTAAACCAGGTCCTGTGCCAACATCGATAAAGCGCTCACCCGGTAAGTGAGTGCTAACGATGATGCTATCAAGGATATGTTTCACTAACATCTCAAGCGGATCACGGACCGACGTCAAGTTGTAAGCTTTGTTCCACTTGTCGAGCAATTCGACGTAACCGACTAACTGCTCGCGTTGCTTTTCAGACACTTCTAAATCGGTTTGTGCGATCAGCTCGTCTAATCTGGTACGTAAAGCGCTCATTATTCTTCCTCACCTTTCTTCAGCAAACCGTGCTTCTTCAGGTGAACAAGCAAAATAGAAATCGCCGCAGGGGTAATGCCCGAGATGCGAGATGCAATACCAATGCTTTCTGGTTTCGCTTCTGTCAGCTTTGCAACGACTTCATTGGAAAGACCTTTCACGTCTTTGTAGTCCAAATCAGCTGGCAACTTAGTGTGCTCATGGCGCAGTGATTTTTCGATCTCTTCTTGTTGACGCTTGATGTAACCATCGTACTTAACCTGAATTTCAACTTGCTCAGCAGCTTGTTGATCTTCCAGCGCCGGAGCAAAAGCTTCGAGCTCGGTCAATTGTGAGTATGAGATCTCTGGGCGACGAAGAAGATCCTCACCACTTGCTTCACGCGCCATTGGCGTTTTCAGCAGCTTGTTTAATTCATCGATACCAATTGAATTTGGATTCATCCAGGTCGACTTTAGGCGTTGGCGCTCAGTTTCCATGTTGTCGATTTTTTCGTTGAAACGTGCCCAACGAACATCATCAATCAAACCAAGTTCACGTGCTTTTTCTGTCAAACGCAAATCGGCGTTATCTTCACGTAGCAACAAACGGTATTCCGCTCGAGACGTGAACATTCGGTACGGTTCTTTGGTACCCATGGTCGACAGATCGTCAATTAGGACACCCATGTAAGCTTGGTCACGACGAGGGCTCCAGCCTTCTTTGCCTTGACTGTGCAAACTTGCATTAAGACCAGCCATTAAACCCTGTGCAGCGGCTTCTTCATAACCTGTTGTACCGTTGATTTGCCCCGCGAAGAACAAACCATTGATGAATTTGGTTTCGTACGTTTGCTTCAAATCACGAGGGTCGAAGAAATCGTATTCAATCGCATAACCAGGACGAACAATGTGTGCGTTTTCAAACCCTTTCATTGAGCGAACGATTTGAACTTGAACGTCAAACGGCAAACTGGTGGAAATACCATTAGGGTATAACTCGTGCGTCGTTAAACCTTCTGGCTCAATAAAGATTTGGTGACTGTTTTTATCCGCAAAGCGCATCACTTTGTCTTCGATAGACGGACAGTAGCGTGGACCGATACCTTCGATCACACCAGCGTACATTGGGCTACGATCAAGGTTATTACGGATCACTTCATGAGTTTGCTCATTGGTGTGAGTGATAAAACATGGGATCTGACGTGGATGGTGCTCTCGTTTCCCCATAAATGAAAATACAGGCGTCGGGTTGTCACCATGCTGCGCTTCTAGCACTGAGAAATCAACGCTTCGAGCATCAATACGCGGTGGCGTACCTGTTTTTAATCGATCAACTCGGAATGGTAGTTCACGCAATCGATCCGCCAATGCTATCGATGGTGGATCACCAGCACGACCACCGGATGAACTTTCCATACCAATGTGGATCTTACCACCAAGGAAAGTACCAACCGTTAATACCACAGCTTTCGCGTGGAATTTCAGCCCCATTTGTGTCACAACGCCAACCACACGATCTTGCTCCACAATCAGATCGTCGACCGATTGCTGGAACAGAGTTAGATTTGGCGCATTTTCTAATGCGTTGCGTACGTATGCTTTGTATAGAGCACGGTCTGCTTGAGCTCGTGTAGCTCGTACCGCTGGACCTTTGGAAGCATTTAGCGTTCGGAATTGAATACCTGCATGGTCAATGGCTTCAGCCATCAGACCGCCCATAGCATCCACTTCTTTTACTAAGTGACCTTTACCGATACCACCAATCGCCGGATTACAAGACATCTGGCCTAATGTATCGATGTTATGGGTAAGGAGAAGGGTTTTTTGTCCTGTGCGTGCAGATGCGAGCGCGGCTTCCGTTCCTGCGTGTCCGCCACCAACAACAATGACGTCAAAGTTTTCGTGATAAAGCATGAACTGACCTCAGGTATTCAAAGGATTTAATGGACAGATAAAAAAGAGCGGTATTTTACCTTTTTTATCTATGAGAGAGAATCGTTTTCTCGCTTTTCACATTTTAGACCTTAAGACTATATATATAAGATCTATATATATGATCTTTTATTGGATCTATTATTAGGATCGCAGGTTTCTGTGGATAACTGGAAAATGATCAACAAGATCATGGATCTTCTTTGGATCAAATCTTGTGATCATGATTTGATCTGATCGAGGATTTCCTGAGATCAAAATCGATGGTTATACACAGGGCTAAAAAAAGATCTAAGTTGTTATTTGGATAACTAAAGGAAAGTCACTGGATCTTACCTTACTTATCCACAGATGTTTTGGGTGTTTTTTGAGCGGTTGAACAGTGTTGGCTGATAGGAGTTATTCACAAAGAGGAAAAACAGAGCCGTAATTCGGCTCTGTGAAAGGGGGATTAAGCAGAAAAACGTGCAAGGTTCTCGTTTAACCAAGCTTCTGCTGCGTCTTCAGGTACATCATGGTTAAGCACGTCGATTTTCAAGCAATCTGCTAAAGGTGTTGCACCAATATCTTCTAGTAGGTCATATGCATGCTGACCTGCTGCACAGAATGTATCGTAGCTTGAATCACCAATTGCGATGACGGCGAACTTCACATCCGCCATTTTTGGTGGCGTATTTTGCAGTGCGTTGATGAAAGGTTGGATATTGTCTGGATATTCACCTGCACCGTGAGTTGAAGTGATAACTAACCAAGTGCCTCGATTCTCGATCGACGACAACTCTGGTTGATTGTGGATCGTTGTTTCCAATCCGTTCTCATTGAGTAGATCACTTAGGTGATCACCAACGTATTCCGCACCACCGAGAGTACTGCCTGTAATAATGTGGATCATGTGTCTTCCTTTATAAGTCATACCAACGACAAGTTGCAGTTGTTCGTCAGTACAAAAAGAAACGCGGTGTTAAGCTTATGCCTGACACCGCGCGTTTTACTATTTACCGATACAGAATGAGGAGAAGATTCGTCCAAGGAGATCATCGGAACTGAACTCTCCGGTAATCTCGTTCAAGTGTTGCTGAGTGATACGCAGTTCTTCTGCCAAAATCTCGCCAGCCATGAAGCCTTCAAGCTGTTCTTGACCTATTTGTAGGTGCTGAGCAGCACGTTCTAATGCATCGAGATGGCGACGACGAGCCATAAAGCCGCCTTCCGTATTGCCTGAGAAGCCCATACATTCTTTTAAATGGGTGCGTAAAGCATCCACACCTGCGCCTGTTTTTGCCGAAAGACGAATTAACGTTGGATCATTCACATGGCAGATCCCCATTTCTTCACCGGTTTGATCCGCTTTGTTACGGATCACCGTCATTCCAATATTGTTTGGTAGGCGATCAACGAAATCCGGCCATATGTCTTTTGGATCCGTGGCGTCAGTCGTGGTGCCATCTACCATGAAGAGCACACGGTCCGCTTGGGCTATTTCGTCCCATGCTCGCTCGATACCGATTTTCTCAACCTCATCTGAAGCATCACGCAGACCGGCAGTATCAATAATGTGTAGAGGCATACCATCAATGTGAATGTGTTCACGCAGTACATCACGTGTTGTACCGGCAATATCAGTCACAATTGCAGACTCTTTGCCTGACAGAGCATTCAGAAGGCTAGATTTACCCGCATTAGGACGACCTGCAATCACGACTTTCATACCTTCACGCATGATGGCGCCTTGGTTTGCTTCTTTACGCACAGCATCTAGGTTATCGATGATGGCTTGAAGATCGGCTGATACTTTTCCATCGGCAAGAAAGTCTATTTCTTCTTCAGGGAAATCGATCGCTGCTTCAACGTAAATTCGTAGGTGAATCAACGACTCCACCAGCGTTTGAATACGTTGTGAGAACTGACCCTGCAGCGATTGCAATGCTGATTTTGCCGCTTCTTCTGAGCTTGCATCGATCAAGTCTGCGATCGCTTCAGCTTGCGTTAAGTCCATCTTATCATTCAAGAATGCACGTTCTGAGAATTCGCCAGGACGGGCTGCACGAACACCATCAATGCCCAGAATACGTTTAATTAGCATGTCCATTACAACAGGACCGCCGTGACCTTGAAGTTCTAGAATGTCTTCGCCAGTGAACGAATGTGGGTTAGGGAAGTACAGTGCAATGCCTTGGTCTAGCACGGTGCCATCTTCCGCTTGGAATGGCAGATACTCTGCGTAGCGAGGCTTTAGCGTTTTACCTGTGACTTCTAGTGCCACTTGATTGGCCTTAGGGCCTGAAACACGAATAATGCCGACACCACCACGACCGGGTGCGGTAGCCTGAGCGACAATCGTATCTGTAGTCATAATCTTGCCTTTTGAGCTGGGCTATAGGGTTTTACAGACCTAGGGAGCCAGAACCAATTAGTTAGCTGAATTGTAATCAGCCAAAAACAAAAAGGCGACCTTTTGGCCGCCTTTCTTATGCTTTTCTATAAAGGTTTACTTAGTGTGTAAGCCTTTTTTCTCCAGCGCTTTGTAAATCAAAGTCTGCTGGATCAGCGTAACGATGTTCGACACCAACCAGTATAGAACTAGACCTGATGGGAAGAACAAGAAGAAGAAGGTAAACATAACCGGCATAAAGGTCATGATCTTCTGCTGCATTGGATCCGTTACTGTTGTTGGGCTCATCTTCTGGATTAGGAACATTGACGCACCCATCAGTAGCGGCAGGATGTAGTAAGGGTCCTGTGCTGAAAGGTCGTGAATCCAACCAAAGAATGGTGAATGACGTAGCTCAACCGATTCCATTAGTGCCCAGTATAGAGCGATGAAGATAGGCATCTGTAGGATAAGAGGTAGACAACCGCCCAGAGGGTTCACTTTCTCTTTCTTATACAGTTCCATCATCTCTTGGCTCATGCGCTGACGGTCATCGCCGATGCGCTCACGCATAGCTTGCAGCTTAGGCTGTAGCATACGCATTTTCGCCATAGACGTGTATTGCGCTTTCGTTAGTGGGTACATTGCACCACGAACGATGAAGGTCAAACAGATGATTGCCACACCCCAGTTACCCACGAAGCTTTGGATGAAAGCAAGCAATGAGTGAAGTGGTTTAGCGATGAACCATAGCCAGCCGTAGTCCACTACTAGGTCTAGGTTTGGTGCTACTGCAGCCATTTCTTTTTGCAGTTTAGGACCAACCCAAAGCGTTGCTTCAAACTTCGCTTGGTCACCCGTCGCGATAGTTTTGTTTGGCATACGTACGCCGATATCACCTAGATTACCAATCACGCGAGTGTACAGGTTAGTACCTGGTTCGTTACGTGGGATCCAAGCTGCAGCGAAGTAGTGTTGGATCATTGCTGCCCAACCTTGACCATCAGCTAGGTTGAGAGACAAGTTGCGATCCTGCATGTCTTCAAAGCTGTATTTTTTGTAACGAACGTCTTCTGTTGAGTAAGCACCGCCACGGTAAGTTGGCATTGTGATGCTACCACCAGCGTCCATTAGGTTTTGACGCAAGTGAGCGTACATACCAAATGTTGCGTTGTTACCAGAGTTGTTCACTACATCGTATTCCACGTTCAGCGCGTAGCTGCCACGTTTCAGTACGTAAGTTTTAATGTATTCGATACCGTTTGCAGTGAACGTCATTGGAACGCGTAGTTCGTCTTGACCGTCAGCCAGTTTGAAGCTGTCTGCACTTACGTTGTAGTGAGGACGGTTAGTGCTGCTTAGGTCGATACCTTGAGGACCCACTAGACCGCTTTGCGCGATGAACTGGTGACCTTTAGTGTCTTTTAGCAGAACGAATGGATCTGATGAATCAAGTTCAGCAGAGTATTTGTTAAGGTCGGCATGTACCACATCGCCACCAACGGTGTCGATCGACAGAGTTAAAACATCAGTCGTTACTGTGATAGTTTTTGCAGAAGCTTGCTGTTGACCTGGAACTGGGTCTAGCTCATCAGCAAAAGATGGTGCAGGTAGAGTACTGCTTGATTGAGCCTGTTCAACTGCTTGAGGTGCTGGGTTCTTTGCTACTTGCCACTGTTGAAACAGCAAGAAAGAAACCAGTGCCAGAGCAATGAGCAGGATATTACGTTGAGAATCCATCGTTAGTTATCTCTGTCTTGTTTTTGGACTGGTGGAACGGGGTCATACCCCCCTTCATTCAAAGGGTGGCATTTTAATAGACGTTTGCCTGATAACCAACATCCTTTTACAAAACCGTGAGCTCTCAAAGCTTCTAGCGCGTAAGTGGAACAAGTTGGTGTGAACCGGCAGCGAGGACCAATCAGAGGGCTGATAAACCAGCGATAAAGATTAACGAGCCCAATGGCTATCCACGTGAAGGGCGAGACAGGCGATGCCATAGCTTATCAAACAACTTAAATAATTCCTCATTGCTTAAATCTTGCGCGCTTTTCTTCGCGATCACAACAAAATCTTTATTTGGAAGCTGATGTTGATTGTTACGAAAGCTTTCACGAGCCAAACGCTTAAAACGGTTACGACCGACAGCAGTTTTGATTTGCTTTTTCGGAACAGCTAAACCTAATCGTGGGTGAGAAAGTTTGTTATTGCGAGCAATGATGGTGAAATGAGGCGAGCCAGCTCGATGAGCTTGCTGGAAGACGTTTTGATAATGCTCGGGAGTTAACAAGCGTAACTCCCGATTAAACGCGTACGTGTTCAAAATAAACTAGCGATTATTTTGATAGGCGCGCACGGCCTTTTGCACGACGTGCGTTGATAACTTTACGACCGTTCTTAGTTGCCATGCGAGCACGGAAGCCGTGAGTACGCTTGCGCTTTAGAACTGTAGGTTGAAAAGTGCGTTTCATGATAATTACCTTTACTGATCAGTAGTTTTAGGTTCTTGTTAAACCCGGCGTGGGCATTTTGCTTTCTTTATATAAAGAAGCTCTTTATTAAAGAAGAACAACCGACGCCTCTCAACAAAGAGGCGGAATTGTAATCACACTCACATAATGTGTCAATGACTCATGAGTACGAAATTCCGACCGGGCGATTATACGTAGTGTGAGTCAAATCTCAAGGATCGATTGATCTTGATGCTTGATCTTTACTCTATTCCCACTTGGTTAAGGAATTTTTTCAAACGAGGATCTTGTGGATTATCGAAGATATCTTGTGGAGAACCTTGCTCAACAATGTTGCCTTCAGCCATAAAGATCACTCTGTCAGCGACTTCTTTGGCAAATTGCATCTCGTGCGTTACCACCAGCATGGTTTGGTGTTGATTGGCTAACTTCTTCATTAATGAGAGAACTTCTCCGACCCACTCAGGATCCAGAGCTGATGTTGGCTCATCAAAAAGCAGCAATTCGGGTTGCAGTGCCATCGCTCTACCGATACCCACACGTTGTTGTTGTCCACCCGAGAGCGCCGCTGGATAACTTTCACCTTTGTCCCCAAGACCAATGTCATCCAAAATCTGTTGAGCACGTTTTAACGCGTCATCTTTCTTCCATCCTCGAACAGTAATCAAGCCCTCTGCGATGTTCTGACGCGCATTCATATGAGCAAATAGGGCATAGTTTTGAAAGACAAACCCAGTACGGCGACGTAGAGCAAGCACTTCTGCTTTGGTGTGTTTTTGTGTGTCGACCGAAATGTCATCGATGGTAATGCGACCTTCGTCTGCTTGCTCTAAGAAGTTTACGGTACGTAGAAGTGTCGACTTGCCAGTACCGCTTGAGCCGATAATAACGATGATCTCACCTTGTTTGATGTCGAGATCAATGCCTTTTAGAACTTCAGTATCGCCAAAACGTTTGTGAATGTTTTCTAGTTTGATCATCGTACGTACGCCTTATTCAATTTCGCTTCTGCCCAAATCTGTACTCGGGTCAGGATAACCACCACGCCCCAGTAAATCAGAGCGACAGCAAGGAACGCTTCAAAGAAACGGAAGCTAGACGAAGCTTCCATCTGCGCTTTGGCCATGATTTCTGCAACACCAAGTGTGAAGGCGAGGGATGTCGACTTAATCATATCGATGAAGTAGTTCATCAATGAAGGCAGTGCGACACGTGTTGCCTGCGGTAAAATCACACGGCGCATCGCTTGTGTGGTTGTCATACCGACCGACAAGCTTGCTTCCATTTGGCTGCGATCAATGCCAATGATGGCTGCACGAATGCTCTCTGCCATATAAGCGGCAAAGTGCAGCGTTAAACCAATTACCGCAGCAGAAAAGGCATCGATTCCCACCATAAATGGGAAGATTTGCGGTAAGCCGTAGTAGAGCAGAAACAGTTGTACTAAAAGCGGAGTACCACGGAAGAAGCTGATATAAAGTTGGCTCAATTGGTCGAGAACTGGCAGCTTAAATACGCGAATGTTCGCTAAAATGACGGATAGAATTAAAGAAAAGACCAATCCCCATGTGGCCATTTCCATGGTCGTGCCAAGATACTTGAGCAGTATCGGTAGCAGCTCCAGCATGTAATTAAAATCAAATCCCATACGACTTACCTTGAGAAAAGAAAAGGTGGAATACTAAGTTCCACCTTGTCATTGAGTTAAAAAAGGACGCGAGATATAGCCCTGCGTCCTAAAAGAAGAGAAGTTTTACTTCGTGATGTCGGCACTAAACCATTTCACTGAAATCTTCTCTACTGTTCCGTCTGCGCGCATTTCTGCAAGTGCTTTATTCACTTCCGCTTGTAGCTTACGACCCTTTTCGTTATCCACGAATGGCCAAGCGTTTTGAATCGTTTCAAATGGTTCACCTGCCAGTTGAAGCGGTAGACCCGTTTTCTTAATCAGTTCTAGGGCAGACAAACGATCCATGATGAAAGCATCCGCACGACCTAGTGCCACATCGTGTTCAATACCTGTATCGTAAGTCTTAATGTTGATCTTGCCATCTTTGTCGTAATCACGTAGCAACTGTTCAAAGTTAGAGCCTAGGTTAACAGCAACGGTTTTGCCTGCGAGATCTTCGACACCTTGGATGCTATCGTTGCCTTTACGTACGGTAATTTGCGCACCGTCTACTACGTATGGGTCAGCAAATAGGTATTTTGCTTTACGCGCATCTGTCATCGTGATTTGGTTCGAGATGGTATCAATACGACCTGTTTCGAGTAGGCCAAACAAACCAGAAAAGTTCGCTGTTACGTATTCGATCTTGTAATCATTACGCTTACCGATCTCATCCCACATATCCACTTCAAAACCTTGTAGCTTATCTTGCTTCACGAAAGTGAATGGGAAGTAGCGACCAGACATACCAACTTTGACTTCAGTTGCTGCTTGAACGGTGGCGGCAGATAAAGCGATGGCTGCAACAGCAACCTTAATCCAGTTTTTCATAATACATCTCCATAATTTTATGGTTGGAAATACTACTGTCAGTTAGCTCAATTAAAGAAATAACCAAGTGCAATAACCTAGACCTCAGAGTAATAAGATCTTATTTGGTATAGATAGTAGCCAAGATATAGGGATAAATGATGAAAAAACGATCGAAAGAAGCATGAGTGACGATCGAAATAAGCCGATGAATGAAAATTCATACACAGAGTTATCACCAATGACTCGATCTGACTGATTTTGCCTAAATGTGGATCAATGTGTGGGCAAATTTGGGGCAAGATGTGTTGATCTCACTAAGTTGGGCGAAAATATTGTGAATAACTTAGATCTTATTCACTGGATCATCGATCAATTGCTGGCGATCTTGGTTATCAACAGGTAAAATTGCCAGTCTTTTCCGATAATTCAAATACTCAGTGGGGGCACCGTGTCATCTTCGCTTTGGTTGCAATGTTTGCAGCAGCTTCAAGAAGAGCTACCAGCTACAGAATTCAGTATGTGGGTTCGTCCGTTACAAGCGGAGCTCAATGACAATACTCTCACTTTGTTCGCACCTAACCGCTTTGTGTTGGATTGGGTTCGTGACAAGTACCTGAATAGCATTAATCGCTTACTGCAAGAATACTGCGGTAATGATGTACCTAGTTTACGCTTTGAAGTTGGCAGTCGCCGAGTTGCAGCACCAAAACCGGCACCGACACGAACGCCGGCGGATGTTGCGGCAGAGTCTTCAGCGCCCGCTCAGCTGCAAGCCCGTAAGCCTGTGCATAAAACGTGGGATGATGACGCGCAAGTGATCGCAGACATCAACCACCGCTCTAATGTGAACCCAAAACATAAGTTCAATAACTTCGTTGAAGGTAAGTCGAACCAATTGGGTCTTGCTGCTGCTCGTCAGGTTTCGGATAACCCAGGTGCTGCATATAACCCGCTGTTCCTATACGGTGGTACTGGCTTGGGTAAAACGCACTTGTTGCATGCAGTGGGTAATGCCATTGTGGATAACAACCCAAATGCGAAAGTGGTGTACATGCACTCTGAGCGTTTTGTGCAAGATATGGTGAAAGCACTGCAAAACAATGCGATTGAGGAGTTCAAACGCTACTACCGAAGTGTTGATGCGTTGCTTATCGATGATATCCAATTCTTTGCCAATAAAGAGCGTTCACAAGAAGAATTCTTCCATACCTTTAACGCATTGCTAGAAGGTAACCAACAGATCATTTTGACTTCAGATCGCTACCCAAAAGAGATCAGCGGTGTAGAAGATCGTCTGAAATCACGTTTCGGTTGGGGATTAACCGTCGCGATCGAGCCACCAGAGCTTGAAACTCGTGTAGCGATCTTGATGAAGAAAGCGGAAGACCACCAAATCCACCTAGCAGATGAAGTGGCATTCTTTATTGCTAAGCGTCTGCGTTCCAACGTTCGTGAGTTGGAAGGGGCACTTAACCGCGTTATTGCTAACGCGAACTTCACCGGTCGCCCAATCACGATTGATTTCGTTCGTGAAGCGCTGCGCGACCTACTTGCTCTGCAAGAGAAGCTCGTTACTATCGACAATATTCAAAAGACAGTGGCGGAATACTACAAGATTAAAGTGGCTGATCTGCTGTCTAAGCGTCGCTCTCGCTCAGTTGCTCGTCCTCGTCAGTTGGCGATGGCGCTGGCAAAAGAGCTGACTAATCATAGCTTGCCGGAAATTGGTGATGCGTTTGGTGGTCGTGACCACACCACTGTACTGCATGCTTGTCGCAAGATTGAGCAGCTACGTGAAGAGAGCCACGATATTAAAGAAGATTACTCTAACTTGATTCGCACCCTGTCTTCTTAATCGGTTAGAATGACAGTATTCCAAGCAAATCATTAATTGAGCTGACAGCGTAAAGAGCCAAGCATGAAATTTACTATTGAACGTAGTCATTTAATCAAACCGCTACAACAGGTTTCGGGCGCATTAGGTGGTCGACCAACCCTACCAATTCTGGGTAACCTACTGCTTAAAGTAGAAGATAACGTGTTATCCATGACCGCGACCGATTTGGAAGTGGAATTGGTGAGCAAAGTGACTCTAGAAGGGGATTTTGAAGCGGGCAGCATTACCGTTCCTTCTCGTAAGTTTCTTGATATCTGTCGTGGTCTACCTGATGACTCCATCATTACCTTCGTATTAGAAGGCGATCGCGTACAGGTACGTTCTGGTCGTAGCCGTTTCTCACTGGCAACACTTCCAGCGAACGATTTCCCAAACATTGAAGATTGGCAGAGTGAAGTAGAAGTTTCACTGACTCAGTCTGATCTACGTACGCTGATTGAAAAAACACAATTCTCTATGGCGAACCAAGACGTTCGTTACTACCTAAACGGCATGTTGTTTGAAATCGACGGTACGACGCTACGCAGTGTGGCAACCGATGGTCACCGTATGGCGGTATCTCAAACTCAGCTCGGTGCAGATTTTGCGCAAAAGCAAATTATCGTGCCTCGCAAGGGGGTACAAGAGCTTGTTAAACTGATGGATGCGCCAGAACAGCCTGTCGTACTACAAATTGGCAGCTCAAATGTACGTGCAGAAGTGAACAACTTTATCTTCACTTCTAAGCTGGTTGATGGTCGTTTCCCTGATTATCGCCGCGTATTGCCGCAAAGCACCAACAAAACGCTAGAAGCAAGTTGTGATGAGTTACGTCAAGCCTTCTCACGTGCTGCGATTCTTTCTAACGAAAAATTCCGTGGCGTTCGTGTGAATCTTGCGGGTAGTGAAATGCGCATTACTGCTAACAACCCAGAGCAAGAAGAAGCAGAAGAAATGCTAGACGTGACCTTTGAAGGTGACGCTATCGAGATCGGCTTTAACGTAAGCTACGTGCTTGATGTACTTAATACACTGCGTTGCGACAATGTGCGTGTGTCGATGTCGGATGCCAACGCCAGTGCGTTGATTGAAAACGCAGACGACGATAGTGCAATGTACGTGGTGATGCCAATTCGTCTGTAAGTCATCTGAATGCCACTTTCTCGCCTCATCATTCAGCAGTTTCGAAACATTAAAGCCTGTGATATTGACCTATCAGCAGGCTTTAACTTTCTTATTGGACCGAACGGCAGCGGTAAAACCAGTGTTTTAGAAGCCATTTACTTGCTCGGACATGGTCGCTCTTTCAAGAGTTCGTTGACCGGTCGAGTTATCCAAAATGAGTGCGATGAGCTGTTTGTTCATGGTCGTTTTTTGAACTCGGATCAATTTGAGCTACCTATCGGCATTAATAAGCAGCGTGATGGCTCAACAGAGGTTAAAATAGGCGGTCAATCTGGACAAAAACTGGCGCAACTTGCACAAGTTTTGCCTTTACAGTTGATACATCCAGAAGGATTTGATCTACTAACGGATGGTCCAAAACATCGTCGTGCATTCATCGACTGGGGTGTGTTTCACACCGAGCCTGCTTTTTATGATGCATGGGGGCGTTTCAAGCGTCTTAACAAGCAACGCAATGCTCTGCTTAAAACGGCCAGAAGTTATCGTGAACTCAGTTATTGGGATCAAGAAATGGCACATTTGGCTGAAAACATCAGTCAATGGCGAGCGCTATACATCGAACAGATGAAAACCGTAGCGGAAACTATCTGTCAGACGTTTTTGCCAGAATTTGAGATCCAATTAAAGTATTATCGTGGTTGGGACAAAGACACCCCTTATCATGAGATACTAGAAAAGAATTTCGAGCGTGATCAGTCATTGGGTTACACCTTTAGTGGTCCAAATAAAGCTGATTTGCGCATTAAAGTGAACGGAACGCCAGTTGAAGACGTTTTGTCACGCGGTCAATTAAAACTCATGGTGTGTGCTTTGCGTGTGGCGCAGGGGCAACACCTTACCGAAATGACCGGCAAACAATGTATTTACCTAATTGACGACTTTGCGTCGGAATTAGACAGCCAACGTCGCAAGCGTCTAGCTGACTGCTTGAAAGAGACGGGCGCACAAGTATTTGTAAGCTCTATCACTGAAAGCCAAATCGCCGATATGTTGGACGATACGGGCAAATTGTTTCATGTGGAACATGGCAGGATAGAGTAAAACTAGAAGAGAGAAACTCATGTCTGAAAATTACGATTCATCGAGTATTAAGGTACTGAAGGGTCTGGATGCGGTACGTAAGCGTCCAGGTATGTACATCGGCGACACGGACGACGGCACTGGTCTTCACCACATGGTCTTCGAGGTGGTGGATAACTCAATTGATGAAGCGTTGGCAGGTCACTGTAAAGACATCGTTGTGACAATTCATGAGGACAACTCGGTTTCAGTTACGGATGATGGTCGTGGCATTCCAACAGAAATGCACCCAGAAGAAAAAGTATCTGCTGCAGAAGTTATCATGACGGTACTTCACGCTGGTGGTAAGTTCGATGATAACTCATACAAAGTATCAGGCGGTCTACACGGCGTAGGTGTTTCAGTAGTAAACGCACTGTCTGAGAAAGTGGTTCTGACTATCCACCGCGGCGGTCATATCCATACGCAAACTTACCATCATGGTGAGCCTCAAGCGCCACTAGCAGTAATTGGTGATACTGACCAAACTGGTACACAAATCCGTTTCTGGCCAAGTGCAGAAACATTCTCGAACACAGAATTTCACTACGACATCCTAGCGAAGCGTCTACGTGAACTTTCTTTCCTGAACTCTGGTGTTTCAATCAAACTGGTTGATGAGCGTGAAGCAGACAAGAGCGACCACTTCATGTTTGAAGGTGGTATCCAAGCGTTTGTTGAGCACCTAAACACCAACAAAACACCAATCATCGAGAAAATCTTCCACTTCGACTTTGAGCGCGAAGATGGTATCTCGGTAGAAGTGGCGATGCAGTGGAATGACGGTTTCCAAGAGAACATCTACTGTTTCACTAACAACATCCCACAACGCGACGGTGGTACTCACCTTGCCGGTTTCCGTGCAGCGCTAACGCGTACACTGAACTCTTTCATGGACAAAGAAGGCTTCTCTAAGAAAGCGAAAACAGCAACTTCTGGTGATGATGCGCGTGAAGGTCTAACTGCGGTTGTTTCGGTTAAAGTGCCTGATCCTAAGTTCTCAAGCCAAACTAAAGACAAACTGGTTTCTTCTGAAGTGAAGTCAGCGGTTGAATCAGCAATGGGTGAGAAACTGTCTGAGTTCCTAATTGAGAACCCGGCAGAAGCGAAGATGGTTTGTTCGAAAATCATCGATGCAGCTCGTGCTCGTGAAGCGGCGCGTAAAGCTCGTGAAATGACTCGTCGTAAAGGCGCACTAGACCTAGCTGGTCTGCCAGGCAAACTTGCAGACTGTCAGGAAAAAGATCCAGCACTCTCTGAACTATACATAGTGGAGGGTGATTCGGCAGGCGGCTCCGCAAAACAAGGCCGTAACCGTAAGAACCAAGCAATCCTACCGTTAAAGGGTAAGATTCTTAACGTAGAAAAAGCGCGTTTCGACAAGATGCTTTCTTCTCAAGAAGTAGCAACGCTGATCACTGCACTAGGGTGTGGTATCGGTCGTGATGAGTACAACCCGGATAAACTGCGTTACCACAACATCATCATCATGACCGATGCTGACGTCGATGGTTCGCACATCCGTACGCTACTGTTGACCTTCTTCTACCGTCAAATGCCAGAGCTTATCGAGCGTGGCTATGTGTACATTGCTCAGCCACCGCTTTACAAAGTGAAGAAAGGCAAACAAGAGCAGTACATCAAAGACGAAGATGCGATGAACCAATACCAAGTTGCTTTGGCACTTGATAACGCATCGCTACACGTAAACGCAGAAGCACCAGCATTGGCAGGCGAAGCGCTAGAGAAGCTAGTTCAGCAATACAACGCTGGTATCAAGCTAGCGGATCGCATGAGCCGCCGCTACCCAAGCGCGCTAGTTCATGAGCTAATCTACACGCCGCGTCTAACGGCAGAGCAATGTCATGATGCTGCAACAGTAGAAGCGTGGACAAAGCAGCTTGTTGAGCAGCTAAACGCGAAAGAAGTAGGCGCAAGCCAATACAGCTTCGAAGTTGAGCAACACGAAGAGCTAGGTCTAAACCTACCTAAGATCATCGTACGTACTCACGGTGTGACTCATGACTACGCACTAAGCATCGACCTACTGAACTCGAAAGAGTACGGCAAACTAGCGGATCTATCTGAAGCGCTAGACGGTCTGCTAGAAGAAGGCGCTTACATCAAACGTGGTGAGCGTACTCAGCCGGTATCAAGCTTTGCAGCGGCACTTGAGTGGCTAATCAAAGAGTCGCGTCGTGGTCTAAGCCTACAGCGCTACAAAGGTCTAGGTGAGATGAACCCAGATCAGCTTTGGGAAACCACAATGGACCCAGAGACACGTCGCATGATGCAAGTAACCATTGAAGATGCGGTGGGTGCAGACCAATTGTTCACAACGTTAATGGGTGACCAAGTTGAGCCGCGTCGTAACTTCATCGAAGAGAACGCGCTTAAAGTAGCAAACCTAGACGTGTAGTCGGACAGACTCTGTCAAATCATACTAAAAGCGCCATCTCGCAAGAGGTGGCGTTTTTTTATGGGGTAGAAACGGATAAAAGAGTCGAGAGACGAGAAGAGCTGCGCTCTAAGAATAGGAAACGCTTCGATAGGGAGGGGTGACCGAGTCGGGGATCTAAAAATATTTTCACCGGAGCCCTTGAAAGCCCATTTTTCGACCTTATATCTAGTTATGAAGAGGGATCGCTAACTTGCTCAACAAGAGAAGAACAGCGCCTCTGGAATCGCTAAACGAGATCGCTCAAGAGAGGATACTCAGTATTAGCACACAACTTGACCCTAGATTCGACATCATGTCCCCGCACCTAAAGAGTAGGTCAGAGGAATGAATCATCGGATCCCTTAGCTCGGCGTTTTCTTGCATAAATGCGCCATGTGGATGACCCTCATCTGGGCTAAGACTATTGCTTAAAAGAGGATAGATTATGCGTAATGTAGATTTCTCACCACTATACCGTAATGCAATTGGCTTCGACCGTCTGTTTAACCTGATGGAAGCAAGCTCTGCGAAAAACACTTCTGGCGGCTACCCTCCATACAACATCGAGCAAAAAGACGAGCACAACTACCGTATTACTATGGCAGTCGCAGGTTTTGCTGAAGATCAGCTCGATTTGACTCAAAACGAAAACATGTTGATCGTGAAGGGCGAGCGTAAAGCAGAAGAAGGTAAAAACTACGTTTACCAAGGCATCGCAGAACGCGATTTTGAACGTAAATTCCAACTTGCGGATTACGTAAAAGTCGTTGGAGCATCAATGGAAAACGGTCTACTTCATATCGATTTAGTTCGTGAAATTCCAGAAGCGATGCAACCACGTAAGATTGCTATCGGTGGCAACAACCTGATTGAAAACAGCTAATCAGCTAAAGACATTTCAGTTAACTACACGGTTATAGAATGAGAAAGAGCGCCTTCCATTATGGAAAAGGGCGCTCTTTTTAGTTTGGGGTTTTCAAATCCGCTATTTCAAAGCAGTAATTTCAAAGAGAAGAACGGCTGAGTTTAATCGGTCTATTTACCTTCGCGGTAAGCCTTTTCCACTTCTTCTGCGATAATCGCAATGCCTTTTTGCATCATCTCATCGTCTTGAACGTAGTTCATACGCAAGCATTGGTGCGCGTGATCCCACTCGTCTTTCTGACCAATAAAGAAGTATTCACCCGGAACAATCAAGACCCCACGCGCTTTCAAGCGTTGGTACAGTTCCATTGTCGTAATTGGCAGTTCATCAAACCATAGCCACAAGAAGATAGCGCCTTCTGGTTTGTGAATACGGAATCGCTCATCGGTAATCGCTTCTTGGAGCAGTTCAACCGCACGTTGCGACTTCTGTTTGTAGAACGGCTTAATCACCTCTGAGCTCAGTTTTAGCAGATCGCCTTTACCAATAATGTGGTTTGCCAACGCAGGACCAACACTGCCTGGAGCTAGGCTGATGATGCCGTTCATATTGGTCAACGCTTGCGTGATTTCTTCACTCGCAATCACAATGCCACAACGCACGCCCGGCAAGCCAAGTTTAGATAGGCTCATGCATAGGATGGTGTTTTCATTCCAGAACGGTTCGACATCTTCAAAGATGATATTTGGGAACGGCAGACCGTAGGCGTTATCAATGATCAGCGGGATGTTGTTCTCACGTGCTAGCTTGTCCAGCTTACGTACTTCTTCGTCGGTCAGTACGTTACCCGTTGGATTGGTTGGGCGAGACGCGCAGATTGCCGCAACAGAGTCATCGACGGTTAGCTGCTCAAAATCGACGTGGTATTTAAACAGCCCGTTATCTAGCAGCTCGATTTCTGGGTGGTAAGAGACAAAGATATCTTCATCAATGCCCGCGTCACCATAACCGATGTACTCAGGCGCGATAGGCAGTAGCACCTTCTTATGCGAACCGTCTGGCTGTTTACCTGCTAACAAGTTGAACAAGTAGAAAAAGCCACTTTGGCTGCCGTTAGTTAGGCTGATGTTTTTCTCGGAAATATCCCAGCCGTAAGTTTCACGGAATAACTGAGTCAACGCTTTAACGAACGCGTCTTTGCCTTGCGGACCATCATAGTTGGCGAGGGCGGCGACGAGTTCACCACTGGCGAGCATTTCCTCACTGGCTTGGCGAAAGTAATCGAGCATGGCAGGAATGGCGGCAGGGTTACCTCCACCGAGCATGATGGCACCTGGTGTGCGCAGACCATCATTCAAATCGTCCATTAACTGCGTGATACCTGAATACTGATTAAATTTTTCACCAAACTTAGAGAACTGCATTTGTCGTTATACCTAATTCATTGTGATTGCTTTGTGTATGTTTGTGCCGATGTTTTATCGGCTTATCGAGTAATCCTTGACCTTACCTCAATGCGTAATTAACGCAAAGTGTGAATTAAGCCGAAAAAGAAAAAAGTGTGTCATCAGACCAGAGGTACGAGATAAAAAGGCAAAAAGAGCAATAAAAAAGGGAAGCTTATGCTTCCCTTGCTGGTGGAGAGAGTGTGATTTACTCACCGGTGTAAACAATCAACACCTTGTCGTCTTGGTATTGTCGTTCGAATGCGTAGTAACCTTCTTGGTTGCGAGTGATGTGCTTACCTTGAGCAACTGCTGGGTGGCGTTTACGGAATTCACCCAACTTTTGCCAATGTTGCAGTAGATCTTCACGCTCGCCATGAATCTTATCCCATGGCATATCTGAGCGTGTGCCTTGGTGAGCATCTGAACCAGTAATGCCAAAATCACGAGCTATCTCATCACCATAATAGATCTGTACTGCACCGGGAGCCAGCATCAGAGCATTTGCTGCACGTGCTTGGTCATCAAAGCTGCGGCTGCGAGCTGACCAAAACAGCTGTGTATCGTGTGAAGACAGGTAGCTCAACACATTGAATTCAGGATCTGTATTGATGCGCTCTGCATAGCGGCGGTAATCATTATCAAGTTGAGCGAAACACTTCAGCGCTTTTGGTGCCACATCAGATTGGAACTCGAAGTTGATGATGGAATCGAAGCCGTTATCGAAATACGGACTCTTCACCACGCTGTGTGCCCACACTTCACCTGTCATCCAGAAAGGTAGGTCATCCAAGGCTTTGTCCGGGTTGTTTTGCTTCCATTGAGCAAGTGCTTGGGTGGTGCTGGCTTTCAGCTCTGCCCACGCTTCCATTTCAACGTGTTTAGCGGTGTCGACACGGAAGCCGTCAATGCCGTAGTCGCGCACCCAATCGGATAACCAGGTAATCAGGTGTTCACGTGGGGTTTGCAGCTTATCTTGCGCATTGGTGTCTTTATTGCGGAAGAAGTTTGGTAATCCGGTTTTCTGAGTCGATTCGGTTTTGAGATCCGGTAGGTAGTTCAAAGACATGGTGATGTCGTTGTAGCCCGGAGCATCGTAGTCGCCAATGTCGGTGCGGATCCAATCTTTGCCCCACCATTTATCCCACGCTTCGCTATCACCGTATTTGATGTAGTCGTTGAAGCTGTGCCAGCTTTGTCCTGATTTTGGCTGCCAGTCGGTCCATTTTTCACCAAGGACTTCTTTGGCTTCTTGGTCATCAAGGTAAAGCTGACCAAATCCGAATTCCTGCATGTCTGCTAATGTCGCATAACCTGTGTGGTTCATGACTACATCCCAAATCACGCGGATACCTTTCTTATGGGCAGTATCGACGAAGGTTCTGAGTTCATCTTCGGTACCCATGTTGGCATCAAGCTTGGTCCAATCTTGGTGATAGTAGCCGTGGTAGCCGTAGTGCTTAAAGTCGCCTTTATCGCCGCCGCCAACCCAGCCGTGGATCTGTTCCAGTGGTGAGGTTATCCAGATAGCATTCACACCAAGTGATTCGATGTAATCGAGTTTTTTCGTTAGACCCGCTAAGTCACCACCGTGGAAGGTACCAATCTCATATTTTCCGTCTTTGCTGCGACCGTAGCTGTTGTCGTTGTCTGGGTTGCCATTGTAGAAGCGGTCAGTCATGACGAAGTACACCGTTGCGTTATCCCAACTGAACGGTTTATCGGCTTGCTGTTCAACTTCTTCTAGCAGCAATAGACCTTGGCTCATAGGACCTGGCTGCATGGTGACGCTGCCATTGGCGACTGTGGCTTCTTGTCCGGTTAAGGCATCGCGAACGACAGTGCCATCATTAAAGGTTTGAGCAACATTGATGGTTTTTGGCGTGTCAGTTGCGACAGGGCAAGAGTAGGTGATGTCCTGACTCTGCTTTGGTTTGATTTTGACCGTCAGCTCGTTGGTGGTTGGATTGAGCGTAAATTGATAGGTATTGGCTTTGAAGATGCGCAGCGGCATTTGTGCATCAGTGGCGCAGTTATCCATTTTTAATGGACGATTGAACTTGATGCGATCTTCTTCTGCTAGGGCAAAGCTACTGCCACAGCTTTGCTTGCTGTCAGCAATGGTAAAGCTATAACTGCCTTTTTCGAGTTTTTGCTCGGCGACAAGTAAGCCTTGCGAGTTTTCCTCAAAAACAGCGGTATCATCACCAACGCTTAATACGATGGCATTTTCTGGAATCTGGCTGCAGGCGCTCAGTAGACCGATAGAGAGTGCGAGAATTGTTTTTTTCATTGTGTCCTTCCCCCGAATAAACAGTCCAGTTATAGCAAAACTGTGCCTCTACAATCCGAGCTCTACACCAACAAGTTAAACGTGTCTCACCCTACAAATTTTAGTCTTGTTCACAAAATGAATAATAAGCTTCACCTTCATCGGTTTGAAGGCAACAAAAAAGGAAGCATCTGCTTCCCTTTTACTTATTTCTTAATCACTTCTAAGAGTAATGAATCACTTTTGAAGCAAAGAAATGTCTGCGATCTGTAGGAACAGGTTACGCAGGTTGTTCAGTAGTGTCAGACGGTTCTTCTTAAGTGCTTCGTCGTCTGCCATTACCATTACGTTATCAAAGAACGCGTCAACTGGTTCACGTAGGTCAGCTAGCTTGCTTAGGGCTTCTTGGTAGTTACCTGTAGCAAATGCTGGCTCAAGCGCTTCCGTCATTACTTCAACGCTTTCTGCTAGTGCTTTCTCTGCGTCTTCTTGTAGAAGTGCTAGGTCGATGTCTGCTGCTAGTTCGCCGTCGAATTTCGCTAGGATGTTACCTACACGTTTGTTCGCTGCTGCTAGAGACTCTGCTGCTTCTAGTTCACGGAAGTGAGAAACCGCTTTAACACGTTGGTCGAAGTCTGCTGGTTTAGTCGGACGACGAGCTAGAACCGCTTGAATGATGTCTACGCTGAAGCCTTCGTCTTGGTACCAAGCACGGAAACGACCAAGCATGAACTCGATAACGTCTTGCTCAACGTTGTCGTTGGTTAGGCGATCGCCAAACAGTGACTTCGCTTTCGCAACTAGGTCAACAAGATCTAGGTTGTAGCCGTATTCAACGATGATACGTAGTACACCTAGAGATGCGCGGCGTAGTGCGAATGGGTCGCTGCCTTTAGGCGCTTGACCAATACCGAAGATACCTACGATAGTGTCTAGCTTGTCTGCCATTGCAACTGCAGTTGAAACGCCGTTTGATGGCAGTTCATCACCTGCGAAACGAGGCATGTATTGCTCGTTCAGTGCTACTGCAACTTCTTCTGCTTCACCGTCGTGGCGAGCATAGTGCATGCCCATAACACCTTGAGTATCCGTGAATTCGAATACCATTGAGGTCATTAGGTCACATTTTGCTAGTAGACCAGCACGCTTTGATTTCTCAACGTCAGCACCGATTTGCTCAGCAATGTAGCCAGCAAGTTCTGTGATGCGGTCTGTTTTGTCTTTGATCGTACCCAGTTGCTTTTGGAAGATCGCTTGCTCTAGTTCAGGCAGACGGTCGATAAGCGGACGCTTACGGTCTGTGTTGAAGAAGAACTCTGCGTCAGCAAGACGAGGGCGAACTACTTTCTCGTTACCTTCGATTACGTAACGAGGCTCTTTTGATTCGATGTTCGATACGAAGATGAAGTTAGGTAGTAGCTTCTTGTTTTCGTCATAAACAGGGAAGTACTTCTGGTCACCTTTCATGGTGTAAACCAACGCTTCAGAAGGCACTTTTAGGAACTCTTCTTCGAACTTCGCTGTTAGTACTACTGGCCATTCAACCAGAGACGTTACTTCTTCTACTAGGTCATCTTCTAGGTCAGCGATACCGCCAACCGCTGCTGCTGCTTTTTGTGCGTCAGCTAGGATGATTGCTTTACGCGCTTCGTAATCTGCCATTACTTTACCGCGCTCTTCTAAGATCGCAGGGTATTGTTCAGCAGAATCGATAGTGAACTCTTGCTCACCCATGAAGCGGTGACCACGGATAGTGCGGTCTGAAGCGACACCAAGGATCTCGCCTTCGATTAGGTCGCTGCCCATTAGCATGGTTAGCGTCTTAACTGGACGGATAAATTGAGTCGTTTTGTTACCCCAGCGCATTGGTTTTGCGATAGGTAGGTTTGCTAGTGCTTTCGCTGCAAGTTCAACTACGATCTCAGACGTTGGCTGACCTTTCACTTCTTGTTTGAACAGTAGCCATTCACCTTTGTCTGTTACCATGCGCTCTGCTTGGTCAACCGTGATGCCACAACCGCGTGCCCAGCCTTGAGCCGCTTTTGTTGGGTTGCCTTCCGCGTCAAACGCTGCAGAAACCGCAGGACCACGCTTTTCAACAACTTTGTCAGACTGGCTGTCTGCTAGTGCTGCTACTTTAAGTGCAAGACGACGAGGTGCCGCGAACCATTTAACGCCTTCATGAGCAAGCTCAGCGCCTTTTAGTTCTGCTTCGAAGTTTGCTGCGAATGCTTCAGCTAGAGTGCGAAGTTGCGTTGGTGGTAGCTCTTCTGTGCCTAGCTCGATTAGAAATTCTTTTGCCATGTTACTCTACCCCTTACGCTTGTTCTTTCTTACACATTGGGAAGCCAAGAGCTTCACGCGATGCGTAGTATGCTTCTGCAACTGCTTTCGTCAGGTTGCGGATGCGTAGGATGTAACGTTGGCGTTCAGTTACTGAGATCGCTTTACGTGCGTCTAGTAGGTTGAATGCGTGACCAGCTTTTAGAATGCGCTCGTAAGCCGGTAGTGGCAGTGGTTTTTCAAGCTCAAGCAGTTCTTTACACTCTTTCTCACACTGTTCGAAGAAACCAAATAGGAAGTCAACGTCTGCGTGCTCGAAGTTGTAAGTCGATTGCTCTACTTCGTTTTGGTGGAAGATGTCACCGTAAGTCACTTTGCTGCCGTCTGGTGCGATGTTCCAAACTAGGTCGTAAACAGAGTCTACTTCTTGGATGTACATTGCTAGACGTTCGATACCGTAAGTGATCTCACCAGTTACTGGCTTACACTCAAGACCGCCAACTTGTTGGAAGTAAGTAAACTGGGTCACTTCCATGCCGTTTAGCCAAACTTCCCAGCCTAGACCCCATGCGCCTAGTGTTGGGTTTTCCCAGTTGTCTTCTACGAAACGGATATCGTGAACAAGTGGGTCAATACCAAGAACTTCTAGAGAACCTAGGTACAACTCTTGGATATTGTCTGGTGATGGTTTTAGCGCTACTTGGAATTGGTAGTAGTGCTGTAGACGGTTAGGGTTTTCACCGTAACGACCATCGGTAGGACGACGTGAAGGTTGTACGTAAGCTGTAGACATTGGCTCTGGGCCAAGTGCTCGTAGACATGTCATTGGATGAGAGGTACCCGCACCCACTTCCATATCTAGCGGTTGAACAATGGTACAACCATTTTGAGCCCAATAATCCTGCAGCGCGAGGATCATTCCCTGGAAGGTTTTGATATCGTATTTTTGCATAAGTCAGGTTCGCGCGATTCTCTTATTACTTGTGAATTCGTCTCTTTTGCTGGGTTTTATAGCCTCAACAATAGCGATTCAAAGTAATTACGGTTGAATAAAATAACAATCAAGTATACCCAGATATTGAGCATGGGAGTAGAGCTAATCTTGATTAATTCGTGGGCAATTTTCTCCTTTAATGGATTTTTACCGCTTTATCTGCTGAATTTTTCCTAAAAGGGAGTTTTCACTGGCTTTCACTCTTGAGGTGATGAGCAAAGGTGGCTAGAATTGCGCCTGTCTTTGGGGAGTAGCTTACTCGATGAAATGCCTATTTCATCTGGTTCGTTCGTCAACATAATTGGTGCAAAATCACCATGGCGTTCGAGACTCATCAACCCGATGAGTTTAGCAAGACCTTAGACAAATCATCATGAACCGGGGTGGGGCGTGAGATTTGTCTTAGGTTAAAAATAATTATCCCGCCCCAATGAGCATGTCGTGAGCGTTTTAGCTATTTCAATTACTACTGTAGCGTTAGCAGAAATTGGCGATAAGACCCAATTGCTATCTCTATTACTTGCCAGTCGTTACCGCAAGCCAATCCCTATTATTGCCGCAATCTTTTTGGCAACCATTGCCAACCACGCTTTGGCTGCATGGTTAGGTGTGGTTGTGGCAGATTACCTTTCGCCTGAGGTTTTAAAATGGGTGCTGGTGGTTAGTTTTGTCGCCATGGCGGCTTGGGTGCTGATCCCAGATAAACTGGATGATGACGAACAGATCTCCAACCGTGGTCCATTCATTGCGAGTTTTATTGCTTTCTTCGTTGCGGAGATTGGCGACAAGACTCAGATTGCAACTTCTATCTTGGGTGCGCAATACGCAGATGCATTGAGTTGGGTGATTCTTGGTACCACGATCGGCATGTTGCTTGCCAATGTTCCCGTGGTTTTAATCGGCAAGCTATCGGCGGATAAGATGCCTTTAGGATTGATTCGTAAGGTGACCGCTTTCCTATTTATTGCCCTTGCTATTGGCGCAGCATTTTTCTGATCATCTTAAAGACAAATCGTGTTAATTATCAATAACTAGTGAAATTATGCATGAGTTCAAACTCTGGTTCAAAATCATTCAGGACCGTGACGGATGACATATTAGTGTCATACTTGTCATGGTACTTTAATGGTGTGAATGATAGCGAGAGGGCAAGGTTATGCTTACACGTTACATGGGGATGACCCCAAAGAGTCAGAGTTATTTATTCACCTTTGGTTTAGCGCTGTGCTTATTGGCAATGGTGTTGACCGATATGTGGTTGCCGATTGTTGCAGGGACCTTCATCCTTACTGGTCTAACAGTAGAGGCTTGGATTCGGGTCGCGCATATTATTCCGATGCATGAAGAGATGCGTGCAATGAGAAAGCAACTGAACAAGCTACAATCTGAAGTTCGCACACTAGAATACGATGAATAAACAAACGGCAGCCAATTGGGCTGCCGTTTTTGATCTTGCTGAGATTATTCCAAACCTTTCTTGATCAGGTACTGGTATGGAAGCTGTTCCGTTTGTGCCGCAATCAGCTGGTGATCCATAAATCGACAGAAACTCGGGATATCTCGAGTTGTGGATGGGTCGTCTGCTTTAACTAGCAATACCTCACCATCTTGCATGTTTCGAATTGTCTTCCTGACCATCATCACTGGCTCTGGGCAGCGTAATCCTTCCGCCTCTAATGTCTTGGTCGCCAGTTCAGGATTAAAGCTCATAGTGTGATTCTCGTAACTAACTGAGCGTTGAATTTTACTTTCGTTGAAAAAATATTCAATAACCACTTGGCAAACCGAATTTTTTGATTTACCTTAAATTAACAATTTGGTAACAACTGGCAAGGAGAGACGATGTTAACAGCGTTAGACAGACTAACCATCTATTCGGTTTTATGTTTTATCTCGTTCTGTGCATTGGTACTTAGGACGCCAGGTGAAACTTCATTGATGCCTCTTGTAGGCATGAGTGCAACGATTATTGGGATTTGGATTGAGATGCACAAATGGTCAGGTGCATCAGAGCAAGAAAATTAGCGCTTCTTGCTGTAATCGGAACCTATTGATATACCGCTCACCAAGTTTAACGACACTTCATTCCGACACTATCCCCATTTTTCTTGGGCTTCCCCGCTGAAAGGCGGGATTTTTTTTGCCTGAAGAGTACAATTTACCTAAATCCTCTACATGTTAAGTGGCAAATCGTGGAATTAGAAGACATCTATCGTCGAGACCTGAATTTATTGGTCGCATTACGTGTGCTGATTGAAGAGAGCAGTGTCAGTAAAGCAGCAACTCGCCTCAATTTAAGCCAATCGGCAATGAGTCGTGTGCTAGGGCGTTTACGTGATCTGCTTGGTGACCCACTGTTTACTCGTCAAGGTCAGCACTTGATCCCAACTCAAAAAGCGTTAGAAATTGATCGCTCTTTGGGTGAGCCTTTGGAGTCACTACGCCAATTGCTTTCTCCACGTGAGTTTGATCCACGCAGTTGTGATCAGACGTTTAATATCGCGACAACTGATTACGCGATGCAAACCATTCTGCCCTTCGCGTTGCCGCGTATCTATCAAGAAGCACCGAATGTGTCGTTTAACTTCTTGCCGCTGCAACATGACCGCTTATCTGATCAATTAACATATGAAGGCGCGGACTTAGCGATTTGTCGTCCAACAGGTCCAGTGGAGCCATTACGCAGTGAAGTGTTAGGGCGAGTTGGTGTGTTGTGTATGCTATCTAAGCAGCATCCGCTAGCTGAGAAAGAGATGAGTCTGGATGATTATCTCAGTCATCCGCATGCCATGATTGCCATTAGTGATGGGGTTAAAGCGCTGATTGAACAAGCGCTCGTGGAGAAGCCGCAACGTCAGATGGTATTACGCGCTTATCACTTGGAAGCGGCGCTGGCGATCGTTGATACTCTGCCAATTATTATTACCGTGCCTGCCGATTTAGCGTACTTGGTTGCTGATCGCTATGACTTAGTAGTGAAGCCATTACCATTCCAATTCACGCCGTTTGAATATTCGATGATTTGGCACGCACGTTGCGAACACTCTCCCGCTCAAGAATGGTTGCGTGCAGTAGTTCGTGAAGAATGTAGTCGTCTTATTGCTAAACGAATTGAAGATATGGGGTTGGACTGATTTCTCCAAAAATCGAAATAGCAAAAAGCCGGGCAATGACCCGGCTTTGTTTATTCTATCGAAGAGTTAGCGCTTATAACTTGATAACCACACGACCAGTTACTTGACCGTTTGTGATGTCTTCAGCGTATTTTGGTGCTTCTGCTAGCTCTACTTCAGTACAAGCTTGCTCGAAGTAGCTGTCTGGTAGTAGTTCTACCAATTTTTCCCATGCTGCAGTACGTTTTTCAAATGGGCATGAAACAGAATCCACACCTTGTAGACGAACGTTACGTAGAATGAATGGCATCACTGTCGTCGGTAGATCGAAGCCACCTGCAAGACCACAAGCTGCGACTGCACTGTTGTAATCCATTTGCGCCAATACTTTTGCTAGCACTTTGCTGCCTACGGTATCAACCGCACCTGCCCATACTTGCTTTTCAAGCGGACGTGCTGGTTCTTCAAACTCAACACGGTCGATGATGCGGCTAGCTCCTAGCTTTTCTAGTAGCGGACCATTTTGTTCAACACGACCTGTCACGGCTGCCACTTTGTAGCCAAGCTGTGCTAGAAGCGTCACAGCTACTGAGCCTACACCGCCACTTGCGCCAGTTACTAGGATTTCACCATTTTCAGGTTTGATGCCTGCATCAAGCAGTGCTTGAACACACAGCATGCCAGTGAAACCAGCAGTACCAACCATCATGGCTTTCTTGCTGTCCAGACCTTTTGGTAGTGGTACTAGCCAATCCGCTTTTAGACGAGCACGTTGAGACATACCGCCCCAATGGTTTTCACCCACACCCCAACCAGTAAGAACAACTTTGTCGCCTGCTTGGTAGCGGTCGTCTTCTGAGCTTACTACCGTACCTGCTAGGTCAATACCCGGCACCATCGGGAAGTTACGGATGATTTTACCTTTACCTGTAATTGCAAGACCGTCTTTGTAGTTCAACGATGAGTAATCAACGTCAATCAGAACGTCGCCTTCAGGCAGTTGTGTTTCATCGATTTGCTCGATGCTAGCGATAGTACGTTTGTCTTCTTGATTTAGAACTAGAGCATTAAACATAAGGTTCTCCGATTGTGCGGTAGCGTGACTCTGGGTCACATGCAGCAAGATATCAACTGCTGCTAAGTGTATGTCTTCTTTGTCTATGAATAAAATGAAACTTGAGCATTTAATGTATGCTTTTTGTGCATGTAAGCAATGTTTAGCGTAAAACAAAGGGCGACATCAGATGTCGCCCTTAAGTGTAATACTAAAAAATTTCAGTATTGGTTCATTTGCTCGTGACTGTTGAATTGATCACTACAACCTAGCGTTTCTTAAACAGACTATGGTCGTTCAAATACAGTCGCAATACCCTGACCTAAACCAATACACATGGTTGCGAGACCGTATTTCGCATCTTTCGCTTCCATTAGGTTGATTAACGTCGTTGAGATACGTGAGCCAGAACAACCAAGCGGGTGACCCAATGCAATTGCACCACCATTAAGGTTGACCTTCTCATCCATAACATCAAGCAGACCTAAGTCTTTAGCACATGGTAGAGATTGCGCTGCAAATGCTTCGTTTAGCTCAACAACATCCATATCTTCAATTGAAAGACCTGCACGCTTGAGCGCTTTTTGCGTCGCAGGTACAGGACCGTAACCCATGATTGAAGGATCGCAGCCCGCAATGGCCATACCTTTAATGCGTGCTCGAATCTTCAAGCCAAGTTCATTAGCTTTCTCTTCACTCATGATCAACATCGCTGATGCACCATCAGACAGCGCCGATGATGTACCGGCTGTTACTGTGCCGTTTGCTGGGTCGAAAACAGGACGAAGTTGAGATAAACCTTCAACGGATGTTTCAGGGCGAATGACTTCATCGTAATCTAGAGTGAACAGCGTGCCGTCAGCCGCATGACCTTCAATTGGTAGGATTTCGTTTTTAAAACGACCCTCTACGGTTGCAGCATGTGCACGAGCATGGGAACGCGCAGCAAACTCGTCTTGTTGCTCACGGCTAATGCCATGCAGCTTACCAAGCATTTCAGCGGTTAAGCCCATCATGCCTGCTGCTTTTGCAACTGTCTTGGACATACCTGGGTGGAAGTCCACGCCGTGGTTCATTGGTACATGTCCCATGTGCTCAACACCACCAATTAGGCAGATTTCAGCGTCACCTGTCATGATGGCACGTGTACCATCGTGAAGCGCTTGCATTGATGAACCACACAAGCGGTTAACCGTCACGGCGCCAATCTCAATTGGTAGACCAGCAAGTAGCGCCGCATTACGTGCCACGTTAAAGCCTTGTTCTAAGGTTTGTTGTACACAGCCCCAGTAGATATCTTCAATCTCGCTTGGGTTTACTTGTGGGTTACGTGCAAGAATACCTTTCATTAGGCGTGCAGATAGATCTTCTGCTCGCGTATGACGGAAAGCACCACCTTTAGAGCGACCCATTGGAGTACGTAGACAATCGACTACGACAACATTTCTTGTTTGATTAGTCATTTTAGAATCCCTCCTTAGATAGAACCTTGCTGTTGTGCACCGTAAAAGCTTTCACCTTTCGCCGCCATATCAATCAGCATCTGTGGTACTTGGTACATTGCACCGAGCTCTGAGTATTGTTTTGCCATTGCAACAAACTCAGCAATACCTACGCTATCTAGGTAGCGGAATACGCCACCGCGGAATGGAGGGAAGCCAAGACCGTAAACCAGTGCCATATCCGCTTCTTGTGGAGTGGCAATGATGCCTTCTTGTAGACACAGTACCACTTCGTTGATCATCGGAATCATCATACGTTGAATGATGGTCTGTTCGTCAAAGTCCTGTTTATCGGCACAAACGTCAGCGAGTACCGGCAAGATTTCTTCAGAGAAGGTTTTCTTAGGCTTACCTTTTCTATCAATGGTGTAGCTGTAGAAGCCATTGCCATTCTTCTGGCCGTATTTATCTGCTTCGAACAGCGCATCTATTGCGTCACGACCTTGTTTGCCCATACGCTCAGGGAATCCTTGTGCCATAACGGCTTGTGCGTGGTGAGCAGTATCAATACCAACAACATCGAGCAAGTATGCAGGTCCCATCGGCCAGCCAAATTTACGTTCCATGATTTTGTCGATTTTCGTAAAGTCAGCGCCATCGCGAAGTAGCATGCTGAAACCACCAAAGTATGGGAACAATACGCGGTTTACAAAGAACCCAGGGCAGTCATTAACGACAATTGGTGATTTGCCCATTTTCGCTGCGTACGCAACAACGCGATTTATGGTTTCATCAGAGGTATGTTCACCACGGATGATCTCAACAAGAGGCATGCGGTGCACTGGGTTGAAAAAGTGCATGCCACAGAAGTTTTCTGGGCGTTTTAGCGATTTTGCCAACAGGTTGATAGGAATTGTCGAGGTGTTTGAGGTAATAACGGTATCGTCACCGACATGCGATTCGACTTCACTCAAAACTGCTGCTTTTACTTTCGGGTTTTCTACTACGGCTTCAACAATCACGTCTGATTCTTCAATGCCTGCGTAATGTAGGCTTGGTGTGATAGACGCTAAAATACCAGCCATCTTAAAGCCATCAATGCGACCACGAGATAAGCGTTTATTTAGCAGCTTAGATGCTTCAGTCATGCCTAAATCGAGTGAAGGTTGCGCGATGTCTTTCATTAACACCGGTACGCCTTTTAATGCAGATTGGTAGGCGATGCCGCCGCCCATAATGCCCGCACCAAGCACAGCCGCACGTAGCGTGTCTTTACTCGCTGACTTCGCTGATTTTTTAGCAAGCCCTTTGATGTATTGGTCGTTGAGGAACAAGCCAACCAGTGATTTTGCTTCTTCAGACTTAGCCAGTTTTACGAAGTGCTTACGTTCAATGTCGAGTGCTTCGTTACGAACGAAACGAGCGCCTTCTTCAATAGTAATAACGGCTGTCATTGGAGCGGGGTAGTGAGGACCCGCTTTTTGTGCCACCAGACCCTTCGCCATGGTGAAGCTCATCATTGATTCAAGCTTACTTAGCGTTAGAGGTGATGTCTTTTGCTTGCGACGAGCTTGCCAGTCCAACTTCTCGTTGATTGCCGAGGTCAGTGTCTTGAGTGCTGACTCGTAAAGTGTGTCGGTATCAACAACCGCATCCAGAAGACCAATCTTTAACGCTTCATCCGCACGACACGCTTTTCCTTGAGTGATCACTTCCATCGCACTATCGGCACCGATAACTCGTGGCAGACGCACACAACCACCAAAGCCCGGCATGATGCCCAGTTTTGTTTCTGGTAGACCGATGCTGGTGGTCTTGTCACCAATTCTCATGTCAGTTGCAAGTACGCATTCACAGCCGCCACCTAACGTGTGGCCTTTTAGTACCGAGATAGTTGGGACAGGCAAGTCTTCCAGCTTATTGAAGATGCTGTTAGCAAATTGTAGCCACTGATCGAGTTCAGCGTCTGTCTTAGCGAAAAGACCTAAGAATTCGGTGATATCAGCGCCAACAATGAACGCGTCTTTATCTGAGGTGAGCATCAAGCCCTTCAGTCCTTGGTGCGCTTTTAGTGCATCAAGGGCTTTGTCGAGTGACTCTAGTGTCGCTAGGTCGAGTTTGTTAACGGATTTTGGAGAGCAGAAGCTTAGTTCTGCAATACCATCTTGTACTTCCTTTACCTGTAGGGTTTCGGCTTGGTAAATCATTGTCTATCTCCATGACATACAATCTTGGATTGTCTGTATACCAATTTGATGCGGGCTGAGCGCCTGTAGGGCAGCAAATAGATATAGAGGAAAGTCGTTTTATTTATTGTTCTGGTTAGACCAGTGAAGTTAGTTTGGACTTCGGATTGGTTAATTTCAATACATTTTTTAAACAAGTGTTTAACATTGTGCGCTAAGGCAGATCTTATGCGACTCACAATTACCTCTCGTGATAGACTTTAGACAAAGAGAAAAGTGACTTAATCCTATGAATGACCTGCCTTATCTGATTCCTGCTCAGCCTACTCAATTTGAAGAAGAGATCAAAAAGAGTGTCTTTATTACTTACTTAGCACATACGCCAAGCGTGGAAGCGGCGAAAGCATTCGTTGAGCAGATCAAAACCAAGCATGCTGATGCAAGACACAACTGCTGGGGATTTGTTGCTGGTCGACCAGAAGATTCGATGAAGTGGGGCTTTAGTGATGATGGAGAACCTTCAGGGACAGCAGGTAAACCAATCCTTGCTCAGCTGTCTGGCTCTGGAGTTGGAGAGATTACCGCTGTAGTGACTCGATATTCTGGCGGCATTAAGCTTGGTACAGGTGGTTTGGTCAAAGCCTATGGTGGCGGCGTGCAACAAGCGCTCAAGCTGCTTCAAACAATTGAGAAAAAAATAACCACAAAACTCCGACTAGAGTTAGACTATGGGTTTATGCCTATCGCACAGTCGCTTATGCCCCAGTTTGGTGCGGTTGAAGTGGATGCTGAATACAGCGATCAGGTGGTATTAGTGGTGGAAATTGAGCTACGTGAAGTGAGCGCGTTTACCCAAGCTATCATCAACAAAAGTGGTGCAAAGGCAATTGTCACCCCACTAGACGGACAATAATGAAAAATAGGAAGCCACAGGGACAGCTTCGCTAGTCAATCAATCCATGCAATTTCGTTCAATTATTCGAATCGTCGGGCTATTGCTCGCACTTTTTAGTGTCACAATGCTCGCGCCTGCGCTAGTTGCGCTTATCTATCGAGATGGTGCGGGTGTACCTTTTGTCACGACTTTCTTCGTACTTCTTGTATGCGGTGGGATCTGTTGGTTCCCAAACCGCAGGCACAAACACGAGCTTAAAGCGCGTGATGGCTTCCTTATTGTTGTTCTTTTCTGGACTGTACTTGGCAGTGCTGGCTCTATCCCTTTTCTGATCTCAGATAACCCCAATGTATCTGTGACTGACGCTTTTTTTGAGTCCTTCTCTGCTTTAACGACAACAGGTGCGACGGTGATCGTCGGGCTCGACGAGTTGCCAAAAGCGATTCTCTTTTATCGCCAACTTCTACAGTGGTTTGGCGGTATGGGTATCATCGTATTGGCGGTAGCCATTCTTCCTGTTCTTGGTATCGGTGGTATGCAGTTGTATAGAGCTGAAATACCAGGACCCGTAAAAGATACTAAGATGACCCCACGTATTGCTGAGACAGCAAAAGCTCTGTGGTACATCTACTTGAGTTTGACTATCGCATGTGCCGTAGCATTTTGGTTAGCAGGCATGACGCCGTTTGATGCCATTAGTCATAGCTTCTCCACGATTGCCATCGGTGGTTTCTCTACACACGATGCTAGCATGGGCTATTTCGATAGCTATGCCATTAACATGATTACCGTTGTCTTCTTGTTAATCTCGGCATGTAACTATTCTTTGCACTTTGCCGCGTTTGCGTCTGGTGGCGTGCATCCTAAATACTATTGGAAAGACCCAGAGTTTCGCGCGTTTATCTTTATTCAAGTGGTTCTGTTCTTGGTTTGCTTCTTATTATTATTGAATCATCACTCGTATGACTCTCCTTATGATGCCTTCGACCAAGCCTTGTTCCAAACAGTGTCAATCTCTACTACTGCAGGTTTTACTACAACCGGCTTTGCTGATTGGCCGTTGTTCTTGCCAGTGTTGTTATTGTTCTCTTCTTTCATCGGTGGTTGTGCTGGTTCGACTGGTGGTGGCATGAAAGTGATCCGTATTCTGCTACTGACCTTACAAGGTGCTCGTGAGCTGAAGCGTTTGGTGCACCCTCGTGCGGTGTACACCATCAAAGTGGGTGGCAGTGCGCTACCGCAGCGTGTTGTTGATGCGGTTTGGGGATTCTTCTCTGCGTACGCGCTCGTATTTGTGGTTTGTATGCTGGGGTTGATTGCGACTGGCATGGATGAACTAAGTGCGTTCTCGGCGGTAGCTGCGACTCTGAACAACCTCGGTCCTGGCTTAGGGGAAGTAGCACTTCACTTTGGTGATGTTAATGACAAAGCAAAATGGGTATTGATTGTTTCTATGCTGTTTGGTCGTTTGGAAATCTTTACCTTACTTATTTTACTTACGCCGACGTTTTGGCGCAGTTAAGGGGAAATTGTGGCAAAAGCATTATTTCTATATTCTTCCCGAGAAGGGCAGACTAAAAAAATTCTCCACTATATAGATGAGCAGCTATTAGAGTTCGATTGCGAGCTGGTGGATTTGCATAGTGTAGAGACGATTGATTTCAGCCAATACGACAGAGTATTGATTGGAGCCTCTATTCGTTATGGTCATCTTAATAAGAAGCTGTACCAGTTTATTGAGCGAAACCTCAATCAACTTGAACAAAGTAAAGTGGCATTTTTCTGCGTAAACCTAACTGCTCGCAAAGAAGACCAAGGAAAAGATACGCCAGAGGGTAGCGCTTACATTCGTAAGTTCCTGACCAAGTCGCCTTGGAAACCAATCTTAATTGGTGTTTTTGCTGGTGCTCTTTATTATCCTCGTTATGGTTGGTTCGACAAAACTATGATTAAGTTCATTATGTCGATGACAGGGGGCGAAACCGATACGACCAAAGAAGTGGAATACACCAATTGGAAAAAAGTGGCTCTTTTCGCAGATAAATTCAAAGAACTGTAGAAATAACGTGCTCTTTTGAACGCTTTTGATGCAAATTTATCCGAACG
>NZ_JAMZAM010000011.1:0-65905 GCF_024181835.1 Vibrio sp. Y29_XK_CS5
GACTTCAAAACTACTAATGTAATTTTAAAGCTATTATCGTTCCAACAGAACGATAATGAATTGACTGTGCCAAGTCCGAAGACTTGATTGGTCACTTCGTTTCATTGAAACCTAATTTGAAGCCGAAGCTTCTAATTGGATTATCATCAACGAGTGCCCACACAGATTGATAGGTTCTTATTTTTAAAGAGCTACTCTTCTTTGTGATTTACATCACTTCGGAAGAGGCGGTCATTCTAGCGAGATAATTTTCTGTGTCAAACACTTTTTGCTATTTATTTTACTTTTTAAAAGTAAAGGCAATTAATTATTTCACTTTTCTTTCTGACCTTGCCGACTTAGCTTCGAACCCTTGTGAGCTCTGCCCTGTCGACAAGGAGGCATTATAGAGATCGCGCTCACATTGGCAAGCGTTATTTTGCAAAAATTGCAAAAATAATAGTTAAACGACGACTTTTCGATCAAAGCCTTATTTATCCAACTTTACCCCAAGACTGCATACAACTTATCCACAGAGTTATCCTTTTTATGCTCCTTTTTCTTTCACTATATATAAAGAAAGCTGCTTTACAGCAGCTTTCTTTATTTACCCTAAACACGGCTTTTGCCAGATTAGCATCTAAATACCTGAGCCATCCTGCTCACTACCATCGTCTTCATGCAATCCACATTCACGCTTTAAACCAAAGAAACGAGTTTCTTCTTCCGACATGCCCGGTTCCCACTTTCTAGTTGTATGAGTGTCACCGACAGAAAGGTAACCTTGATCCCATAGAGGGTGATAACTCAAACCATGCTCTTCTAGGTAGTAGTGCACATCTTTATTCGTCCAGTCGATCACAGGTAAGAATTTAAATACGCCATTTTGGATCGACAAGATTGGAAGACCAGCACGAGATTGACTTTGCTCTCGACGCAGTCCTGAAAACCAAGTACCAACATTTTGCTCACGCAGAGCTCGTCGCATTGGCTCAACTTTGTTTATCTTGTTGTACTTTTCAATTCCCTCTATACCCTGTTCCCAAAGTTTTCCATAACGTGCTTCTTGCCAATTCGCACTTTCTTTAGCTTGATACACTTTAAGGTTAAGGTTCAGTTGCGCTTTCAACTGATCGATGAATTGATATGTCTCTGCAAATAGATAGCCGGTATCCGTTAGGATAATTGGAATGTCCGGTTTTTGTTGTGTCACAAGATGGAGCATCACTGCGGCTTGGATACCGAAACTGGACGAGACAGCGAACTCCCCTTCCAAATTCTCCAATGCCCACTTTACTCTATCTTGTGCCGAAAGCTGTTCGAGCTCGACATTGATTTGAGCAAGACGGAGGATTTGCTCCGTCTTAGTTAATGTCAGTAACTCTGTTAGCTCCGGTTTGGACGCTACAGAATCAAGCATGGAAGTCCCTCTTTGATACGAATACTTCTTGGATAATGCCAGCTCGAATCGTGAAATCGCCAAATGCCTCGCCTTCTTCACGTTCAGCAGCCCAACGAGCCACCAGCAGATCAATCTCTTCTAAGATTTGCTTATCCGTAATGTTCTCTTTATACATCTTCGGTACACGAGTACCGCCTCGGTTACCACCTAGATGTAAGTTGTATCGACCTGGCGCTTTACCAACTAAGCCGATTTCTGCCAGCATTGCTCGCCCACAACCATTTGGACACCCTGTTACACGAAGAATGATATTGTCTTCTTCAGGCAGACCATGCTTTTCTAGAATATCTTCTACATCGGTTACAAATTGAGGAAGGAAGCGCTCTGCTTCTGCCATGGCTAATGGACACGTTGGAAACGCCACACACGCCATCGAGTTCTTACGTTGTTCACTTACGCCGTCATCCATCAAACCATGTTCACGAGCAATCTTCTCGATCTTCGCTTTTTGGCTTTTTGGTACACCAGCAACAATCAGGTTTTGGTTTGCAGTCATACGAAAATCGCCTTTATGGATTTTGGCAATTTCAGCAACACCCATTTTAAGTGGTTTACCTGGGAAATCTAATAGACGACCATTTTCAATGAAGAGTGCTAGGTGATGCTTACCATCGATACCTTCAACCCATCCGATACGGTCACCACGTTCCGTGAATTCGTAAGGACGGCTTTGCTCAAACTTAACACCGGCACGTTTTTCTACTTCCGCTTTAAACACATCACTACCGACACGATCTAATGTGTATTTGGTTTTTGCATTCTTACGGTTAGAACGGTTACCCCAATCACGTTGAGTTGTTACTACAGCAGCAGCAACATCAAGCGTCTTCTCTAATGGAATAAAACCAAAGTCATCCGCTCTACGTGGATAAGTCGATGTATCGCCATGTGTCATCGCTAGACCACCACCAACAAGCACGTTAAAACCAACTAGCTTGCCGTTATCTGCAATCGCTACGAAGTTAAGATCGTTAGCGTGTACGTCTACGTCATTTTGCGGTGGGATAACCACTGTGGTTTTAAACTTACGTGGTAAGTAGTTCTTACCTAGAATCGGTTCGTCTTCTTCCGTGCTTTCTACTTTTTCACCGTCCAACCAAATCTCTGCATAAGCGCGCGTCTTTGGTAATAGATGCTCGCTGATCTTCTTCGCCCATTCGTAAGCTTCTTGGTGTAGCTCCGACTCCACTGGGTTAGTGGTACACAACACGTTACGGTTAACGTCACCCGCAGTTGCAATCGAATCAATACCAATGCTGTTTAGCGTTTGGTGCATCAACTTGATATTTGGTTTTAGCACGCCATGGAACTGGAACGTTTGACGAGTAGTAAGACGAATACTTCCATATAAAGAGTGCTCGGTTGCAAACTTGTCGATCGCTAGCCATTGCTTTGGTGTAATGATGCCACCCGGCATACGAGCACGAAGCATGACGTTATGCAGCGGCTCCAACTTTTGTTTAGCACGCTCGTTACGGATATCACGGTCATCTTGCTGGTACATTCCGTGAAAACGAATCAATTGGAAGTTGTCTGCAGTAAAGCCGCCAGTAATACGGTCTTGCAGATCTTGTTCAATCGTTCCACGCAGTAAATTACTTTCTCTTTTAAGGCGCTCATTATCCGAGAGTGGACCAAGCACCTCACCTAATACTTCTTGGCTGTTTGATTGTTGATTCGCGCTCATTAGTACACATCCCTTTGGTAACGTTTCGCTTTACGTAGATCGTTGATAAATGCTTCGGCTTCTTCACGAGATAGCTTGCCTTGTTGCTCGGCTACAAATACCAGCGCATCGTGAACATCTTTTGCCATACGAGTGGCATCACCACATACATAGATGTAGGCTCCATCTTGAATCCATTGCCACACTTGTTCAGCGTTTTCTAAGATGCGATGTTGAACATAAACCTTCTCTGCTTGGTCACGACTAAACGCAACATCAAGGCGAGTCAGCAAACCTGACTTGAGGTACTTCTGCCATTCAACTTGGTAAAGGAAATCTTGAGTAAAGGTACGGTCACCAAAGAACAACCAGTTCTTGCCTTCAGCATCACGGTTATCACGCTCTTGAATAAAGCTACGGAAAGGCGCAATACCGGTACCAGGACCAACCATGATGATTGGTGTGTTGTCATCTTGTGGCAGTTTGAAGTTATTGTTGTGCTCAACAAACACTTTCACTTCGCCGCCTTCTTCTAGACGTTGAGCGAGGAAACTCGATGCTCCGCCATAGCGCTTTTCATCACCTTTGTCGTATTCAACCAAGCCTACGGTAAGGTGAACTTCTTCATCGACTTCCGTTTGACTCGAAGCGATAGAATATAGACGAGGTGTCAATCGACGAAGTAAACCAACTAATTCTTCTGCACTTAACTTGGTCTTCTTCTCTGCAAGTACATCTACAACTTGGGTATTTGCAGCGTACTCACGAAGCTTGTCTTTATCTTCCACTAGCTTTTGTAGTTTCTTGCTACCAGATAGCTCTGCGAATTTAGTGACAAACTGAGGGTTTGATGCGGTGATTTCGTACTTGCTAACCAATGCACTATGAATAGAAAGGCTTTCGCCATCGACTTCAACACTTTCTACACCGGATAGACCAGCCTTAGCTAAGATAGCGTTGGCTAACTCTGAACTATTATCGAACCACACACCCAGAGCATCGCCGGCTTGATAAGTTAAACCTGATTCTTCAAGGTCAATCTCTACGTGGCGAACATCTTTACCCGAATCACGACCTGTTATTTTCTGGCTTGTCAGTAACGTTGCGGTATATGGATTTTGCTTGTTATAAGCAGAATGTCCTGGAGCGGCTTGACCAACAGGCAGTTGGACTACTTCTGCTTCATTGCCTGAAGAAAGGGCTTCTTTTACTTGTTCAAGCGCTTGCTTACGCCATTCAGCGGCCGGCGCTTCATAATCCACATCACAATCAATGCGATCGATGAAGGCAGTTGCGCCTAACTTAGCCAAGTAAGTATCGAAGTCTTTGCCCGTTTGGCAGAAGAACTCGTAACTAGAATCACCCAGCGCAATCACGGCGTATTGTAGATTTGGTAACTTGGGTGCTTTCTTAGATTGAAGGAACTCATGCAGTTCAATGGCATTATCTGGCGCTTCGCCTTCACCATTGGTCGACGCCACGATGATCACGTGAGTCTCTTTTGCTAAGTTCTTGCCTTTGTAATCGCTGGCATCAAACAGCTCTACAGCAATGCCTTCTGCTTTGGCTTCTTGCTCTAGCGCTTCAGCAACGCCTTTCGCATTACCAGTCTGAGAAGCAAAAATGATGCTTAGCTTGCCTGCTGGTTTTGCAGCAACAGAAGCAGCAGCCTGTGCGATTGGTGTTGCAGCCGCTGCACTTGGTTGGTTTTGAGCGAGTCCCCAGAAGTAACCGCTGACCCATGCAAGTTGCTGTGAAGACAACTCTGAGACAGTTTGCTGGAGTGAGTTAAATTGCTGGTCATTTAGTGGGCTTGCGATTGGTGGATTAGCACCCTGCCCATTATTATCTTCCGACACTTTCTTGTGAGAATATTCATTCTGTTGAAAAGACATTGTCACGACATCCCTATTCATTGCGTGACGATAGATTAACCACTCTCTCTAATAACAAGAAAGAATAGAAGAGAATGTTTTATAACTTTTTGGAAGTAAGAACGCTGAGCTTAGTGCTCAACGATCCTCAATACGAACTTGTTGAAAGCCAACCGCCAACGCCGATTTTGATGCCGTATCAAGATCATCATATAGGCACTCTTCCCCATGACTGTCTGTGAGGCAAACAAACCCACCACGGGCATGGCGAAACTCGACAACCCATCCTCCCTCTTGAATTGAAGGCTCTATAATGGCTTCGACTAGCTGGTTGTCACGAAATAGATGTCGTAATTCGTTTATTGTCATCGCAATCCCTGCTCCAACTTTTATACATTGCTCCTAGATAAGCATGGTAGAAGAGTGAAACTTGGGCGAGAAATTCGATTTAATATAATGAAGTGATATAAAAAAACGCCGCTTATAAAGCGACGTTTTAAAGGATTTGATGTTATGTAGTTAGAAAGAGTATTGAGCACCAACGAAGAAGCCGTCTGCAAAGATAAACTCTTTACCTAGGCTCGATAAAAACTCCTCTGACTCTAAATCAATCACACGGTAACCACCACGGAAAGTGAGTTGAGACTCTTGAAAAGGAATTCGGTACTGAACACCAGCCATTAGATCAGTACTCTTAATACCTTTGTTATCACCGAAGTTCATCTCACCAATTACATCAAAGTTTGTATTTGGCACAGTGATTTCTGCGTAGCCATACCAAGCCCAAATCAGCTCATCAAAATCTTCCGTACGAGCATTAGTGCCTGCGTCTACGTATTTTGTATCACTCAAGTTACTAAAAGTAAGACCCGCATCGAAGTGCATCAGGTCGTGTTCAAGAATTTGGTAGTAAAGAGTGAAGTCGAGCTTGTCAAAACCCATGTAATCCGCATCAACACTTGAGTAACGAAGGCGCGCATTAGGTACGTATTTCACGTCATGCTCAATCGCAGCGTAGAAAGACCCCGTTGTGTCGCTATCTCTTCTTACTTCATTCACTTTGGTATCCGCTACCCAAACTTCCCCACCAACCGTCGTAGTGAAAGAAGACTCTTGTTCTGCGAAACAAGGGTAAGACGCAGCCAACGATAGTGTCGCTAAAGCGATGGTCGCTTTATATATCATGTAATTTTTACTCCGAGATAGCTGATTTCAACATTAAGGGGCATGTGAGAAATACTAACATACTCTCACAGCCCACCATCAACTAAATCTCTACTATCCGTTACTTATAACGAGGCTGGGCAACGAAGTTTTTAAAAAACCATATACCTAGTGCAATGACTATCAACCAAGGCAATAGTTTTAGTACAGCGCCTACCATACCCAATAAGAACATCACAACCAATGCGATACCTGTTGCGGCAAATACCGTTACCATAGTAATACCGGTTACTAATAGGGTTGCTGTGAAAACTAAAATAAAGATCAGCTCCAACATAATCACTTCTCCTTTGTTTTAGTTTTACTAGAGCAGGTTCCATACCAACTTATAAATATATATCTAATACCATGATATATAAGTAAAAATAAAGCCAGAGGCATTTCTGCACTCTGGCTTTGTTATTTATCAGTTGGTAATTTTCACCAACCACTGGTGAAATTTACACGTTCAATTCTTTTGGAATCTTCGCCAGTGCATCTTGCAACACTTCTAGACCTGAACCCGGTTTGTGCGCGTTTTCACTGATGTGACGACGCCATTGACGAGCACCAGGCATGTTTTGGAACAGACCCAACATATGACGCGAGATATGGCCAAGGTAAGCACCTTTTGCCAATTGAGCTTCAATATACGGGAACATCTCTTCAACGATTTCGCTGCGCTTTTTCACTGGTGCATTTGAACCAAACAGCTCTTGGTCAACAGACGCTAGCAAGTAAGGGCTTTGGTAAGCCTCACGACCAATCATCACACCATCTAGGTGTTGTAGATGCTCTTTCGCTTCTTCTAAAGATTTCACGCCACCGTTAATCGCAATCGTTAGGTGTGAGAAGTCCTTCTTCAATTGGTAAGCGCGTGGGTAATCCAATGGTGGGATCTCACGGTTCTCTTTCGGGCTTAGACCACTTAACCATGCTTTACGTGCGTGGATAGTGAACTGCTCACAGCCACCCTTCTCAGAAACAATAGACACGAAATCCGTTAGGAATTCATAAGAATCTTGGTCATCGATGCCGATACGTGTTTTCACAGTAACAGGCACGTCTACCACATCTTTCATCGCGGCTACGCAGTCTGCGACCAACTGCGGCTCTGCCATTAGGCATGCACCAAATCGACCATTTTGAACGCGATCCGATGGACAACCAACGTTTAGGTTAATCTCATCGTAGCCACGCTCTTGCGCAAGCTTGGCACACGTTGCCAAATCTGTTGGGTTTGAGCCACCAAGCTGAAGGGCTAACGGATGCTCTTCCTCGTTATAAGCCAGGAAATCCCCTTTTCCATGAATGATCGCGCCTGTAGTCACCATTTCGGTGTACAGCAGGGTTTCTTTGGTCATTAAGCGATGGAAGTAGCGACAATGACGATCCGTCCAATCCAACATGGGTGCTACAGAGAGACGATTCGCGGCGTATTTATTGGCTTTATCAGTGTATTGCATGATTTAGTCTCAAATTAACACTGTACAAACATACAGTGAATTACCTAGAATCTCATGGAAATTCCTCTTCCAGTCCCCCTATAGTCCCCCCTTAAGGAGTAGGACAAATGGCAAGCTACAGTATAGAAACACGCAAGCTAAAAAGTGGTGAACTTAGGTTCAAGGTAACAGTAATCGTTAAAAAAGATTCGCGCATTATACACAGGGAAAGCAAAACTCTAAAAAAGAAAGCCCTTGCTAAATCATTTGGCATCAAAAGAGTAGTCGAATTAGAGTCCGAAGGCATACTAAACACCTCTAAATCAACCTCTATCGCAGAACTATTAGATCGCTTTATGACTGAGCCTGAACTATGGAATAGAACCGGACGAACCAAGCGCTATGTAATTAAACTGCTTAGAGATTGTGATATCGCTAAAGTGGATACCGACAAGTTAAAAACTAGCGATTTAATTGAGCATTGCAAAAACAGAAAAGGGGCTGGGGCTGGTTCAGCAACTGTTTATCACGACATCGCATACCTTCGTTCTGTAATGAAAAAAGCCAACCCTGTTTTTAATGTATCAGCGAACTGTCAGGTGTTCGATGAGGCAGTTCCCGTTCTTATTGACATGGGATTAATCGGAAAGAGCCAAAAAAGAACCCGTCGACCAACCTCTGAAGAACTTAAATTACTCAAGGCAGGCTTAGAGAAAAGGGAATCATTTAGACCAAATGGAAAGACTCGAATTCCGTTCAATGACATTCTGGAATTCAGCATTCTTACTTGCATGCGAATTGGTGAGGTCTGCAATATTCTTTGGAAAGACTTAGACCACGAAAACAAAACTATCGTTGTTAGAGATAGAAAAGACCCACGCAAGAAGGCAGGAAACCACATGCTAGTTCCATTACTTGGAGAATCATTTGAGATTGCACTCAAACAAGTGAGAAAAGGCGAACGTATTTTTCCATATAATCCTAGAAGTGTAACTGCTGGATTTCAGAGGGTTAGGAACGAATTGGGTATAGAAGATCTTAGGTATCATGATTTACGTCGAGAGGGAGCAAGTCGTTTGTTTGAAAAAGGTTATTCAATTGAAGAGGTTGCTCAAGTCACTGGGCATAGAAGTTTAGACATTCTTTGGCAAGTCTATACTCAGTTGCACCCACATAAACTACACCAAAAACTTTTAAAATAACCCACAACCTTGACTCGAAATGTACAAATAACTTAGGCAAGAAAGACCGCTTTGACTAGCGGTCTTTTAGTTTATGAATCGATACATTCACTTTTGCTCTAAAATCGTCTCAACAATCGTCAAACGCTTGTCTTGTCGCCATAGAAAAGCAATAAGTGCAATCAACGTGGGCGATAGCCCCATACCGTTTAGAGTGGTAAGAAAATCTGTTAATTCCATTACTTCCACTCGTTTCGGATGGTTTCCCACAAGCCAAGCAGCATTGGCGCAGCCACACCAATCAGACCACCCATTTGCACACCTTCCGGTGTCACGCTTGCGGTTAATAGTTCAGGGTGACCCGTTGCCAATGCGATACCCGCACCGAGTAAAGCAATCCCTTTCTTCGTCGATGGTTGTTTCAAATCTATTTTCATGATGTTGGCTCCTAACCGTTGATGCGCTTCCAGATATAAGCGCTGATTAAAGCGGTCAGAATCCCAACCACTAGCTTTTGCATTACTTCTTGTTTGGTCATGCGAGTGCTACCCCTTCGGCGGCATCACTCAGTGAGTAATAACGTCCCACTTCCATAATCGACATGGTATGAACAAGGCGAGCCATAAAGGCATCGTCATACAGGTTCAAAGGTGCATTTCGATTTACACCCAACTTACCGGACACAAACTGAATGTAGTTATCCGTGTCGTTGTTATCGCTAGCTGGCGCCCATCGGTGAATGATGCCTGACAGCGTATTTAGCCCATACAGGTTCTGATAGTTGCGGATGAGTTTCGCCGCCGCACGAAAGCCATATTTCGAATCAGAAAAGGTTTCAAATGCCTTATCTTTCGAAGGCGTTACCTTCCCCGTCCAAGCGTTGCCACTAATGCGAATGTTGAGCGGGTTGTTATTGCGAATACCGCGATTGAGTTGTGATTTCATAATCTTTTGCCCCTGATACAGAGAGAAAATTAAGATGACAGCAATAATGGTGATAATGAGCTTACGAGCCATAACACCTCCCCGTTAGTTGGGTACTGGTGAACTCGACTCTGAGCTCGGCTCGCGCGGCACGAACGTCAGGTCTATTGATGACACATCCAAGCCAATAATCACGACATCGCCACTGTGAAGGTATAAATCACTCACAACGCCTTTATTGGTTCTGCCACTGTCAGCGGCGTACACGGGGTCGGCTTGAATTAACAAGTGAGGAAAGACCTTTTGCTTATCTTTGATGGTATCTTTGCCAATCTGCAAAATGCCCGTTTCGTTAACGGTGACACGCTGCCCCAGTTCTGACGCTTTGCCGTGAACGGTTGTACTTTTTAGCTCAAGCTTTCTTAGGTAGCCGTCATTCTCTTTGATGACGTTGCCCTGCTCGTCTGCCAGCACAATGTAAAAACCCAATTCGCCTTGGAAGCCTGATAGGCGAGCCATTGCGGAGATATTGAAGAACACTCTTACTAACTCCCCGTCACTTTCAAGCTTGGGACGGATGAGAGGCATAATGTCCATATCGCCATCTTCAACATAACTCGGCGCATCATATTTAATGAAAAAGCCGTCTAGGTCAGCATTCCACCCAGTATCATTGTTAGGCATAAATCGCCCTTGGATAATCGGCAATGCGCTACCAGAGCCAGATTCACCTGAGTTCATGTGTTCATACAAAAATTCGATTTTATTTCGGCTGCTACCCTCTGGTAGCGGTGGTAGTGCCATGGTTAATACTCCAATAGTTGCGCGGTATCTGGCGCTTTTCCTGATAACTCGAACGCCGCCGTTGTTTCAATGGTGACCGTTTCGCCTGCTGCAAGCTCAAAGCCCTCGATACTCACCAAACCTGTATTGCTCGATGGCGCTTTGATAATCACCCCTTTGCGGTTGGCATTAGCGGGAATAGGCAATGGCAATTCGCCACGACGCCCAATAAGGTTGTCGCCAACGTGTACATGGATGGTTTGACCTTCCTTTAGGTTTACGTCAGGCAACTCGCTCACTTTCATACTTTGCCCTGGCAACAATTCGACCTTTGGCATGGCTTGAATTTCGAGCTTTTGCCCTTCGACTGGCGGGGTAAAATCACCGCTACCATGTTCAAATGACAGCTCACCTTCGCCGCTGAGTAAGATGCGCCCCATTGGCTTGCCATAGCGAAGCACCGAGCCACTAGGTAACGTGAACTCTTCACCCGTCGCGTCTAATCGCACCGACAATTTGCCCTGATAGGACTCGATGAATAGCCAGCTCGATTCGACATTGAGCGGCACTTCTTGCCCTTTAATAAGTGTCAGGTTCATTTCTGCACCGCCTTAAACAGGACAAAACCAAGTACGAGCACAATGATTGCCATCAGAATCAACTGCTGTTTGTTTAGCGCGCTTTGTCCGTTGTCTTGTTTGAACTTGGCAAGCTCAGTGAGCTTGTCTAAGTTCTGTGTATTTTGAGCCGCTTGGTTACCCGCAAGCCCTGCTATCATTTGAAGGTTTTCGCTATTGCTTGAGCTGAACTCTTTAAGCGCCCCATTGGCGAGTGATAACGACTCATCAAGCGCGTCACCTGCAAAGTTAAACGACTTTTCAACGCTGCCGTGGTCGGTGACCGTGGCATTAATCGTTGAGCCTTCGATACCACTTAGCGCAACCCCAAGGTTGTCGCCGCTAATGGCATTCTGGCTACTGGTATTCTTCGTGCTGGTTTTATTGCTTGAACTGGATTTACCACCCATGTGCTAAACCTCCCATCGCAATAATTGGTGGTCGCCTTGCGCCATGGTCGAGACATTGCCAAGACGCTTGAGAAGGCGCGCCACCAATGGAAAATACGTTTTAGTGGTAATTGCATCTAAGCCGCTGTTTTTCACGTAGGTAGCCAGTTCCCGAGAGGCATTCACTGCCCCTTTTCCCTCGACCGCCCACACAAAGTAATCATTGCCGACTACTTCACCCGCAACCGCTAAACGATAGTCATCACCATGAATGAGGTAGATACTGACAAACCCATCTTCAATGGCTTGCTCCATCACCTCGAAGTCATCAGGGCAAGCGCGAAACGCTTCGCGCAGTTGCTCTTTTATGCCTTCGTCATGCGTTACCACCCGAATCATTTGAGTACCTTTAGGGCAACGATGACCAGTATCGCAATGGCAAGAATGAGCCAAGGACTCACGCCACCACCCATGTTGATGCCACCAATGGATTGCCCAGATTGGTTACTGCTTTTCGCTGCCGATGGTCCAGCCGCACCGCCTTGCAGACCACCGCCACCCGTTAAACTGGTTAATGAACCCAGCATATCAACCCCTTTTAAGCCAGATAATCAGCGCAAGCACCACCACAATGAGCCACGCTGATTTGTTGATTTCCTTGGCAGTCAAAAAGCCAAGGGTTAATCCAACAATTCCCAGATAGACGATTGGCATCACTTGCCCCCTTTGAGCGCAAATGCCAATCCACCGAACACAACCAGCAGCAACACCACTACAATGGCAATGGTCTGCCATTGAACACCGTTACCGCCTGTATTCACTGGCTGTCCGTTTGGTTGCTGATAGTTGTTATTGTTGGCGCGGTTTTCGTCTGGACTGGCTGACTTAGCACGTTCTAGCTCGTTACCCATCTTGATACCGAGCCAGTCATTACCGAAGTCGCCCACGACATCGACCGCACCACCAACAAGCTCGCCCGCACCTTCTAAGATGCTGTCAAACCAACCGCCAGAGCTGGCGGTGGCTTTTGCTTGGTCAGGTAAGGACATTGCTCACCCCCTTAATTCGCTGAGATAGTGCCCACTTGCTCAATGGCTTCAATCAGCACTGGCACACTGCCCGTTTGAGATTTATCAAGCTCAAATTGAAGCTGTTTCATGGCATTGGTAGGCAGACGACCTTCCACGCCAAAGCCAGTACGAACAAAATCAAGGCTGAACCAGCCGTTATTTTGCTCCAAGCCAACAATGGCAAGGTCAAAGGCGTTATCGGCTTTGTTGACGTTGATTTCTTCGACGCTGTCGCGAAGAACGCGAACACGGTCAATGGATGCGTCTTTGAAGTGAATACGCTTCAATGACAGCAAAGGTGAGCGCTCAGCAAAATCAAACGGCGTACGACCTGTTGCACTTGCAAACCAAGACAGTGAGTAAATGCGTGGCAAGTAAATACGTTGTGATTGAGCTTGAGTCGTGTGAGAACGCGCGCGGATACTTGGCGCAGCTGTACCACCCGCTTTTGATGCAAGCTGGATGTAAACAAACCAGATTTCACCTTGCAGAGTCACTAGCTCACCAGTACGCACACCACCTTTTGTACGCAGCGTTAGATCTGCAAAAGGAATAACGTAACGTCCCGCCTGAGTGAACTGTTTGCGGTGCTCTTGAAGGTCAACCAAGTCTTGACCTGTTAGGTTGTAGACTTCTTTGCCGTTTAGCGTGATGCGTACACGCTCAATATCGGCTGGATTAAGGATGTCAGTTACCAGCTCAATAGATTGGTAAGTTGGACCACTAACCAAGCGTAAGCTTGCTTGATTGCCCCAATTCACCCCCTCTACAGGGTCTAAATCGAGTGGACGAGGGTTAAATGGTGTGTTGAGTAGTTCCATAATTAAAACCACCCTGCATTGCCGTTAAGCTGTTCTTTAACTGGCTTAAGTGCGCCAATATTGTTGATTGCCGCTAATACCAATAGCGCAACGACAACCGTCATCAGCATAGTTTTATGACTTGCTTTCATTTTCATGTTTTCCCCTGATTCGCATCGTTGGAAAGAGTTAAAAGAGCCATTATCAAATCAGACAACCACACGGCGGTCACTGACTTTAAACCTATAGGTTAAACGAATAACCTATAGGTTTAGATGTGAAGTAAATCACTGTCATTTAGCGATAATTTAAACTGAGCTTTGCCCCTGTCGCGCAGTTAAACGCCTTGTGTTGAACGTTACCAATGCCATCGCACACCAATAAATATTCTGCGATAGGCTTATTGATTCGCAGTTTGTTTATCTTGGCAGATTTCAATTGGGCAATGGTGTTCACGTCCAGCCCTCGCCTATCCGCTAACCATTGCGCATCTGCCATTGAATTAACCGCACCAATCCACCAAACGCTTGATTGCTCGGTGACGGTTTTCGGCACTTCTTGCCCTCGTTGAAAAACCGTGTGCACAACCAGCCCATATTGACGACCACCGCGAAGCAGCTCACCCGCTCGCCCTTTAAGCTTGCCATTGGTTTCAACACAAGAAGCCAACTCTTCAATGATGATGTGTAGCTTATCAGCGCGACCATTACCCATTGACCACACCACCGATGAAAAGAACTCCAGCTCTCCCGCTGTCGCGCCTTTACTCGGTACGTAAGCCAACTTAAACGGTTTACCACGTCTACGCGCCATCACTAACGCCTTGAGAAAACCGAGGCGCGTACTTACCCCAAGGCATCGCTGACCGCGAAATTTCGCCCCTGCATAATTTCGATACGGGTCAAAAAACACCGCTTGAGCCGATTTGGGAACCAGCCCTAGGTGTTTAACGGCTGAGGTTTTCCCGCCTCCCGTTCCCGCCACATAAATCGTATGCTCAGCATCGTGTGACGGGTTCGAGTTTACAGGGTTAGGCAGTGCCAGAGGTTGAGGTTTTTTCGCCATGCTCCGCCTCCATCTTGCTACGTTGAAGCGCTTCAAGCTGTTTTCGTGATGCGTAGACCAAACCCAAGATAGCAAGAACAAGCGTTGCCTCTTCGATGTAGTCCCCAAACACTGCCATCAGCGTTGAGCCGTGCTTTTCAAACACTGGAATAGCCGCATCAATAACCGCTTGCTTGCTTTTGGCGTCAAACTCAAATTCAAATTCAACACCAGAAATAACCGCCGTTGCTTGCTCAGTTAAGGTAAACGCCACTTCCAACAATCCCGCTACCGCTTCGCTGTTGGTTTCTGTCGTGTCTTGGTTAGTCGCGTTAGGTTCGGTTACGTTAACCGTTTCGCTATCTGCTTGCTCTTGTTGCTCAAGCTGTTGAATGACCGCCCCAAAATCGCCCCAATCATCAGCGGTGTTTGTGTCTTCAAGTAAGACGCTATCAGGCTGCGACATGCTCACCCCCTTCTTTTTGCGGTTTGTTTACCAACTTGCGAAACACCCAAAGCGCGAACCCCAACGCTAAAAGCACCATCATTACGCGCTTAACCGTCTTGTTACCCCACAATGTAAGCGTCTTAGTGTCAGTCTGGTTAATGGTCTCTGTTTCGGTTTCCTCTACCCCTTCACTGACTTGGTTAACGGTTAACTCTTCGGTTTCATCACTTAAAATAACCGTTTCATTTTCGACTTCGATTTTAGGCTCGCTAACCTGTACTGGTGCGGCTTCAAGTGGTTTAAGGTCGCTTAATTCCGCGACCATATTTGCACTAATAAACTCGCTCCCGCGCTTACTGATTGAGCTGTTACCACACTCAGGACAGCGGTAATACAAAATACCGATATTGCGCCCGTTTTTTGGTGTTTCACCAGTTGCAATCAATTTGCCTTCACCGCATTGGTGAACGGTTGAGACAGATTGGCAAACCGGACAAGACACATAACCGCGAACTGGATTTTCGACCTTAGCCATGGCTCACCTCTGCCTCTTCAATACCGTTTAGCGCATGTAAATCAGCAGTGATGCGAGCGCGAAGCTTAGCGCGTCCAACACTGTTGATTTGCTCTAGTTGCTCGATTTGCTCAAACAGGTTTACAGGCAAGCCCAAACCTTCTAGGGAAATGTTGCCGCTCATCAGCATTGGCATGGCGGTTTTCATAATCGACTTTGAGTCCATCCCTTTTAAGCTGGCAATCTGCTTTTTCAGTGATGCCGTTAACTGGTCAGCCGCATCCAGCGCGGCAAGGTCACGCTGACAATCATCAATAGATAGTGTTTTCATAATATTCCCCTGTCTCTCGACGTTAGTTGTTAGTTAAAGATGCCCCTGATTCACATCGTTGGCAGTTATCCATTCCAGAACTCTTCCCACTCGGGTGAACCCCCGCCGTTAAGTTCCATGTTTAAAAAGAAATTGGAGATAATCTGTTGCTGTCTGGTTGCCTTAACCTCCCGCGTAATTTGCCGCGTACAATTATTGCCACTAGACCAAGGCGCAAGCTCCCGCTTGCTATTAGAAGCCTCCGACAAGTCGGAAGGCTTTTTGATGAGCTTCCATTCAATCTCATGCGTTAACACGCTCAGACCGCTGCCAGTAATACCTACAATCACAGGTACTAACTCACCATACTTATTCTCTTTCCCCTCTTTCATTGGCTTAATTGGGCGCATAGATTGTGGTAATCGATGCCCTCCCATGTAGTCGAAGTAAGCAGAGAAAAAGCCGTTATCAGCAGCACGTCGAGCCTTTTCAAAAGTGCAATATTCTTGCTCGTCTTGAATGCGGCGAAGCTCACGCCAAACGGTGACGCTTGGCGTTTTTTGAAATTGGAATTGGCGAAAACAAAAATTACGTGACCATGCAGTCACGTTTTTAACTGTGTCTTGAAGTTTGGCTTTGCGGTTATCTAGGTCGGTGAGATCTTCCAGACCAAAGCCATCGACATTCTTAGAGATGTATTTAGCAAGGTAAGCCACAGCTCCACCCTCCGAGCCATCAAGAAGCTTAGCTTCAAAGCGAGCTTTCATTGCTTTAAATTTTGGCTGTCCTGTTGAGGTGTATAGCTCCGCGCTATCACGCTGAAACTGATAAGACTGTAAAGCCTTGATAAAGACAGGCACTTGCTCAAGAGGCATGAAAAACACGCCATGCCAATGTGGCGTTCCGTCTTGGTGAGGTTCAACCACTCGCATCCCGTAGTAAGCCAGCTCATGACGCCCCGCCCATGCTCTAAATCGCTCCCATGAGGTTGATAACCATGCGTGCGCATCCCTTGGTGTGCTGCCGTCCCAATTTCTGTTTTCTATCCAGTATTCACCTCGCTTGGTTAAGCGGTGAAAACGACTAGGTGCAGTCATGGTAATAAACACTGAGGCGTGAGCGTTGCTGTCTGCGTATTCCTGACAACCCGCAATACGAGTCATTAGCTCATGACGGCGGTTTTCCATGTTTGATTGCGAGGACTTATGCACGTCCATCATGCTGACCACTTGCCCCTCTTCGGACTCAATAGCCATAAGTTCAAGCCATTCGCGCTGTCGGTCTTGGCGAATCTTGAGCCATTCACAAGCAGAGATTGAGGCGTAAGGGGATATGTGTGGAGAAACCATACCAGCAGCACGTCGAGCATTTTCAAACGCCGCTATCGTGTATTTTTCAATAGCGCGACGCCACACGCTCTCATCAATCAAACGAGCAAGCAGAGAGTAAGCCTCATCTTCATCAAGAGGCTTTCTAAAGTGAGGCATCCAAAGCGCAGCACCTGCAAATTCATGAATTTGCTCTATCGCCTCAAAGGGAGACATTTCCTTTGCGACCGCATGATTTAAACGAAAACCCGCACGCCCTGATAATTCAGTCGCAAGACGTGCGCGTTTTAGTTCAGTATCAACCGCCCAATAAGGCTCAGGTAAAACCGCAAGCGCAGCCGATGCCGCACTTGAGCGAGACTCAATAAACTCAATAGCACGTTTAAAGCCGTATTTACGAAAGCGCACCGCAGAGGCTTTATCTAGATAATTGCGAATATCGTTAGGCAATTTGAAACGGTTTGCCACTTGGTGAGCGAATGCAAAAACGCGCTCCTTGGGTGTAGCTTGGTTGTAAGTTGTACCCTGATTTTTCACCACATAAGCAGCAAGCTCCTGACGCAAAGAATCAGGAAGCTTGGTGAGTGGGTTTTTAGTCGGTTTTGTGTAGGTTTTCATGTGTCACCAGTGACGGGCTATAAATGCTCTAGAGAAACGTACTTACCTGACTTGGTATCTCGCAGGGTGTTAAAGGTTAAATGGCGATGTTCACAACAAGCTTTTGCCAACATGTGAAACTCGCTTTCTCTGTCTTGGGGAACCCATAGAGTGACCTTCTTTAAGCCTTGCGCTTTTTTGCTGGCTTCGTACTTGGCGTTTCGACTCATTACCTGTTCTCCCACTCAAGCGCATTGACGCTTAACTGGCGAATAGGCTTGCGTTTGTTCAAACCGTGCTTCTCCCGTAGTTTTTGAAGTAGAAAACGAGAGCGTTCGAGCTTCTCTGGATCTGGGTCTACCATGCCCGCCATATCGGGGCACGGTAGATGAATGGGGTCAGAGACCTGCATATCTACACCTCCAAACTTTCTAACAGTTCAATTGCCTCTTTGAGTTGCTCACAGACACTATCAAGATAGGGCTCAACATTAGGGATAGGAGCAAAACGCGCATCGATAACTTCAAGCAATGCTTTCGCTTCACTAGAGTGAGAAAAATCAATGTTGATTGAGTGAATTGGTGTGTTCATAACAGCTCCTTAATCGTTCACTGATTGCCATTCATTTTTGGCTTGCTCATATTGACGGTCGATGTGATTGGCTAAGTCACTAACCAAAACAAAAGTTGGGCTGCGCTCAGAGTCACGCAACTTGAAGGTGGGAATGGGAAAGTCGCAAGCTTTTGCCCGCTGCTCTGCCGTTTTAGGAGTGATGCCAAAGAATTCTTGGCAAACTTGTTTTAGCTCTACCGTAGGACTTTCGAAGCGAGCCAATAGTGCAAAATTTGTATTCATGTAGCCTCCATGTAGTACACTTGGAGCTATTCAAGTCGCCACGAACGACTTCAAATAACCTTCAAACTCAACGCGAAGCATTATTGCGGATCAAAAATCAGATCGCAATACCTTTGCAGACACTAGGCGGCACTTATGAAGCATGTAGAGACTCAAATTGAAGAACTTAAGAAACTAACAAGGACAGCTAAAAACGTTGATTTAGCTAAAGTTTTAGGCATTTCACCGAAGACTATTCAGTCATGGAAAAGTAGAGAAAAAATTCCAGAAGATATTTTTCTAAAAGCCGAAGAGATCTCAAAAACAGGCTCTGTAGCTCCTAAAGGATATTTAGAACTCAAGTTCTATGATGTGGAGGTAAGCGCTGGACATGGAACGCTAGTTGAGAAAGAAGAAGAATCAAGTGCAATGGTCTTTAGCGAACGATTCATAAGACAAGAGCTTGGCTTCAACCCCAACAATATCTTTTTAATGCCCGTTCGTGGGGATAGCATGGCTCCAACACTCAAGAACCAAAGTATCGTCATGGTTAATCGTGTTGATGGTTTCTCTACCGATGGGATTTATGTCTTCAGATATGACAACCGATTAATGGTGAAAAGACTTCAATTTTTACCAAACGGTATCAAGGTAGTTAGCGACAATAGCTCTTATGAAGCTTGGGAACTTGGAAAGAAAGATATTGAAGGTGCCGATTTTGAGATTATTGGCGAAGTAGTTTGGTCAGGGCAAAGAATGTAAACTAAAAGGGAGCCTAACCAGCTCCCTTAAAAATTATTGATTGCCTTGCTGCACAAAGTCATCAATGCGCTTTCTCAAAGCGCGCATGAATTCTCTATCAGATTTCTCGCCATTATCCAATGACCCAAACATATCTTCATGATCTAACATAAATCGAAGTGAAGCGACTTTTACAGGGTTGCCATTTTCATCTTCTCTGTCATCGAAAACCAATACAGCTAACGGGTCATTATCACCATCAACGACCCTGACGTGGAACAAACCAATATAGTAGGGACTTGCACCGTATGCTAACGACGAGTCTTTCGCTCTACCATACACCCTATCTTCGGCGTTTTCGTAGATTTCGACAAAACCCTGCTCTTCCCACTTGGTGACCAACTCTGTAAGTTCGTCTTCGTATTTTTCAGCGGTGTAACCAAATTCATCGCTGATATCAACAAACAACTCATGGATTTCAGCCCATGAGATTTCTCGCTTCTGAACGTTGCCTTGCATTAGCAAAAACTCTTCTTATGTTTTTCTTGGTTTCAGCTTTTGTTGCGCCAGTGACACGGTGTCCTTGAACACCATTACCTAGCTCAACCAATTCTCTGATAAATTTTTTGTTGTCATTCATGATATATACCCCGACTTGTCGTGGAGGTTATTTGGCAATATTCGCGCTAGAATTTCCTAGAGCCCTATTTGCTATCATCACGAGTGCTGCTTGCAGCACCTGACCGTTGTACCCTCTTGTTATTAGGGCACAATAGCAACTTTAAAATAAAGCCACCTCTCTAGAAAAAGAGAACAAGCACCTTTGCTTGTGTATCAATTATACAACTTCACTCACAAACAAAGCAAACTGTAAGTGATTGAAAGCAATTGGAAGAACTAAAAATCTAAAGCTATTTCAGTAGATTTCGTCTATTTTGAGAGCTATATAGAACTTTTGACAAAGTTCCCTATAGTTCCCCTCAACATCTATAACTCGTTGAAAGTTAATATCAATCAGTACAATCCAACATTGGTGCTACAGAGAGCCTGCAAGAATGAGTCATGATATAAACACCCGTTTTTACGTTGCCAAGATAGAGCGCGACGGTGCGCTCAAAAAATGAAGTCGGGTATTGTATACCCACTGTGCAGTGGATGCGAGTGTTGTGAGCTTACTTACCAATAGACATATTTCGGCATTGGGATCTCGTTCTGTGATATCGGTTACTCTCTCTGATATACACTGGCTTGCTTTAATTCATGATTTTCGTTCTGATAGTAGGTAAAATGAAGCCTTTCTAAACGAACTTCGTATAGAAATGGTTTATCATAAAGCACGTCCGATAGTTATGGTGAAAGATTTGGACCCAACAATCCTTGAACAAATTGAACATATCTGCGCTGAGCGCGGAGTAAGGTTGACGCCGCAACGCCGACGCGTTTTTGAGCTCATTTGTTCTAATCGCCGCGCCTCTAGTGCGTATGAGCTATTGGAGCAACTGAAAGAGAGTGAACCACAAGCGAAACCACCGACGGTATACCGAGCATTAGATTTTCTTCTAGAACAAGGCTTTATTCATCGAGTGGAATCTAACAACAGCTTTATCACTTGCTGTTCGTTCAACACTCAACAGCACTTTTTCCAACTGCTAATTTGCGATAAATGTGGCGATGTCGTTGAACTTGAAGACGAGACGCTGATATCCTTATTAGCCAATAACGCCGAGAAACATGGATTCAAACTGACGAATCAAGTTATCGAAACCCATGGCGAATGCCAGGCATGTTCCTCGGAGACGAAATAAGAAAGATAGAAGAACGTTATGCGCGCTGAATTTGTAAACCCGTTTTTAGCTTCTTTAATGAATGTTCTAAAAACTATGGCTTCGCTTGAACTGAAGCCACAAAAACCGCGAATCAAGAAAGATGAGATCGCACGAGGTGACGTTTCTGGTCTTATCGGTATGGTTGGCCCACAAACTCGTGGCTCAATGTCGATTACCTTTGATGAAGCGTTAGCACTGGAAATCATGCAGAACATGCTTGGTGAACGTCCAAATGGACTGAACGAAGAAGTGACGGATATGGTTGGTGAGATCACTAATATGGTGACAGGCGGTGCGAAACGCATTCTAGCGGAAAGTGGATTTGACTTTGATATGGCAACACCAGTTGTAGTATCTGGTCGAGGTCACACCATTCGCCACAAGTGTGAAGGCTCAATCATCATCATGCCTTTCTCTTCACAGTGGGGAAATGCCTTCATCGAGATTTGTTTCGAATAATAGAGAAAAAATAGGTTGGTCCGTACCAACCTATTTTGTTTCTGCCCCAGGCAATAAAAAAGGTCAGCATTTGCTGACCTTTTCTTTTTCTATTCAAACATTAAGCTTTAAACGCTTTAAATGCATTGATTAGACCGTTTGTCGAGCTATCGTGTGAGTTGATTTCAGACTCATCAGCTAGCTCAGGTAGGATTTGGTTCGCTAGTTGTTTGCCTAGCTCAACACCCCATTGGTCGAAGCTGAAGATGTTCCAGATAACGCCTTGAACGAAGATTTTGTGCTCGTACATTGCGATCAGGTTACCTAGCGTGCGAGGTGTGATTTGCTTAACTAGGATAGAGTTCGTTGGGCGGTTACCTTCAAATACTTTGAACGGTACTAGAGACGCCATTTCTTCTTCGCTCTTACCTGCTTTCGCAAATTCTGCTTTTACTGTTTCTGCTGACTTACCAAATGCCAATGCTTCTGTTTGTGCAAAGAAGTTAGACATCAGTTTTTGGTGGTGATCGCTTGCTGGGTTGTGGCTGATTGCTGGTGCAATGAAGTCACATGGGATCAGCTTAGTGCCTTGGTGAATCAGCTGGTAGAACGCGTGCTGACCGTTAGTTCCTGGTTCACCCCAGATGATAGGACCAGTTTGGTAAGTCACTGCGTTACCTTCACGGTCAACGTACTTACCGTTAGATTCCATGTTACCTTGCTGGAAGTACGCCGCGAAACGGTGCATGTACTGATCGTAAGGTAGGATTGCTTCAGACTCAGCGCCGTGGAAGTTGTTGTACCAAATACCGATCAGAGCAAGAATCACAGGGATGTTGCTTTCTAGATCTGTCGATACGAAATGGTTATCCATCTCGTGAGCACCGTCTAGAAGCTCGATAAAGTTGTCGTAACCTACAGACAATGCAATTGAAAGACCGATTGCTGACCATAGTGAGTAACGACCACCAACCCAGTCCCAGAACTCAAACATGTTGTCGGTGTCGATACCAAACTCAGATACTGCAGGAGCGTTAGTAGAAAGCGCTGCGAAGTGCTTAGCAACGTGTGCTTGATCGCCAGCAGTTTCTAGGAACCAATCACGAGCAGAGTGCGCGTTTGTCATGGTTTCTTGAGTCGTGAACGTCTTAGACGCGATCAAGAATAGTGTTGTCTCTGGGTCTACTTTCTTCAAAGTCTCAACGATGTGAGTACCATCAACGTTAGAAACGAAGTGTAGGTTCAGGTGGTTTTTGTATGGTGCCAATGCTTCTGTCGCCATGTAAGGACCAAGGTCTGAGCCGCCGATACCGATGTTTACGATATCTGTGATTGCTTTACCTGTGTAACCTTTCCACTCACCGCCGATTACACGCTCAGTGAAGGATTTAATTTTTTCTAGAACCGCGTTTACCGCTGGCATTACGTCTTCGCCGCCAACCATTACAGGTTTGTTCGAGCGGTTACGCAGTGCAGTGTGAAGAACAGCGCGATCTTCTGTTTTGTTGATCGCTTCACCACTGAACATCGCTTCAATTGCTGACTTAAGCTCAGTCTCGTTAGCAAGAGCGAACAGGTGCTTCAGAGTTTCCTCGTTGATTAGGTTCTTTGAGTAATCGACTAGGATATCTGAGCCGAAGCGTGCTGAGTATTTGTCGAAACGCGCAGCGTCTTGAGCAAATAGCTCTTTCAGATCCATATCTTGTGCAGATTCGAAATGCGCAGTTAGCGCTTTCCAAGCTTGTGTTTGCGTTGGATTGATATTTTTCAACATGGTCTTTATCCCGATGTTACAGTAGGTTCCATTCCTTACAGTCTAGCGAAAACTGCGGAATCCCCGATTTAGCAAATAGAATATAAATGAGATGTTTGGGCGAATTGCCACAAAACAAGTCTTTGTAATTTTTTTTCAGTCGCCAATTATGACTGAGTGCCCTTACACTCACATTGAGTTAGGTCACGTTCCCTGTTTCGAATTTAAACAATTCATTTATGACGTTGGGAATCATATCATTTACTAATGACAGGCTCTAATTGGATTAGGATAGACGCCAAACCAAATTTTTCCAAAGGAACGCATATGTGGGCACAAAAAACTCTGCAATTAAAAGCACGTAGCCGAGGCTTTCATCTGGTCACTGATGAAATTGAACAACAATTACCACAAATCCAATCGCTTTCAGTAGGTTTGTTACATTTATTCATTCAGCATACGTCTGCCAGTTTGACTTTAAATGAAAATGCCGACCCAACAGTACGCATGGATATGGAAGCCCACTTCAATAAGTTTGTGCCTGAGCGCGCCCCTTACTACCAACACACTTATGAAGGTGATGATGACATGCCAGCTCATATAAAAGCGTCTTTACTTGGCAGCAGTGTGACAATTCCTATTCAAAGCGGTCAATTAGCGTTGGGAACATGGCAGGGCATTTACTTAGGCGAGCATCGAGACTACGGTGGCAGCCGACGCATTATCGCCACCATCAACGGCGAATAGCTTAGAGACAACAAAGGCTAACCTCAGGGTTAGCCTTTGTTTTATATCGAGTTAGAACGGTTGGTTTATCATGACTCGGAAAGTACCTTCATCGGCACCTTTTGCCATCTCGGCACGAACAACAATCCCTTCCACTTGGAAGCGTACTGCGCCACCGACGTTCCATTTCATGTCTTCATGCAATGTCTTGAGGTCATAATCGTCCGCGACTCGCCCCACTTCAACAAACGCTACCCATTGCCACCAAGGTAAGTCGTAATAGTTGATCAGAGGAATATCATCAAGCGGCTGCCAGTCTGGCAATACGCGGTATTCCGCAGAATAGTGAATCGCGCTGCGTCCATGGTAACGACCCGCCGTATAACCACGCAAGCGATACAAGCCACCCAAGCGAACTTGCTCCTGCTCTGGAGGACGACTACATACTGCGCCATCGCACTGATTCCATGTCGGTGTATCTGCAGTATAGAAATCGAATGCCAGAACTTGCTGATCAAACCAATCACCTAACGGACCTAGGGAATAGTACTGACTGTTTTGGAACTCCCACTTTAGCCATAAGTCTTCCGACTGTAAGCTGTCTGCTCCTGTGGTTAAATCAAACGAGGTATGGGAGCCTCGCGTGGTATTACGCACACTGTCGCGGTTGTCCCAGTCAAATGTCAGGCTAAACCCTGTCGCTTCTTCTTTCTTATCGTTGTAGATGTCTAATTCACGAGAAGAATAAAACGGCGTGAAGATAATTGAGCTAACACCAGAATCGACCGGAGAAGCAAAACTTACATCGCGAATAGGTTGGAATGCACCAAGTAACCCATGTTCACGAACGTTACCCCAAGGAAGCAAATACTTGAACTCGAGTTTATAGTTCTCTTCATCCCCATTGGTTATCGTTTTGTCTTCCGTTGAAGAGTTGTTTGAACCTTGATTGTCTAGGTAATATGGGTTGTCGTTAAAGCGCGCTTGATACATTTGCGTGCTAAACAAAAGATTTGATGACAAAGCGTAGTTGAAGGCAGAAAGAAAACCGACATAGCTATCTTTCTCAGAATACAGCCCCATACCAAACAATGCAGCTTGAGGTTGACCAACACCTTTTGCCACACCAGCTAAACCGATCGTGCTACCCATGGTATCCGTACTGAAATAGAACGGAACAAATGCTGAGTCTTTCTCTTTCGCGACTATCTGCGGGGATAAAAAAAGGCTGGCAGAGAATGCCAGCACTGAGAATAATCTTTTCTTCATGGGTTACTTCGAATATTCCATTTCGACGCGAGAAGTCAGTTTAGTCACCAATTCATAAGCGATAGTGCCGATGTGACTCGCCACTTCTTCTACTGGTAAATCCATACCCCACAAAATAGCTTCGTCGCTTACTTTATCAGTCGCGTCTGGACCTAAATCGACCGTCAGCATATCCATAGAAACGCGACCTGCAATTGGTACTTTGCGTCCGTTAACAAGAACTGGCGTACCATTCGGTGCTGTTCGTGGATAACCATCTCCGTACCCAACAGCAATGACACCGACTTTAGTATCTCGCTCACTGGTCCACATGCCGCCATAGCCGACACTTTCACCTTTCTTCACTTCACGTACCGCGATTAAGTGCGATTTCAGTGTCATGACAGGTTTATAGCCCATGTCTTGTGCCGTTTTATCATCAAATGGAGACACGCCGTACATGATGATTCCAGGACGAACCCAATCAAGTTGACTCTGCGGCCATGCAAGCAGACCTGCCGATGCCGCTAAAGAGCGCTCTCCTTGACAGCCTGCGGTAAGCGACATAAATAAGTCGATCTGCTCTGTCGTAATACTATTACCTAGCTCATCGGCACAGCCAAAATGACTCATGTAACGTAGCGGTTTCGCCACGTTTGGACACTCTTTAAGGCGTGTGATGAATTCATCGTACTGTTCTGGACGCACACCAAGTCGGTGCATGCCACTATCGATTTTGAGCCAAACGACAACTGGCGTTTCAAGCTCTGCTTGCTCCAACGCCGTCAATTGCTCTTCACAGTGAACGACCGTTTGAATGTTGTTCGTCACCAATACAGGCAAATCACCTGGCGAATAAAAACCTTCAAGTAAAAGAATCGGCTTTACTACGCCACAAGCGCGTAACTGAAGGGCTTCTTCGATACGAGCAACACCAAAAGCATCCGCATGAGTAGCGTGTTTAGCTACATGACGAAGACCATGACCGTAGCCATTCGCCTTCACCACTGCCATCACTTTGCTGTCTGGTGCTTGTTCTTTTACTCGCTGTAAGTTGTGCTGCAGTGCTGACAAGTCAATGCGTGCCATCGCGGCTTTCATGTAGCTCATTGCATTACTCATCATCAATATCAAATGCTGGACCCGCGTAGTTATCAAAGCGCGAGTGCTGACCTTGGAATGTTAAGCGAACCGAACCGATAGGACCGTTACGTTGCTTACCAATAATGATTTCTGCCGTGCCTTTGTATGGGCTGTCAGGATGGTAAACCTCGTCACGGTAAATGAACATGATCAAGTCGGCATCCTGCTCGATAGAGCCCGATTCACGCAAGTCTGAGTTAACCGGACGTTTATCTGCGCGTTGCTCTAGGGAACGGTTTAGCTGTGATAGCGCAACGACAGGCACATTCAACTCTTTCGCCAACGCTTTAAGTGAGCGCGAGATTTCCGCGATTTCCAAGGTACGGTTATCCGAAAGAGCAGGCACACGCATTAGCTGAAGGTAGTCGACCATGATCATGGACAAACCACCATGCTCACGAGCGATACGACGAGCACGAGATCGCACTTCGGTTGGCGTTAGACCCGAACTGTCATCAATGTACATGTTCTTCTTGTCCATAAGAATGCCCATGGTAGAAGAAATTCGCGCCCAATCTTCATCATCTAGCTGACCAGTACGAATCTTCGTTTGGTCAACACGAGATAAGGACGCCAACATACGCATCATCAGCTGTTCAGCAGGCATCTCTAACGAGAAGATAAGTACAGGTTTGTCTTGGCTCATCGCCGCGTTTTCACACAAGTTCATCGCAAAGGTAGTTTTACCCATCGATGGACGCGCCGCCACGATAACCAAATCCGAACCTTGTAGACCTGCCGTTTTCTTGTTGAGGTCATTAAAGCCGGTCGTTACCCCCGTCACACCGTCTTGCGGGGTTTTATACAGAATCTCAATTCGCTCTAGTGTTTTCTCCAGAATGTTATCCACGTTTTGTGGACCTTCATTCTCGCTAGTGCGTGATTCTGCAATGGCGAAAACTTTACTCTCCGCCATATCAATTAAGTCTTCTGAGCTTCGACCTTGAGGATCGTAACCAGCATCAGCGATTTCGTTCGCGACACCAATCAAACCGCGTACAATCGCGCGCTCCGCGACAATATCAGCATACGCGTTAATGTTCGCCGCACTTGGGGTGTTTTTGGCAAGATCAGCAAGGTAGGCAAAACCACCCACGTCTTCCAATTGTTCGTGACGCTCTAGGTGTTCAGATAACGTGATCAAGTCGAGAGGCTTACCATCTTCAAGAATGGTTTTAACCCCTTCAAAAATCAGGCGATGGGGACGACTATAGAAATCACTACTTACAACACGTTCGGCTACGGTGTCCCAACGTTCATTGTCTAGTAATAGACCGCCAATTACTGATTGCTCAGCTTCTAGCGAGTGAGGTGGCACCTTGAGTGCTTCGACCTGACTGTCTGAAGGTTTGCGATTTCTGTTTTCCGCCATGACTTTGCTCGATAACTACTAATGACCCAAGATTATAACCTTAAACTTAGCTAAGATGCTTCCCTCATGAGACAATTACTTGTTAAGAATTCCACAAGTGAAGAACTAAAAAGTGGCTTTTTATAGTGCGAATTTGTTCGATTACGATAGAATCTCATCAATCCGTACTGAAGCATATTGTTTGTAAAGTTTAACGCCTTCATAAAGGTGTCTAACAAGGTTCTACCGCTTAGGTCTAATAAAAATTAACCTATCATTGACCCAATAAAACATCTGTATCAGTATCATGCCCCTCCTTTTTATTTACGTTCGAGGTTTTTGTGTCCCGATACTGGTTACTTGGCTTTAGCTTACTTTGCACGGGAGCATCGTACGCTGAAGAATCAGTAAAGCCAGAGCAAGAAATTGAAGTGCCCGATCCTCTAAAAACTGAGGTCGAGTTCGGCTATCAAGCTCACACAGGTAACACGGACTCTCGTTCCCTGAATGCTCGTCTGAGTGCTGAATACACTTCTGGTCGCCACCGTTCTAATGGCGAATGGAAGTACTACAACCTTTACAAAGATGGCGAAGAAGACAAGCGCTCTTCGACCTATAGCGCACAAACCGACTACAAGTTAGGTCCAAAGACATACTTGTATGGCAGTTTTAAAGGGGTTGATTCACGCTACAGTGCTTACTTTAAAGACTACACTCTTTCTGGCGGTCTGGGTTACCAGTTCGCTTATACTGAAAACTTCACCCTTGAGGCAGAAATTGGTCCTGGTTTTCGCTACCAAGAGCCAAATTTAGATGAGATTGATGATGATGACATCGTCTTTCCAGATATCGTTCAAGAAGGGATCTTGCGTGGTAACATCAATACCACGTGGCATGCACTTGATAACTTGAGCCTTTCTGCAGATATCACGTTAGTGAGTGGTAGAAGTAACACGCGTGTCGACAGTGATCTTAGTGTTACCAATGACATTACCGAAGACATTGCTCTTAAATTAGCGCACTCTCGCCAATATCACGATAAAGTGCCAGAGGGCTTGAGCAAGGCGGATAGTGTATTTTCCGTCAACCTTTTGTTTGCCTTCTAACTCCCGCTTTTCATCATATTCAGACATAAAAAAAGCACCTCCGAGGAGGTGCTTTTTACTATTTCGCTTGGTACTGAATTACTCAGCAGCAACAACTTGTAGGTTGATTGTAGCGAAAACTTCAGAGTGAAGTTGAACGCTGATCTCGAACTCACCAGTGTTACGTAGAGCACCTTCAGGAAGGCGAACTTCGCTCTTAGCAACTTCAACGCCTGCAGCTGTGATAGCTTCAGCGATGTCACGAGTACCGATAGAACCGAATAGTTTGCCTTCGTCACCAGCTTTAGAAGCAAGAACAACTGCTTCTAGAGCGTTAACTTTCTCAGCACGTGCTTCAGCAGCAGCTAGTTGCTCAGCAACTTTAGCTTCTAGTTCAGCGCGACGAGCTTCGAACATTTCAACGTTGCCTTTAGTCGCCATAACTGCTTTACCTTGAGGGATAAGGAAGTTACGTGCGTAGCCAGATTTAACGTTTACTGTGTCGCCAAGACCACCTAGGTTACCGATTTTATCAAGTAGAATAACTTGCATTGCTTAATCCTCTTTCTTAATAAAACGACCGATTACTGATGCTTATCAGTGTACGGTAGTAGAGCTAGGTAGCGTGAACGCTTGATAGCGCGAGCTAGTTGACGTTGGTATTTAGCGCTTGTACCAGTGATACGGCTAGGAACGATTTTACCAGCTTCAGTGATGTAGTTTTTAAGAGTTGCTACGTCTTTGTAATCAATCTCTTGTACGCCTTCTGCAGTGAAACGGCAGAATTTACGACGACGGAAGAAACGAGCCATGGGCTATCTCCTGATCTTAAATTTGAGTAATGTTGTCGGCGATAACACTAACTTCCTAAATCTTTCGATTGGAGTGACAAGTGATAAGCTCACTTATCTTAATGCTACTGCCTTGTACTAAATCTGAGTGAATACTTGTGACCTAAGCCCAGTGACGACTACCTGTCTAAATCTGCAGAGTAAAACTCTATCCGAAACCAACAGTGTCTTATTATCAATAGGCTTAATTACGAATGGGCAATTTGGCAATGAAGCCAAGTAGCACCATCCGGATGGTCAAAAGAAAAATTACTCAGCAGCTGCTTCTGGCTTAGCTTCAGCACGCTCTTCGCGACGAGGAGCACGCTCTTCTTTCTGCTTAAGCATGATAGATTGCTCAGTGATAGCCGCTTTAGTACGCATGATCATGTTACGTAGAACTGCATCGTTGAAACGGAAAGCAGTTTCTAGCTCATCGATTACAGCTTGGTCAGCTTCAACGTTCATTAGAACGTAGTGAGCTTTGTGAAGCTTGTTGATTGGGTAAGCCAGTTGACGACGACCCCAGTCTTCTAGACGGTGGATTTTACCGCCAGCTTCAGTGATTGAACCAGTGTAACGCTCGATCATGCCAGCAACTTGCTCGCTTTGATCTGGGTGCACCATGAATACGATTTCGTAATGACGCATTGGTTGCTCCTTACGGATTATTCAGCTTCCACAAATGGCTCAGTCGTCCAGAGGAAGCAAGGAACTAAAGAAAATTGACTGAGTTTTAAGGAGCACGAATAGTACAGAAAGGACGCAAAATAGGCAAGTGATTATTTGCACACCGCGATGGATATTTTTTCTCGGTTCGCGCTAGAAACAACAAAGGCTGCCGGTACGGTGGCAGCCTTTCAAATCATAGCGTTAACGCGCTAGTTTAAGAACGTGTTTATCCGCGCTTATTTTGCTTCTGCAAGCTCAGCGCGCATTTTATCGATCACTTGCTTGTAATCTGGCTCACTGAAAATCGCAGAGCCAGCAACAAACATATCTGCACCCGCTTCTGCGATTTCACGAATGTTGTCCACCTTCACACCACCATCGATTTCTAGGCGAATATCACGACCAGATTCATCAATCATCTTACGCACTGCGCGCAGTTTATCTAATGTGTGAGGAATGAATGATTGACCACCAAAACCTGGGTTAACTGACATCAGTAGGATCAAGTCAACTTTATCCATAATGAACTCAAGGTGAGCAAGTGGGGTTGCAGGGTTTAGAACCACGCCAGCTTTACAGCCGTGCTCTTTGATTAGTTGAAGCGTACGGTCTACGTGCTCAGATGCCTCAACGTGGAAAGTAATCATTGATGCACCTGCTTTCGCGAAATCAGGAATGATGCGATCGACTGGCTTCACCATTAGGTGTACATCAATTGGAGCTGTGATGCCGTAATCACGTAGCGCTTTACACACTGGAGCACCAAAAGTCAGGTTTGGTACATAGTGGTTATCCATAACGTCGAAGTGCACCACATCCGCACCCGCTGCGAGAACTTTCTCTACGTCTTCACCGAGACGAGCAAAATCAGCCGATAAAATGGATGGAGCAATTAGAAAATCTTTCATACCTGACCTCAGTAGTGGCGAGCAAACAGCAAACAATTTGCGCGCAATTCTACCGAAGCCAGTGGGGAGATCCACTATTTCAATGCAATAGTGTGAGAATTAAGAGTCAGATTTGTCCGCGTCAGGTGCACGAAATAGCGCCAGCAACTCGTCAACTTTATTACGGCCACTGCCATTACGACTGATGGTTCGCTTCACTTTTACGACATTAAGCTCCGCACCATGATAAAGGCGACGCGTTAATGTCGTGTCATGGTTTGAGATCAGAACAGGGATACCACGTTCAGTTGCGGCTTTCTCTGCAATATCAGCCAATGCAGCTTGATCATCCAGCGTAAAGCCGTTGCCAGCATAAGAGGTAAAGTTCGCCGTGTTCGACAACGGTGCGTACGGTGGATCGCAATAAACCACGCTGCCTTTACGCGCTCGACTGAACGTTTCTGGGTAACCTTCACATACGAACGTCGCTTTCTTTGCTTTTTCAGCAAAGAATTCTAGCTCCGCTTCTGGGAAATAAGGCTTTTTGTAAGAACCAAACGGGACATTAAAGCCGCCTTTTTTGTTATAACGACATAAGCCATTAAAGCCAAAGCGGTTCATGTATAGGAACGCCAACGAGCGGTACATCACGTCATCCGTTTTATTAAACTCGGCGCGAATATTCAAGTACGCTTCTTTGCGATTGTTCTCTGCAACAAACCAGCGCTTCGCTTCTGAGATGTACTCTTCAGGACGCTCTTTTAGTAAGTTATAGAGATTAATCAGGTCGGGGTTAATATCCGCCAGTAGATAGTGGTCATAGTCGGTATTTAGAAAAACCGAGCCAGCACCAACAAAAGGTTCAACTAGCTTTCGAGCCGGTGGTAAATGACGTTGGATGTCTTCAACCAGACCGTATTTGCCTCCTGCCCACTTAAGAAAGGCTCGTTGCTTTTTCATCTACTGCTCTATCTATCGACCAAAAATTAAGGCTGCGGAATGTAACATATTTTTCAACGAAGCTCAGGATTATTTCACGCGATCAATTTCTCGATGTACTTGACCCAGTGATTTTGCCCATGGACTCACCGATTTAAGTGCATCTGGCAAGCTTTCAACAGCGTCTCGCGCCAGCTGAATCGTAGGGTAATCTTGGTAAGTGATAATGTACCACTCTGTTCCGCTACGAACGGTTGGATAAATTCTCACCTGACCATTTAAGTCGTACTTATCAAGGAACGCTTGTACATCCTCCATCGCCGTCATTGCCCCCAACTGTAAAGTGTAAGCACGAGGCGATAGTGCTTTCAGCTCTTCTCGAGCAAAAGAGAACTTCACTATCGGTTTTCCAGACGTCGCTTTCTCTGCTTCAGGCTGCTGACCGGTTTGAACCACATTGATCAATGAGGAATTTGATGCGCTTTTCGCTTGAGGGATCGATTCTTCGACAACCGTTTCAATGTTAGTGGTATCGGCTGCTTCAGGCTTGCCTTCTAGAAGTGCGTCAACGACATCCGACTCAATCACAACGCGTTGCTGCTTATCTTCGCTGCCGACACTCGCTACTTCACTCGTTACCGCTGGAGGAAGAGCATCTGAATCATCCGTAGCGTCTGTCAGGTTAGTATCATCCGAAGGCTCTGAGTCATCATCCATCGATGAATCTGCACGACTGATTTGAGCCTCTGGCTCGTTTAGAGTTGGAATGGCAGTTTGCTCAATGACTCCAGTGATTTGCTGCGCTTTATCATCAGGGCTTGGTTGATTATACATCCACCAATATCCACCAGCCGCCAACAAAAGTAATACCAGCACAACGAGTGCAATGTTAAGGGGCGAACCGACAATTGAGCGGATAATGATCCTTTTTTCCACTTTCATCTCTCCTAAAGCCATGATGTCACCCGGTACCGGGTCAACTTTCTTGAATGCATCTCGAACGCGTTTTTCAGAGTCATCATCGACATATCGAATCACTAGCGACTCAAAAAAGCGACGAGCTTCAACTTCTGACAGCATATCAATATCGAGTTCAACTGGCTTGTACTCTTGTCCGTAGCTAATACGCGACAATACTGACTCTAAACGCCCAGTTTGCGTGAACAGTAAGACGTTGATTTTCCAATTTGGATTGGCTTGCGCTGCAAGCACTAGCATCCATAACTCTGAAACTAGGTTTTCACTCAACAAATGCGCATCATCGACCACGATGGCAATATCGCACGTGTCATCACCTAAGATTCTCTCCAAGCTATCGAGCAAAGTATCTTGCTGATTGAACAATGCATCCGAGACGATCTGACTCAAGATAAGCATGCGATGCTGCACATCATCTTGATTTGAATGACAAAGTAACAAACATTGATTTTTGTTACTGGCACCGAGCTCAAGGTATCGCTGTGCCAACCAAGATTTTCCGTACCCGGCTTGACCATTAACAGCGATCAGATTAGACGCAAAGTTAGTTAATAAGCCTAATCGGTCTAATAACTCGGTTTGTGAATCCAATTCAAGAACGTGAGCGAAACTCATCTAAATAACCTTAATAAACTACAAGAATGACGCCCCAAGGCGCCATTACAAGGTTAAATGTCTCGACCGAAGTCGATAGCTTGTTTGATTATGTCTTGCGGCGTATCAGCAATGACTTCGGCACTACCAATACCCGTAGGTAAAACTAAGCGTAATTGACCAGACAATACTTTTTTGTCGCGCATCATGTGCGTCATAAAGTCATCAAAAGTCATGCTATCTGGCGTATGCACTGGCAGTTTTGCTCGGCGCATAATGGAAATGATGCGATCAAGCTGCTCTTGCGAAATTAATCCACGCAAATGAGATGTTTTCGCCGCCATAATCGTACCCGAAGATACCGCTTCACCGTGTAGCCAGTTACCATAGCCAAGTTCAGCTTCAATGGCATGACCAAAGGTATGACCCAGGTTCAACAGCGCTCGAATGCCCGACTCTTTCTCATCTTGAGCAACCACTTCCGCTTTGATTTCACAACAACGTGCAATAGCGTAAGTTAGCGCCTCTTCGTCAAGTGCATACAATCGTTCTAGATTCTCTTCTAGCCAATCGAAAAAAGCAGGATCGTAAATGATGCCGTATTTGATCACTTCTGCAATACCCGCTGCAAACTCGCGTTCTGGCAGTGTCGATAGGCAGTTGGTATCGATGATAACGGCTTTAGGTTGGTAGAAGGCACCAATCATGTTTTTGCCCAGCGGATGGTTAACTGCGGTTTTACCACCTACTGATGAATCCACTTGAGACAATAATGTGGTTGGGATTTGAATGAAATCAACACCACGTTGGTAACACGCCGAAGCAAAACCTACCAAGTCGCCAATAACACCACCACCTAACGCAATAATCACCACGTCACGAGCATAACTTCCCTCTAGCAGGAAGTTCATGACTTGATTAAATACGTCTAAGCTTTTGTATTGTTCGCCATCTGGCAATTCAAGCAGGGATGCATCACAACCGAGCTGTTTTAGTTGGCTAAGAATTTTATCCGCATACAGAGGCGCGACCGTAACATTACTGATCACAACCACTTTCTGGTTTGCGTTTTTGCTTGAAAGAATTTGAGAAAGGTACGCCGGGTCTTCAAATAACCCGGCGCCAATTGAGATTGGGTAGCTACGCTCTGCTAGATTGACCGTAATCCGTTCCATCGGTGTGCTCCAATTTGAAAAAGATAAATGCTTACCTCTCTTCTAGCATTTTTACGATCTGGTTGGCTACCACTTTTGCACTCTGATCGTCAGTACGAACTGTGTAATCCGCTACTTCTTCGTATAGAGGGTTACGTTCGCCTGCCAAACTTTCCAACACTTCACGAGGGTTTTCAGTTTGAAGTAGAGGACGCTTCTTGTCGCGGTTTGTACGCGCAAGTTGCTTTTCAATAGTTGTTTCTAGGTAAACAACAACACCACGTGCTGAAAGACGGTTACGGTTTTCTTTGCTCTTAACAGAACCACCGCCGGTTGCTAGCACGATGCCTTGCTCTTGAGTTAGGTCTTCAAGTACCGCTTCTTCGCGCTTACGGAAGCCTTCTTCGCCTTCTACATCAAAAACCCAAGCAATGTCTGCACCAGTGCGTTCTTCGATCACTGTATCAGAGTCTACGAACTCCATATGCAGTTGCTGTGCTAGATGTCTACCAATTGTACTTTTGCCGGCACCCATTGGGCCAACAAGGAAAATATTACGTTTCTCAGCCATATTTAGCGATAATTTACAACGTTAATTCAATAAGATCGCCACAAGAAACACACAGCCAAACTGCTGTTCTACAAGGCTTGTGGCACCAATTCCTCACAGATAATTCGTGATAAGACCCGAAATTATCCAAGCATGGTGCCACTAATGCAACTTTATTTTTGATCTAATCGATTTTTTACTCGCTGAGTCTTACTGAATCACCACTTTAGGCGTCACAAAAATCAGCAACTCACTTTTACCGACATTTTCGTAACTTCGGCGGAAAAGTGCCCCTAACAGCGGTAAATCACCTAATAAAGGTACCTTATCGACGGAGTTTGTAATGCTGTGTTGGAAAATACCACCAAGCACAACCGTCTCACCATTATTCACCAATACTTGAGTGCCAATACGCTGAGTATCAATCGCAACTGCCTCACCGGTACCAGTTTTTACCACTTGACCCGGTCTATCTTGCGTAACACTCAAATCCAGTACCAAACGGTTATCAGGCGTGATCTGCGGTGTCACTTTTAAGCTCAGCACCGCTTTTTTGAACGTTACGGATGTCGCACCGCTGGAAGAGGATTCTAGGTAAGGAATTTCAGTACCTTGTTCAATATAAGCTGGCTTCTTATTGGTAGTAATTAAACGCGGACTAGAAATGATTTCTGCTTTTGATTCTTGTTGCAACGCAGACAACTCCAAATCCAACAAAGTATCAGACCCTAGTTTTGCAACTTGGAAAGCAATACTGGTTGCATTAGGGCTGGTTGCAGCAAGGTTAACGTTCAGGAAGTCATCAATACCAACACTGCCGCCACCGTCTTCACCATCGCCGTCGCCACCGCCGCCATCGTAGAGACCAATAGTTGCAAGGTTGTTCTCGATCGATCCACCAACCGTATGACTACCATTAATCGATGTGAAGCCCCAGCGAACGCCAAGTTCATCCATGTTACCTTCATTGATAGTCACGATACGTGCTTCAATCTGAACTTGTTTTACTGGGATATCTAATGATTCAATGATTTCACGAATTACTTGAATATTCTCCGGCAACTCACGGATCAATAATGAGTTAGTACGCTCATCAATCGTCATGCTGCCACGATCAGAAAGCATACTAATGTTACCTTCACCGTTAATCATCTCTGCAATATCCGATGCTTTCGCAAAATTCACTTTGATAATTTCAGAAGAAAGTTCACCCATTTCTTGTTCAAGCTTTTGTTTTTCTAGTTGTTGCTTCTCGCGCAGATCGAGCTCATCCTTCGGAGCAACCAAAATAACGTTACCATCTACACGCTTATCCAAGCCTTTGACTTGAAGGATGATATCCAGCACTTGTTGCCAAGGTACACCGTCCAAACGCAAGGTCAGGTTCCCTTCAACTGAGTCTGAAACCACAAGGTTAAACTGGTTGTAATCAGCAATAAGCTGCAGCACATTTCGCACCGGAATATCTTGGAAGTTAATCGAAATCAACTTGCCTTCTTTTTCCAGAATACTTTTGTCTGGTGCTTTTTCGTTGGCTTTGAGCTTACCAACCTTCACCTCTAGATAACGCCCTGTGAGGCGATAGTCATGGGTATAATCTTCATCAATGTAAGCGACCAAACGCGTCGTAGAGGTATCGCGGAAAACCTCAACACTCTCTACCACTGTAGAGAAGTCTTTTACATCAAGTAGATAAAGCTGATCGTCTTTAACTGACGTATTGAGCAAGTCGATACTTAAACCTTCTTGCACACGCTTGATATCAACAATAGCAGCTGGCGATGCAAGCTCTACGACGATAACCGCGTCTTTATCTTTATTAGTACGGAAGTCGATGCTCTTAAGCGAGTTAGACTTTACTTCTTCCGCTGCGACTAAAGGGGCTAAAAGTAGAAACAACCATAAAGAGAAGAGCCCTGTTAGCTTCCTTGGTGTCAGTGTTAATCCTTGTCTCATTTTCATCATTACTCAATATCAAAAATAAATGCAGCTATGCCTATCTCAAAGCCAACTTAACTTTGCGTTTTTGCCAACAGCCCAAACCGTCTGGCAAGGTTTCATTAATCAATAAATAGTTGTGGGATACATGGGTAACCTTGCCATTGTTGCGTCCGAGGTATTGACCTGGTTTTACTTTGTAAACAGTGCCATTCGGAGCCTGAACCAACCCAGAAACACTGCTGCCGATACCCATCACACCCTTCAAGCGCAGTTGCGCAAGAGGAAACCTTTCCAATTTGCCAGTTCGCTTTCTTGAAGGAGGTTGCCAGCAGTCTTTTCTTGCAACAGGTTGAGTCGCAATCGTTGCCTCTTTTGGTAATTCGAAAGGTGCACGCAATATTTCGGGTTCGTAATTAACGACAACATACTCTTCAACAGGCTGCAGTTTGGTGACATCACGGCGAGCTTGGTTCTCCACGTCACGAATAAATTCCGTCAGTGATTCATCATTGGCTTGGCAGGCAGTCAAAACGCCAGCAATACACACCATCAGCAAAGATTTACTTCTCATCTTTCTTCACCTCTGGTTTGAACTGGTAAGTGTTTGCTTTCACACGAAAGTGCAGAGTTTCACTCTCTTGGCTGACACGCTGCCAAGTCACGTCTTTAAAAGTGATGATGCGTGGCAACGTCGCAATCGCTTGGGAGAAACGACCGATATCATGAAAATCCCCTGTCAACTCAATGTCGAGCGGTAAACGATAAAGGAAGTGTTCTGATTGCTTATCACCCCAGTCGATTCGGGTGAACGTCAACTTATTATCAATTCCGAGTTCATTCACCGAAGCCAACATGGTTGCCAGCTCTTTCTGTGCAGGCAGTTGTTGCAGTAGCAATTCGTATCGAGTAGTAAGCTCATCAAGTTGCGATTGCAATTGAGGCAAAGCAGCGACTTTGTTCGCTTTGATCCGTAACGCAACTTTTAAGGTTTGTTCTTCTTGAATAAGGCTATTCAGCTGTTCTTGCTCTGGCTTTAAATAAAACCAATAACCAAGGCCTTGAATCAGCACAACTAACAACAAGATCACTACTATCTGAGGCACCAATGGCCACTCAGCGATCTCATCCATTTCTAGATCTTGCCAATTAACCATGTTGGTTACCTCCTTTCACCGAGGCGTCTTTGAACATGAAGGAAACTTTGAAAGTCTGAAACTCTTTCCCAAAACGCGCTTTACCATGAACGATAGAATGCATGTCGACATCTAGCAGCTTGGCTGAACGCTCCATGTTGTCGAGCATGGTGGCCAAGCGAGGTGTACTATCAGAGATACCCGAGATTTCAATTTCATAATCATTCATTTTGATCTTATCGACGTAGACTCCTTCAGGGATCACCGACGGCATCAGGTTCATGAACTCCGTGGTCTTATTACGCCCATTTTGCAAACCTTCAACGATCTTTAACCTCTCCAAGATCTTGCTGTGCTCTTGTTCAGCAATCTTCATCGCTTCGATTCGTTTATCAAGCTGGGAGATATAGTGCGCCAAATAATCAAGGCGCTGCTGTTGTTGATCCTGCTGATATTGATAGAACTTACCAATGCCCCATTGCACGCCCAACGCAACAATCACCCCCAAGACGATCAAACTGAGAAAGCGGCGGCGGTGTTCTTCACGTTGATTCTCACGCCACGCAAGGAGGTTAATGTGATACAGCATGTTTGCCTCCTAGCCATTGAATACCTCTAACCGCCAAGCCCGCAGCCGCAGTAAAATGCTGCCAATCTGCTGCACGGCGTTTGCGTTTCGATACTTTCATCTCGAATAGACCGAGCGGATTAAGCAACTCACACTCCAATGCCAACTGACTTGAAAGTTCTTCTGCTAACATTGGCGTAGCTGCACCTTCACCAGACAACCAAATGCCTTTGATGTCTTGACTACCATTAATCGAGGTATAGAGCTGAATCTGGCGCTTTACACGATCAACGATTTGTCGATTAAACTGCTCAGTAGCAACTTGCGTGTCTTCAGCAAGAGGGTCTTGCTGAAATAGATCATTTGAAGTTCGCGTGCCGTAAGGAAATTCCTTGTGGAACAATTCACTCTGCTCTGTAAACATGGTGAAAGAGCTGCTCAATGCACTGATATCCAACAAGCAATACTTGCTCTTTTCAGGGAAGCGCTCGACAGCCAGTTTCCACATATGCCCTAAACTTTGTGAATGCACGTCCACCAGCACGGTTTTCAAGCCTGACTTTTGCAGAGCATCGACGCGAGTTTCAACGACATCTTTGCGAGTCGCGAATACTTGATAACTGTCTGTTCCACGCATCTGCTCATCGGCATCAAGCTTTACAAAATCAAGACTGAGCTCTTCAACAGGAAATGGGGATTGATGCGAGAAAGCTTGCACCACGGCAAACTCTTTCTCACTCTCCTCCAAGTTCTGCTCAATTTGCAGCTTCTTGCTGATCACGGCATTATCAGGAACAGAAATTGCGACCCGTCGAGCCCAAAATGGCAGCTCTTTTCTTATCTCTTTAAGGGTCTTTACAATTTCTTGATGATTTATGGTGTTATTTTCAGCGACAATACCTTCCTTAAGTATTATTTCTTTGTAACCCAATAAGGCGTAACTGTTGCCATTGGGTTTAAGTACCACGGCTTTGAGGCTGTTATGGCCAATATCTATGCCCGTAACTAATAGCTTATCCATCTCTACTCTCGCTCCGAAATTCCTGCGTGCTTATGTAGTTAGCGCACAGAGAATTTTCTTCGTGCAAAGGTTGTTATTAGCACCCAAATAGGAGTTAATACCTCTTATGTGCTAAATTTTTGACCTAAGAGTACAAGGGTTTGCCGTTACACAGCCTCAACCAATCAGGGATTCTCCGGTGAAGTTCATAAAGCGTTTATTATTTTTAACATTGATTTGCATAATTCTTGGAGTCACCACAATTTTTGGCTTCTATCAGTACGTGAAGCCTGAATTGCCAGATGTTGCAACCCTAAAAGATGTTGAATTACAAACACCTATGCAGGTTTTTAGTCAAGATGGGAAACTGATCGCACAGTTTGGCGAGAAGCGCCGAATTCCTGTTACCTACGACGAAATTCCGCAAGATTTGATTCACGCGCTGATTGCGACCGAAGATAGCCGCTTTTATGAGCACCCTGGTATCGATCCAATCGGTATTACTCGTGCTGCTGTTGTGGTGGCATTATCTGGTTCTGCAAAACAAGGTGCGAGTACCATCACTCAACAGCTAGCGCGTAACTTCTTCTTATCTAATGAGAAGAAAATCATGCGTAAAGTGAAAGAGATCTTCATTGCGATTCACATTGAGCAGTTGTTGACAAAACAAGAGATCATGGAGCTATACGTTAACAAGATTTTCCTTGGCTACCGCTCTTACGGTTTTGGTGCAGCCGCTCAGGTTTATTTCGGTAAGAGTTTGAATGAACTGACTCTCAGCGAGATTGCTACGTTAGCAGGTATGCCAAAAGCGCCATCAACCATGAACCCACTTTACTCACTAGAGCGAGCGACAAAGCGTCGTAATGTGGTGTTGATGCGTATGCTGGATGAGAAATACATCACTCAAGCGCAATACGATGAAGCACGCGCAGAGCCAATTGTGGCACGCTACCATAGCGCTGAAATCGAACTGTCTGCCCCATACGTCGCAGAACTAGCACGTTCTTGGGCAGTAAAAGAATACGGTGCAGACAAAGCGTATACGTCTGGTTTGAACATTTACATGACGGTAGATTCAAAGCTTCAAGACGCAGCAAACAAAGCATCCATCAACAATATCCTTGCTTACGATGAACGTCACGGCTATCGCGGAGCAGAGAAAGTACTGTGGAAACAAGGCGAACCTGCTTGGGATACAGAGCAGATTGAGAAGCATCTGAAGAAGCAGCCAACATATGGTCAACTTTATCCAGCGGTTGTGACCAAAGTAGACGGTAAAACGGCACAAGTTTGGGTGAAAAACAACGACGAACAAACTCTCGCTTGGACAGGCATGAGCTGGGCTCGTAAGTTCCTGACTGATGAACGCCAAGGCGCAGCACCAAAATCAGCGCAAGAGATCCTAGAAGTAGGTCAGCAAATTTGGGTTCGCGAAGTCAGCACAACTGACAAAGATGGCGACACCATCAACAATTGGAAGTTGAGCCAAGTGCCAAATGCAAACACCGCGTTTGTCGCAATGAACCCAGAAAATGGTGCGGTACTTTCTCTCGTTGGTGGTTTTAACTTCGTCCATAGCAAATTTAACCGTGCGACCATGTCGGTCCGTCAGGTAGGTTCAAGTATTAAGCCTTTCATCTACTCAGCTGCGATCAATAAAGGTCTAACGCTGGCATCATTAGTTAACGATGCTCCCATCAACAAATGGGATGCAGGTTCTGGTTCGGCATGGCGTCCGAAGAACTCACCACCGACATACATTGGTCCTACTCGTCTACGTATCGGTTTAGCACAATCGAAAAACGTAATGGCGGTGCGCACTTTGCGTGAAGTAGGCTTAGATGCGACTCGCGAATACCTGACTCGCTTTGGCTTTGATATCAACGAAGTGCCGCGTTCAGAGACTATTGCGCTTGGTGCGGGTAGCTTAACGCCGATGAAAGTAGCACAAGGTTACTCGGTCTTTGCCAACGGTGGTTACTATGTTGAACCATTCTACATTGACCACGTTGAAGACTCTTTCGGTGAAGTGCTATTTAAAGCCAATCCAAAAGTTATCTGTCAGCATGATTGCCCTCAAATGGAGCAAGAAGCGCCAGTTGAAGATAAGTTTGCCGCAGAGTTTGGCGAGCAAGATATCGCAATGGATGAGCCAACATCAGACAACGCATTAGAAGACGATACACCACAATATGCGAAGCAAGTTATCTCAGCACAAAACGCATTCTTAATGCGTGAGATGATGTACAGCAACATTTGGGGCGGCGGTAGCTGGCGTGATGGTACCGGTTGGAACGGTACAGGTTGGCGCGCTCAGAAACTCGAACGCCGCGATATTGGCGGTAAAACCGGTACAACCAACGATTCAAAAGATACATGGTATAACGGTTACGGTCCGGGCATTGTCGCTATTGCATGGGTTGGCTTTGACGATCACTCTCGCACTCTAGGTCGAACGACTGTGAACAGCAACCTTGGTAAAGGACAGATTTCTGGTGCGGAATCGGGGGCGAAGACAGCTGAGCCAGCTTGGATTGATTTCATGCGCGTCGCACTTGAAGGTACGCCTCAAAAAGCGAAAAACATCCCAGAAGATATCGTCCGTGTTCGTATTGATCGTGATAGCGGTCTTCTGACTCATAAAGTCGATGGTTCATCCATGTTCGAATATTTTGAGAAAGGAACTGAGCCAACTGAGTACGTCGGTAACAGTTTAGAAGACAGTATCTATTCAGGTGGTGGTAGCGGCTCAGAAGAGTTGTTCTAACAACCACTCATCAGATAAAACAAAAAAGGGAGCCATTGGGCTCCCTTTTCCTATATTAACTTGCGCTTAAGCGGCAATAGAGTCTTCCTGAGCCTCTAGTACCCCTTTAATCGTTGCAGCCAAGGTTTCGAAACGAGCACGCAGTGGAGAGCCCGGACGATAAACTAAAACAATGCTGCGAGAAGGCGTTGGATTAATCGCAGGGACATAACAGACACCATCCTTCTTCTTCTCATGCGGTACAGATAACTGTGGTAATAACGTGATACCTGCGCCCGCCGCAACCATATTACGTAATGTTTCTAGGCTGGTGGCTTTAAAGCGCTCGTCATCTTTTGCTCCTGCAGCAAAGCAAAAACCAAGCGCTTGGTCGCGTAGGCAGTGACCATCTCCCAGCGCCAAAACGGTTCGACCATTAAGATCCAACATGTCTATATGGTCTAAACCAGCCCATTCGTGATCGCAAGGCACAGCAACACTCAACGGCTCGTTATAGACTTCAATCTCTTTAAACGGAGCTGTTTCATCAACTGACGCTAGTACAAGACAATCAAGCTTACCTTCTTCCAACTGACGTACCAGTTGGTGGGTTTGAGCCTCATGTAAAAACAGTTCTAACTCAGGAAACTCTTCTTTCAGTCGAGGGACTATTTTTGGCAATAGGTAAGGACCAACGGTTGGAATAAAGCCAATGTGCATTGGACCGGTCATCGCACCGCTTTGACCGCTCGCCATATCTTTGAAAGTTTTCACTTCACTTAAGATGCGTTTTGCTTGCTCCACCAATTGCAAACCAGAATCAGTAAACAGCACTCGACGGCTACTCCTTTCTAGTAAGGCTGTACCAAGTTCGTCTTCCAGTTTTCGAATCTGGCCACTTAAAGTTGGTTGGCTAACAAAACAGGCTTCTGCTGCTTTTCGAAAATGCTTGTGCTCCGCAAGCGCCACCAAGTACTCAAAATCTCGGATATTCATACGTACGATTCGCTTCTTGTTTGGCGATAGAAATAATCTATCAAAACCATAGCATTAAACGATTAGAGCTATCAAAGTTTTTTTTCAATAATGAGCTCAACAAAACGAAACTGAGCGACAAATAACGCTAAGCTCGAAAACGAATTATTTCATAAATTTAAAAAGGAAATCATCATGTTTGCATCAAAAGAAGGTCAAGCTGTACCACAAGTTACTTTTCCTGTTCGTAAAGGTGACGCATGGGTGAACGTAACCACGGATGAACTGTTTAAAGACAGAACGGTTATCGTATTCAGCTTGCCAGGTGCGTTTACTCCAACCTGTTCGTCAAGCCACCTACCTCGTTACAACGAGTTATTCTCAGTATTTAAAGAGCATGGTGTGGATGAGATTCTATGTGTATCAGTAAACGACACGTTTGTAATGAATGCATGGAAAGCTGACCAAGAAGCTGAAAACATCACTTTCATCCCAGATGGTAACGGTGAGTTCACAGATGGCATGGGTATGCTAGTAGACAAAAACGACATCGGCTTCGGCAAGCGTTCATGGCGTTACAGCATGCTAGTGAAAAACGGTGTGGTTGAGAAAATGTTTATTGAACCAAACGAACCAGGCGACCCGTTCAAAGTTTCTGATGCAGACACAATGATGAACTACGTAGCACCTGAGTACAAAACTCAAGAATCGATCACTGTGTTCACTAAACCAGGTTGCCCTTTCTGCATGAAAGCGAAACAAAATCTGATTGACCACGGTCTTCAATATGAAGAAGTGATTTTGGGTAAAGACGCAACAACAGTCAGTCTACGTGCAATTTCGGGTCGTACGACGGTTCCTCAAGTGTTCATCGGTGGTAAACACATCGGTGGTAGCGAAGAATTAGAAGCTTACCTAGGTTAATAATTTGCCTAATGGGCTTGGGTTGGCAATTTAGCTGTCCAGAACTCAGCCCTTAGTCTCCCGGAGCATCCCTCGCCCGGGAGACTACGCCCTCAATCACTTCCTATGCTTAGTCTTGATCACTGCTCTTCTTCGGACTATCAAGATTAATGAACTCAAATTCACTCTTCTAAACTTAGTCATCTCAACTCAGTTTGGACAAAACGAGAATCCATTATGAAACAGTTAAATGTTGACGTAGCAATCATTGGTGGTGGAACAGCAGGTCTTGGTGCATACCGCGCAGCAAAAGCACACACAGACAGTGTTGTGATGATCGAAGGTGGTCCTTACGGCACAACATGTGCTCGTGTAGGTTGTATGCCCTCAAAACTTTTGATCGCTGCAGCAGAAAGCGTACATCAAATCGAGAAAGCACCAGGTTTCGGCGTGCACCCACAAGGCGAGATTTACATTAACGGTAGTGAAGTAATGGATCGAGTAAAGCGTGAACGTGACCGCTTTGTTGGCTTTGTGTTGGAAGGCGTCGATGAGATCCCTGCTGAAGATAAAGTTTCAGGCTATGCCAAGTTTATTGATGACAATACGCTAGTCGTTAATGACCACACTCAGATCACCGCAAAACGCATTGTGATCGCAACAGGCTCACGTCCAGCATACCCAGCGGTATGGAATGAGCTCGGCGATCGCCTAGTCATTAACGATGATGTATTCGATTGGGATGACTTGCCAGAATCCGTTGCAGTATTTGGTCCAGGTGTCATTGGTCTTGAATTGGGTCAAGCGCTGCATCGTTTAGGAGTGAATGTGAAGCTATTTGGTCTTGGTGGTCAAGTAGGACCATTGACGGACCCTGAAGTGATGGCGTACGCCGATAAAGCATTCAAAGAAGAGTTTTACCTTGATGCCGATGTAAAAATCGAAAGCATGAAACGTATTGCTTCGCCAAAAAATAACGGTGAAGATAAGGTCGAAATTCAGTTCATCAACCACGATGGTGAACTAGAAACCTTTATTGTCGATTACGTATTGGCAGCTACAGGTCGTCGCCCGAATGTGGATAAGCTCGCGATTGAAAACACCAGTGTGGCATTAGATGAGCGCGGCGTACCAACGGCGGATCACTATACATTGCAAACTTCGGTAGAGAGCATCTTCATCGCAGGTGATGCAAGTAACCAAATTCCACTGCTTCATGAAGCGGCAGACCAAGGTCGTATTGCTGGTGATAACGCTGGCCGCTTTCCTGATATTCGTGCAGGTTTGCGCCGCTCGCCTATTTCTGCTGTATTCTCTGATCCACAAATTGCCATGGTTGGTGAAACCTTTAAGCAATTGGAAGCACGTTTAGGCACCTGCGGCTGTTTCGCAACCGGAGAGGTCTCGTTTGAAAGCCAAGGTCGCTCACGAGTGATGCTACGCAATAAAGGCATATTGCATGTGTACGGAGAACAAGGCACCGGACGCTTCTTGGGCGCAGAAATGATGGGACCAAACGCCGAGCACTTAGCCCACCTGCTCGCTTGGGCACATCAAAATAAAATGACAGTTTCAGCAATGTTGGATATGCCGTTTTACCACCCAGTAATTGAAGAAGGCGTTCGCACCGCACTGCGAGATTTGAATGCAAAACTTCACTTAGGTCCAGAGACAATCAAGCACTGCCTAGACTGTGGTCCTGGTTGCTAATCCTGCCCTCATTTTCCTTAACATCGATAAACAAAAAGCCTCGTCATAGACGAGGCTTTCTTCTTTCAGCTTTATCAATTCAAGAATCAATAGAGCTGTGGTTATGCAGTCATCATTGCATAGCGACTCACCAACACAATGGCTGTTAATCCAATCGTGAAAAAGCTACCCGCTAAACCAAGTGCTACTTTAAGTTCTGTCGACATTATTATTTTTCCTATTGTCAGGCTGACAGCGCACCATACATCAATTACGTGCTACACAATTTTGACCAAGCTAATTTTTCATTTTTGGTTTGATAAGCGAGACTAAGAAACCAAGCAAAAACACTACCAAGCAGGAGTTGAGGTTATAATCAGAAGCAAATAGATAGTTTGGGTAGAACAATGACTTGTCGAAGTTGCCAAGAGCATTGGTTTTGGAAAAAAATCGGGCGTTGCCAGCGATGCATGGATCAACTTACCGTGCTCTCTGTCTTATGTTGGATCGTATGGTGGTTTGCATTTAAAGATGATCCACAAAGCATCGAGTCGATCGCACTGATCTTTGCGGGCTTTGCGTTTAATGGTCTGCTGTTTTTACACCTCTGGATGCGCTTCGTTATTCTGCCGTGGCAGCGCCGCCATAGAAAACAAAATAAAGATGATCATCATCCAGATGACAGATAGAAAAAAGCCCCAAAACCAATACCGGTCTTGGGGCTCTCTTAGATTCTTCTAAGAAAAAGCAGTGGTACTTTAATAGACCGGGCTTCCTCTCAAAGGTTCCAAATTTTTTTCTGATTTTTTTAGTATTTTCTTAAATACTAATAGAATCATTAACCTAGGCTACGTTACTTTTCTGGATCAATTGTTCGAACAAGTTGATCTCCAGTGCAACTTCATCACATGCATGCTGACGTGGGCACTGATCGCAATCTTTCAGTACTTTCTCTGGCAGCAATGACTTCGACGTTGGCAAGAAGCTTTGCTTCATAAAGAACTCTGGCGTACGTGTCAGCACAAAGACTTTCTTAATAGCCATCTGGCGCGCCTTCTCAACCAGATAGTTCACAATCGCACTGCCCTGCCCTTGACCTTGCCAACCCGCTTCAATACCTAAAGAGCGAATCTCTGCTAAGCCTGAGTCATAGACATACAAAGACGCACAACCAGTGACTTCTCCGTGGTGCTCGGCAACCGCAAAAGAACCAATGTCACGTACCAACTCATTACGTGAGCGTGGTAGATTCTCACCCATATTTGCCCAGTACGCCACCATGCCTTCCAGTGTCTCAATATCCGTCAGACGTGCTGGACGTACTTTGACTGCAGAAGTGTCACGTTGAGATAGACGCTTGTCTGCTTGGTCGACAGCATAAGCCACTTGCTGCGGCGACACGCCGCCAAGCGCACAACGTTTCTCAAGGCATGAATCGATGGTCAAGATGTCATACACATCCGCCTCAATCACTTCAGAGAAAGATTTCAATTCTTCAATCGACAACTCTTCTAACGCACAGCCTTTGGCAATTGCACCAACCACAGCAACACCGACGATATGGTGCGCTTCACGGAATGGGATGCCTTTCACCACTAGGTAATCCGCCAGCTCAGTTGAGTTTGCGTAACCTTGCTTCGCCGCTTCTAACGTACGCTCGCCATTAACCTTAATGCCATCGAAACACAATGCTGCCATTTCCATACAGTCATTCCATGTATCAAGCGCATCGAACAGACCTTCTTTGTCTTCTTGCATGTCTTTGTTGTAAGCCAGTGGCAGCGCTTTCACCGTCATCATCATGCCAGCAAGCGCGCCGTATACACGACCTGTCTTGCCTCGAATAAGCTCTAATGCATCTGGGTTTTTCTTTTGCGGCATCAACGAAGAACCTGACGTCACGGTATCGGCTAGTTCAATAAAGTTAGACTCACCCGAGTTGTAGAAGATCATGTCTTCTGCCAAGCGAGATAGGTGCAACATCGAAATAGATGCCACAGACATCAGTTCCATCACATGGTCACGGTCAGAAACCGAGTCTAGCGAGTTACGTGTCGCACGATGGAAACCAAGGTTGTGAGCCAGCTCTTCACGGTCGATAGGGTAAGCGGTCCCCGCAAGCGCACCCGAGCCGAGTGGACACGTATCCAAACGCTTTAGCGCATCGTTCAGACGTGAGTAATCACGCTCAAACATTTCAACATAAGCCAAGCACCAGTGAGCAAACGTCACAGGCTGAGCACGTTGTAAGTGCGTATAACCAGGAAGAACAGTACCTTGATGCTGCTTAGCAACGCCAACCATTTGAGTCTGTAGGCGATCAAGTGCAATCAACAGTTGTTGACCTTGCTGACGACACCAAAGCTTGAGATCGGTTGCTACTTGGTCGTTACGAGAACGTCCCGTGTGTAGCTTTTTACCTAGGTCACCAACTTTGTTGATCAGTTGCTGCTCGACCCAAGAGTGGATATCTTCAGCGTCTGAACGTAAGATTTGATGTGGGTCTTCCATCACTTCAAGCTTGAGTTCATTTAGTGCTAGCTCAAGCTTTTGTTGTTCATCTGCAGATAACACGTCAACAGACAGCAATGCTTTAGACCACGCAATTGAGCCTACGATGTCTTGCTCGGCCAATCGGTAATCGAAACGCAACGAATCGTTGAAGTCTTTAAATCTGGTATCTGCCGCTTGGGTAAATCTTCCGCCCCATAATGCCATTGCGTCTCTCCTGATGACTATTGCTTACGCTAACGTGTTATTCATTAAGTGTTGACCAAATCGGTGGTCATTTGCTCACTTTTTCTTATGCCTCAACGTTACGATAATCGTAGATAAAAATAAAGTAGAAATTCAATATTTTTACATATTTATTCATGACTATTTTATCTTTATGCCAATAAGGTCAGCAACAAACCAAAAAGACCTGCCAATAGTGGCAGGTCTCTTATCTTATAAGGCGTTAAATTGGCTTATTTTTTCTGGCTGTTCAGAGCACGGATACGGCTTGATAGTGAGTAAAGACGGATAAAGCCTTCAGCATGGCTTTGGTCATAAACTTCATCTTCACCAAAAGTAGCAAACTCTTCAGAGTACAAACTGTTATCCGAACGTTTTTGCGTTACCGTTGCGTGACCTTTGTAAAGCTTCACAACCACTTCGCCATTCACGTCTTGCGCGAGCTCCTCAGAAGCCGCAAGAATAGACTTGCATAGCGGCGTGAACCAACGACCATCATAAACAAGGTGTGATGCTTTCAGACCAAGCTCCTCGCGGAATTCAAATGACGCTTTATCCAGCACCAGTTGCTCTACCGCACGCAGTGCTTCCATCATGATGGTGCCCCCCGGAGTTTCGTAGCAACCACGAGACTTCATTCCCACTAGACGGTTTTCGACAATATCGATACGACCAACACCGTGCTTCGCACCTTTTTCGTTTAGGTAAACCAACGCGTTATATGGTGTCATCGCTTCACCGTCTACCTCAACAACTTCACCTTTCGCTACTTTTAGCGTCACGGTTTCTGCTTCATTCGGTGCTTGCTCTGGGTCTACAGTCCAAGCCCAGCAATCTTCATTTGGCGCGTTCCATGTATCTTCTAGAACGCCACCTTCAGTAGAAATGTGCCATGCGTTCGCATCACGCGAGTAAATCTTAGTAAGAGATGCTGAACAAGGAATGTTACGCTCTGCTAGGTAATCTAAGCACTCTTCACGGCTCACTAGATCCCATTCACGCCAAGGCGCAATAACATGCAGATCTGGTGCTAGTGCTGCAAATGCACCTTCAAAACGTACTTGGTCATTACCTTTACCTGTACAACCATGGCACAGAGCGTCTGCGCCCACTTTACGTGCAACTTCAACCTGCGCTTTGGCAATGATTGGACGCGCCATTGATGTACCTAGTAAGTATTTACCTTCGTAGTAAGCACCGGTTTTTAGCGTAGGGTAAATGTAATCCGCTACCATTTCTTCTTTCAGATCAGCGATGTAACATTCAGAAGCACCAGAAGCTTTTGCTTTCGCTTCAATACCTTCTAGCTCCTCTGCACCTTGACCAACATCGGCAACGAAAGCTACTACTTCACAGTCGTAGTTCTCTTTTAGCCACGGGATGATTACTGAAGTATCTAGACCGCCTGAGTATGCGACTACCACTTTATTTACGTTCACTTTGCTCATGTTTTTTCTCCAAACTTAACTGGCGCTGCTCTCGGCGGTCAGTGCCAACCACTTCCTAATGTTCAATTCTTTAACTGGTTTGCTTCTGCTCTATTGCGGCAGAAACTGCGTTCCGATACTTTCACCCGCGAATAGCTGGGTCAGTTTCTCTGGGTAACGCCATGTCGCAACTTCGATAGGACGACCAAGATCATTGGCAGCCTCCAAAGCAGCTTTAACTTTGACGATCATACCGTCGGTGATCACTTGCCCTTTGATCAATGCATCGGCTTCTTGCTCGGATAGCGTTTTGATCAGGTGACCTTTGCCATCGAGTACACCGCTAACATCAGACAGAAGTACTAACTCCGCATCTAACGCACCGGCCACTGCAACAGCGGCTTGGTCAGCATTCACATTCATCATCTGACCTTTTTCAGTCAGACCAATTGAGCTGATGATCGGCAATGCGTCTGCGTTTAGCACCGCTTGTAATAGGGTTGAATCACCCGGTGATGCTTTACCTACTGCGCCTAGCTCTGGGTCCAGCTCTTCAACATGACATAGCCCACCATCAGCGAGACTAAGACCTACAGCGTTTAGACCATCCGCAATCGCTTGACCTTGAAGCAATTTGTTTGCTGTACCCGCAAGCGCACCTGCAATCACAGGAATTTGCTCATAAGGCGTTACGCGAAGACCGTTTTTCTTTACGGTTTCAAGCTGAAGCTTTGCCATCAATTCATCAACTAGGTAGCCACCGCCATGAACGATGGCGATTTGTCGCTGTGCCGACTTTTGGTAAGCCGCAATGGCACCAAACAGTTGGCTTAAGGTTTGAGTGCAAGATAGGGCTGCACCACCGAGCTTAATGACTAAAGGAGCTTGATTGGTTTGCGTCATCGCATTTCCCTCTTTCAACGACTACAGCAACGCTGTCAGTTCTGGGTAACCGTAATGAATATTGAGACATTGCATCGCTTGACTCGATGCACCTTTAAGTAGGTTGTCGATCGCCGAAATCACAATGATGTGTTCGCCTTGTACCTTCCAGCCGATATCACAAAAAGGCGTATTTTCGACATCCTGAATACGTGGAATACCGTCACCTTTAAGGCGAACCGCTGGCTTGCCTTGGTAAGCTTGTTCAAACGCTTGTACCACTTGTGCTTCCGTCACACCTTGTGCCAATTTCATCGTGATAGTGGCAAGAATGCCGCGTTTGAAGTTGCCTAGGTGTGGAGTAAAAATCACATCGCAACCTAAATGCTGAGCAATCTCTGGTTGATGACGATGGTTAAAGACACCGTAAGGTTGCAAGCTCACTTCGCAGAAGCTGTTAACCATGGAAGCTTTACGCCCTGCACCTGATACACCACTGGTTGCATTAATCACAGGCCATTGGTTGGTATCCAGTAATGCGTGTTCTAATAAAGGTTTGATTGCAAGCTGTGAAGCGGTTGGGTAGCAACCTGCCACTGCAATCAAAGGAGTGGTTTTTATTGATTCTTGGTTCCACTCTGCTAAGCCGTATGCTGCTTTATCTAGCCAGTTGTTATATTGATGTTCGAAGCCATAAAAGGTGTCGTAGAAGCCTTCGCTTTTCACACGAAATGCACCAGATAAATCGAATACCTGACATCCCGCCTCTAAGAAGATAGGAGCTAAGTCATGGCTCACTTCATGTGCCGTTGCCAGAAAGACCACATCAGACACTTGAGCAACTTGCTCAGGGTCAGTCAGTGGTGAAACTGGCATATCAATCACACCCGCTAGCTTGCCGTGCAATTGAGCAATATTCTTTCCTGCATCTACGCTATTGGCGGAAACGTATAAACCTGATAGCGTGAGTTCAGGGTGTTTGTTGACCATTAAAGCCAACTCTGCGCCGGTGTAGCCGCTGGCTCCGATAATCGTGGTTTTTAGCATTACATGACATCCATATACTTAAGGCTCAAAATGACTATTCATATTTAATTTTTGCTTTATTTTGATTTTTTATTCATTAAATATGATTTAATATGTGTTTTACATTTTTGTGCTCTGTCTGTCAATAGGAGAATTGAAGAATCCATGCAATTACCAAGTTTTCTAGAGGTCTATGAAGGACTGATCAGTACCTCTTCGATCAGCTCAACCGATCCAAGTTGGGATCAAGGCAATGCCAAAGTGATCGAGAAGCTAGCTTCTTGGTTTAAAGATCTTGGCTTCAGTGTTGAAGTGATCGAAGTGGAGCCAGGCAAACACAATATGATTGCACGTATGGGTGAAGGTGAAGGCGGTCTACTTCTCGCAGGTCACAGCGACACAGTGCCATTTGATGAAGGACGTTGGAGTTTTGACCCACATAAGCTGACCGAAAAAGACAACCGCTTTTACGGTTTGGGTACTGCTGATATGAAAGGCTTCTTTGCCTTTATTTATGAAGCGGTAAAGAAAATCGACTGGAGTAAGCAAACCAAGCCGCTTTATGTATTGGCGACCTGTGATGAAGAAACCACCATGCTAGGTGCCCGTCATTTCACTGAGAATGCGCCTTTTAAGCCGGATTACTGCATCATTGGCGAACCCACCAGCCTCGTACCAATTCGAGGTCATAAAGGGCATGTGGCAAATGCCATTCGCGTAACAGGCAAGTCCGGTCATTCGTCTGATCCTGCGCTCGGCGTCAACGCAATTGAAATAATGCATGAAGTCATGTTTGCCATGATGCAACTGCGCGACAAATTGGTTAAAGAGTATCACCATCCGGGTTTTGCGATTCCAAGCCCTACCCTAAACCTTGGTCATATCCATGGTGGTGACAGCGCAAACCGTATTTGCGGTTGCTGTGAACTGCATTATGACGTTCGTCCTCTTCCTGGTATTAGCCTTGATGGTTTAGAGAACATGCTGCGCGGAGCATTGAAAGAAGTCGAGGCGAAATGGCCAGGGCGATTAGAAATTATTCCCTTGCACGAGCCAATTCCGGGTTACGAATGTCAACACGATCACTCATTTATTGGTGGTGTTGAAGAGATCTGTCAAACCAGCTCAGAAACCGTCAACTACTGTACTGAAGCGCCATTTCTGCAGCAACTGTGTCCAACCTTAGTTCTAGGTCCCGGTTCAATTGATCAAGCTCATCAACCAGATGAGTTCCTCTCTTTCGACTTTATCGACCCAACCATCGACGTGTTATCACGTGCGATGGTGAAATATTGTTGTTAGTCGCATTCTGTACTTTCCTCACAATGCAGCTCGATTGAGCTGCATTTTGTTATCTTCGCCACTATTCTTCTAGCACGCTATACCCTTCTTTAAGCGGCAATTTTGTAATTAATTTTCACTTCGAGTGGCATAAGCTGACCTAATTTTGCTCTAAATCAGGTCAGCAGCGGAATAATTGCAAACTTACTCTGCTTTATTTGACTAGAACTGGTTATTTTCGCTAGATTGGAGTCTTAACAAGGACAATGGATGTAGTTTTTTTACGAGGCAGGATGACAATGAACGAGAAATACGCCGCACTTAAAAGCAATGTGCGCATGTTGGGCCACCTTCTGGGTAACACGATTCGTGATGCTCATGGCGAAGAAATCTTCGAGAAAGTGGAAACCATTCGTAAATTATCCAAATCGGCTCAAGCTGGAAATAACGCTGACAGAGAAAGCTTAATAGAAGAAATTAAAAGCTTACCAGATGAGCAATTGACGCCAGTGACCCGCGCGTTCAACCAATTTCTAAACCTGACCAATATTGCTGAGCAATACCACACCATTTCACGCCATTGTGAAGAGCATATCTGCGAACCTGACGCAATTAATTCGCTGTTCTCAAAACTAGTGCAAAATGATGTGAGTAAGCTAGACACGGCACAAGCGGTTCGCGATCTGAACATTGAGTTAGTTCTGACTGCGCACCCAACCGAAATCACTCGTCGCACTATGATCAACAAGCTTGTAAAGATCAACGAGTGTCTATCTAAGCTAGAGCTGAGCGACCTCTCTTTCAAAGAGCGTAAGAAAACTGAACGCCGTCTTGAGCAGCTGATCGTTCAAAGCTGGCACTCTGACGTTATTCGTCAACAGCGCCCGACACCGCTTGATGAAGCTAAATGGGGCTTTGCCGTAGTAGAAAACTCACTATGGGAAGCCGTACCTGACTTCTTACGTGAAATGAACGACCGTCTAAAATCATACCTTGGCGAAGGTCTACCGATTGATGCTCGCCCTGTGCACTTCTCATCTTGGATGGGTGGTGACCGCGACGGTAACCCATTTGTAACTCACAGCGTAACTCGTGAAGTACTGCTTCTGTCTCGCTGGAAAGCGGCAGACCTATACCTCAACGACATCAACGAACTGATCAGCGAACTGTCAATGACAGTGTGTAACGACAAAGTTCGAGAGCTTGCGGGTGAAGATCAACACGAACCATACCGTGCGATCCTTAAACAGCTACGTTCGCTACTGAACGAAACAAAAGACATTCTCGACGCAAAAGTTCACGGTCAGAAACTGGCAGTCAAAGCGCCGCTACAAAAAGTAGAGCAGCTTTGGGAACCACTTTACGCGTGTTACCAATCACTAAACGAATGTGGCATGGGCGTGATTGCTAACGGCTCACTGCTGGATACGCTACGCCGTGTTAAAGCATTCGGTATCCACCTAGTTCGTCTCGATATCCGTCAAGAAAGTACGCGTCATGCCGACGTTCTATCTGAACTGACTCGTTACCTAGGTATCGGTGACTACGAACAGTGGAGCGAGCAAGATAAGGTAGCTTTCCTAACTAACGAACTCGCATCTAAGCGCCCTCTTCTGCCTCGTGACTGGGAACCATCGGAACCAGTTAAAGAGGTTTTGGATACCTGTAAGATTGTTGCAGCACAACCTCGCGAAGCATTCGGTGCTTACGTTATCTCAATGGCGCGTACCGCTTCTGACGTACTTGCCGTACACCTACTACTTCAAGAAGCAGGTTGCCCTTACCGCATGGACGTGTGTCCTCTGTTCGAAACGCTAGACGATTTGAACAACGCAGAAGCAGTAATCAAGCAGCTGATGGGTATCGACCTATACCGCGGCTTTATCCAAAACCACCAAATGGTGATGATCGGCTACTCTGACTCTGCAAAAGACGCAGGCGTAATGTCAGCAGGTTGGGCGCAATACCATGCGATGGACTCACTGGTTAAGGTTGCAGAAGAAGAAGGTGTAGAACTCACACTATTCCACGGTCGTGGCGGTACAATTGGTCGTGGTGGTGCGCCAGCACATGCTGCACTACTATCTCAGCCACCTAAGAGTCTGAAAGGCGGCCTGCGCGTAACAGAGCAAGGCGAAATGATCCGCTTTAAGTTGGGTCTACCTGATGTAGCAGTTAATAGCTTCAACCTGTACGCGAGCGCAATCCTTGAAGCAAACCTACTGCCGCCACCAGAGCCTAAGCAAGAGTGGCGTGACCTAATGGACGTCTTGTCAGAAGTAAGCTGCGAAGCATACCGTAGTGTCGTTCGTGGCGAGCCAGATTTCGTGCCTTACTTCCGCCAAGCAACACCGGAGCTTGAGCTAGGTAAGCTGCCACTTGGTTCACGACCAGCGAAACGTAATCCAAACGGTGGCGTAGAAAGCTTGCGTGCGATTCCATGGATCTTCTCTTGGAGCCAAAACCGCTTGGTTCTGCCAGCATGGTTAGGCGCAGGTGAGGCTATTCAGTACTCTGTAGACAAAGGTCATCAGGCGCTACTGGAAGAGATGTGTCGTGAATGGCCGTTCTTCTCTACTCGTCTAGGCATGCTTGAGATGGTGTACACCAAGTGCAACATGGAAATCTCTCGCTACTATGATCAACGCCTAGTGGAGAATCAACTTCTACCATTAGGTGATCGACTACGTGAGCAACTCCAGCGTGATATCAAGTCGGTACTAAACGTAGAGAACAACGAGAACCTAATGCAAAGCGACCCTTGGGGTCTAGAATCTATTCGCCTACGTAACATCTACGTTGAGCCATTGAACATGCTTCAAGCCGAGTTGCTATACCGAACTCGTCAAACTGAAGAAGCTTCTGCCAATTTAGAAGAAGCATTGATGGTGACGATTGCAGGTATTGCAGCAGGCATGCGTAATACAGGTTAATCTGATTACATAAAGTTGACTAAAAGGCTGAGCGAAATCTCAGCCTTTATTGTTATTTACTAATCACTTCCACTATTCGAACAATACCGACCTAGATTATTAATCCAAATAGAAAACAAAAAGTCTCTACACAACAAAACATTTCACTACCAAAAAACACTATTGAGTATTTTATTAGTTTTTTTGGGTAATTTTGTCCTACTATTCCACTTCATGCTTATTATTTATATACTACTTGCCTGCTGGAAGCTCATAAGTCCAATCAAATAGGCTCCAGCTCGGTGGAAACACCATCACTCTAGGTGATAAACGGCTTTAAGGTGACAGGACCAACATTGTTGGTGCTATCTACACATAAAAAACTCAAGCGTCATTAAGAACGCAAATGAAAGTGTAGCTAGCTTGTTTACAAGTTTATTGACCATTTGGATTGAAGACATGTCATTACCACACGTAATTCTAACTGTACTTAGCACTCGCGACGCTACCGGTTACGACATCACTAAAGAATTCTCAGCTAGCATCGGTTACTTCTGGAAAGCAAGCCATCAACAAGTTTATCGTGAACTTAACAAGATGGCTGAGAAAGAGCTGGTTACTTGCGTACTAGAACCTCAAGAAGGCAAACCAGATCGTAAGGTTTACTCAATCACTGACGCAGGTCGTAGCGCATTAGGCGAGTGGTTCGATCAACCAACTGCACACCCAACTGTACGCGACGAATTCTCTGCTAAGCTAATGGCTTGTGCCGTGCAGCCAGCAGCACCGTACCGTGACCAGCTTTCTGAACTTGTAGAAGAGTCTCGTAAGCTCGTTTCTCACTACAAAGAAATCGAAGCAGCGTACTACGCAACGCCATCAACACTAGACAAGCAAGCACGTCTAGAGCGTCTAACACTTCGTCGTAACCTAATGCTACGTGAAGCTTGGATTAACTGGGCAGAAGAAGTACTAACAGAACTTGAAGTGATCGGCTAATTCGTCACTTTAAATGAAACGAAAAAGGCTTGCCAATGGGCAAGCCTTTTGTTTATCTGGGGAAGGGGCATTAAGCCCCTACTGCAACTTGTGGACGAACACCTAGAGTGTGGCAAAGTGCATAAGTCATCTCTGCACGGTTCAATGTGTAGAAGTGAAAATCTTTTACACCTTCACGGCTTAATACACGAACCATATCAATTGCTTGGCTTGCACCAACCAGCTGACGCGTCACGGGATCATCATCCAAACCTTCAAACTGCTTGCTCATCCAACCTGGTACTTTCACATTATTCTGCGCCGCAAAGCGAGATGCTTGTTTGAAGTTCGATACTGGCAAGATACCCGGCACAATTTCGACATCAATACCAGCCGCTACACAACGGTCACGGAAGCGCAGGTAAGACTCCACATCAAAGAAGAACTGAGTAATCGCGCGGTTTGCACCTGCGTCAACTTTACGCTTTAGATTCAGCAGATCCGATTGAGCACTTTTCGCTTCAGGGTGAACTTCTGGGAATGCCGCTACTGAGATATCGAAATCGTGGCGCGCTTTAAGCAGTTCTACCAAATCCGATGCGTACATATCTGGCGCACCACCACCCGGTGGAATATCACCACGTAGCGCTACGATGTTTTTGATACCGTTATTCCAGTAATCGTCAGCAATGTCGATCAATTCATCACGAGTTGCGTCGATACACGTTAGGTGAGGTGCAGCCACAAGACCTGTTGCCGCTTTGATTTCTTTAATGATCGAATGGGTTCTGTCACGCTCGCCTGAGTTTGCGCCGTATGTGACAGAAACGAATTTTGGTTGAAGAGTTTTAAGACGATGCACTGAGTTCCACAGTGTTTCTTCCATCTTCTCACTGCTTGGTGGAAAAAACTCAAATGAGACGTTGATGTTGTCTGATAGTTCAGCGATATTCTGGTTTAAGGCATCGATGTGCCCTGCATGCGTGTATCCCATCTTACTCTCCCTGTGGCAACTCCACCACGAAATCAAAATTCCTCAAATCGACGTTTAGACGTCTATATGTCTACAGAATGTATTGAATGCGATTTAATGTCAACCTTGTGATTATGAATTTTTCTCAAGTTCATAATGAGGATAGTTCAAGTTCCTTTATGACCAATCCCTAGCCGAACTTCCCAATTCAGTATGGCATTATCTAAATAATAAAAAACCCCGGAGATAGTCCGAGGTTTTGTTGTCGTTCGCAAAAATTGTTTCGGTGAAATTTAAAACAAACCAGCTAGGCGATTAAGGTCAGATTGAATCGCACCAGCCGTGACTTCACGACCAGCACCTGGACCTCGAATAACCAATGGATTGTCTTTGTACCACTTACTCTCAATAGCAAAGATATTGTCACACGGTAGTAAGTTTGCCAGTGCATGTTCACGTGATAATGCTTCAACACCCACCGTTGCTTTGCCATTACGCTCTAAACGCGCGACATAACGCAACACTTGGTCATTTTTCTGAGCCTTGGTTAGACGCTCTTGTAGAATCTCACTTAGAATATCACCTTGGTCAAAGAATGCGTCTAGGCTCAGTTCTCGCAACTCTTCTGGTACAAGTGATTCCACTTTCACACTCTCTGGTTCAATACTCAAACCAGATTCACGAGCCAAGATAACCAACTTACGCATCACGTCAGAGCCATCTAAATCAGAGCGAGGGTCAGGCTCTGTCAAACCTTGTTGCCATGCCAAATCGACCAGTTCAGCAAACGGCACTGAGCCATCAAACTGCTGGAATAACCAAGATAGCGTACCGGAGAAAATACCCGATAGTGCGACGACATCATCACCGCTTTCACGCAAGTCTCGAACAGTATGGTTGATCGGTAACCCTGCACCAACCGTAGCGTTGTAAAGCCAATGACGACCAATTTTAGCAAAGGCGTCTTGTACTTGGTGGTAATATTGACTGTCCGCCGAGCCTGCCACTTTGTTCGCTGAAATCAAGTGAATACCTTGCTGCGCAATTTCCACATAACGTGTCGCCAACTCTTTACTCGCCGTGACATCAAGGACGACTGCTTCATCGAAGTTTTGTATCGCGCCGAGCTTCGCCAACCAGTTGCCATCATTCTCAATGCTTTCATCATCAAAGCGCTGAGCAACTGTTGCTGCATCAATCCCGTTTTCATCAAACCAATACGTTTGACTATCGACAACCGCCACTAAATCAAAGCTCATACCATGGCGTTTTTCGAGCTCTTCTTTTTGCTCTGCAAACAGCGATAACCAACTTGAACCAATGTTACCTTTACCACACAAGGCAACCGCTACACGCTTTTGCGCTTGAAACAACTGACTATGAATGCGTTGTACCAACTCTTCGACTTCTGCGCGGCGTAGTACTGCTACCAAACTCAAACCTGATTCCGTCTCTGAAATAAACTCAACAGGCGCATGCTTAAGTTGTTGATAGAAGCCAAAACAGTGATTTGCATTTTTCGTCACTCCGGCACCAACAGCCGCTAAAAGTGAGTAACCCTCTTTAAGCTTGATTTCTGCTTCAACGGCTAACTCTTGTAGATAAGTTAATGCACCGCCAGCAATCTCTGCGGTATACGCCAAACGCAAAGTTTGCTGATCTTGTTGTGCTTCAAATGCTAATGGTTCCAATTGAGCACGCTTTAAAGCTTGCAGAACTTCTTTCTGCGCTCGCTCAAAATCATGACCATGGATAAAAGACAGTTGAACCAACAACACTTCATCAAGAGACGTAATGATTTTAGCACCGCGACCTGAAGCCAATACGCGCTCAATACGCGTTGAGCCTGATTCAGGTTGATAGCTGCATTTGAGGCTCAAATCCATCGTGCTTTGAGCAACTGGCTGTAGCGTGCGACTGTGCAGCACTGGCGCAGCCAAACGCGCAAGTTCACTCGCCTCATCTAAACGCAGCAACGGCAACAAGCAAGCATCCGACACTAAACGTGGGTCTGCACTGTAAACGCCAGCAACATCACTCCAGATGGTCACTGTGTTTACCTCAGCCAATGCACCAATCACCGTTGCTGAATAGTCTGAGCCGTTACGCCCCAACAGTACTGTTTCACCCACTTCATTTTGCGCCATAAAGCCTGTAATGATGACACGCTTGTGGCTATGTTGAGTTAACGCCTCTTTGATGAGTGCATAAGAGCGAGCTCGGTCGACTTCTGGCTGCGTTCCAGCTTCTGCGCGTAAAAAGGCGCGAGAATCTTGCGCTACCGCTGGAAGATCCTGTTGTGATAACAGTGCAGCCAGTAAGCGTGACGACCATACTTCACCATGCCCAAGCACTGCTGCTTTTTGCGCTTCTGTAAGTGGCGCAGTTAACTCAGCTAAGGTACTGAATTCATCTTGAAGAGAAGCAAGCACTTGCGTTTGCGCTTCTCCTTCTAATAAAGCTTCAACTAACTCCGTCTGGAACAGTCGCAAGTTTTGTAGCGCTTCGTGTGCGATGCGACCGTCTTTATCTAGCCCTTCTAAAAACTCGATCAAGCGGTTAGTGGTTTTCCCTGCAGCCGATACCACCACCAAATCATTTTCTGCTGAATACTCTTTAAGAATACCCACCACACGTTGGTAACATTCTGGGTTCGCTAAGCTGCTACCACCAAATTTATGCAGCTGACGTTGTACAGTCATGACCTTACCTCTCCCAATTACTGTGTAGCTTTCGCAAATGCTTGCTCAAGATCAGCAATCAGATCTTGGGCATCTTCTAAGCCAACAGATAAGCGCAGTAACTGTTGAGAAACACCAGCTTCAGCCAGAGCTTCTTCACCCATCGCACGATGCGTCATTGACGCAGGGTGACAAATCAAGCTTTCTACACCACCTAGCGACTCAGCAAGAGAGAAGAGTTCAAGTTCTTTAACAAACACTTTTAGCTGCTCAAATGAGCCAGCAAACTCAAAGCTCAGCATAGAACCAAAACCCGATTGTTGCTTCTTCGCGATGTCATGGCCTGGATGCTCTGGCAAACTTGGATGATAAATCTTCGCTACCAAAGATTGCGTTTGCAAATACGCCAACACTTGCTGAGAGCTTTCTTCATGAACTCGCATTCGCGCACCCAGCGTACGAATTCCTCGAAGCGTCATGTAACTGTCGAATGGCGTACCCGTTGCACCAATGCAGTTACCCCACCATGCTAACTCTTCAGCATGGTCTTCGCTCTTAGTGATCACCACACCACCAATCACGTCAGAGTGACCATTAATGTATTTCGTTGTTGAGTGGATAACAAAATCCGCACCAAGCTCCAAAGGCTTTTGGTACACAGGTGTCAAAAAGGTATTGTCCACTGCAACTAAAGCGCCAACTTGTTTTGCCTTCTCACACACAGCCGCAATATCAACAACACGTACGAGTGGGTTTGACGGAGTTTCTAACAAGATAAGCTTTGGCTTTTTCGCAATCGCCGCAGCCAACGCTTGCTGATCCGACTGGTCAACAAACTGCACTTTAAAGTCGCCTTTGTTGGCGCGAGTATTGAACAGACGATACGTACCGCCGTAGCAATCATGCGGTGCAACAATTAAGTCATCAGGTCCAAGAAACGCCGATACCCAAAGGTTTAGTGCCGATGTGCCGCAGTTAGTGACAACCGCTCCTTTACCTGACTCAAGTTCGTACAATGCTTTTTCTAACAAGCCTCGGTTTGGGTTACCAGAACGTGTGTAATCGTATTGTGGAACTTCACCAAACGCGGGGAAGCCGTAGTTAGTAGAAAGGTAGATTGGTGGTACAACAGCGTGATATTGACTGTCTGACTCGATACCAGTGCGTACAGCAATGGTCGCAGGCTTACGGGTGCTCATGGGTGTATCCTTTCACGGGTGGTGACATCTAAATGGGAATGCGCTATATCTAGCTTGTATTGCTCAATTGATTAACACTCTTCCCTAACTATTAACCTCACTTTACTTGTCTAAAAATAAGACGTCAACACTTCTAGACGTCTATATGTCTTTGCTTATGGCGGTAAATGCAGCTAAAATCAGCACCTATATTTATTTTTCTAACTTATTACATTAATGAAGGTGCGCAATGGCTGACTGGAATGGCGAATACATTAGCCCGTATGCTGAGCACGGTAAAAAAAGCGAACAAGTAAAAAAGATTACCGTCTCTATCCCGCTAAAAGTTTTAAAAGTGCTGACTGATGAGCGAACTCGCCGCCAGATCAACAACTTACGCCATGCGACTAACAGTGAGCTACTATGTGAAGCATTCCTACATGCTTACACAGGGCAACCACTGCCAACTGATGAAGACCTTCGTAAAGACCGCCCAGATGATATTCCTACAGAAGCGAAAGCGCTGATGACGGCAATGGGCATCGAATTCGAAGCGTTTGACGAAGAATAATTGCTTACAAATTCGTCAACACGATGAGGCTGCACCGGGGACAGTTTCAGACCAAACTAAAAAGGGACGCCATCGCGTCCCTTTTCTTTGCTGTCAGAAATGACTTTGGCTTACTCCGCCATGTAGTTTTCTGGCATCTCAATACGCGCTACACCTGAATTAACCGCAGCTTGAGCAACCGCTTTTGCTACGCGTGGTAGTAGACGTGGATCCATTGGTTTTGGAATAATGTAATCAGAGCCAAACTCTAGCTTGTCTACGCCAGCTGCCTTCAATACCGCTTCTGGTACTGGCTCTTTTGCCAATTCACGAATCGCATCGACTGCCGCAAGCTTCATTTCATCATTAATTTCACTCGCACGAACATCCAACGCACCACGGAAGATGAATGGGAAACACAGAACGTTGTTTACTTGGTTCGGGTAGTCGCTACGACCAGTGCCCATGATCAAGTCATCACGCACTTCGTGAGCCAATTCTGGTTTGATTTCAGGATCTGGGTTTGAACATGCGAACACAACAGGCTTATCTGCCATCAGCTTCAATGCTTCTGCAGGTAGTAAATTTGGACCTGATACACCCAAGAACAGATCCGCACCTTCAATCACGTCTTCCAGCGTACGCTTATCTGTGTTGTTTGCGAATAACTGTTTGTATTCGTTTAGGTCGTCACGACGTGTATGGATCACCCCTTTACGATCCAGCATGTAGATCTTCTCACGCATTGCGCCACATTTGATCAACAGCTCCATACATGCCACTGCCGCAGCACCAGCACCAAGACAAACGATGGTTGATTCTTCTAGCTTCTTACCTTGCAGCTCAATTGCGTTCAGCATACCCGCAGCCGTTACGATTGCAGTGCCGTGTTGGTCATCGTGGAATACAGGTACATCACAGCGTTCGATAAGGCGCTTTTCAATCTCAAAACAATCAGGCGCTTTGATATCTTCTAGGTTAATACCACCGAAAGTATCTGCAATGTTTGCTACTGTGTCGACAAATTCGTCGATCGTGCGGTGTTTCACTTCGATATCAATTGAATCTAGACCAGCAAAGCGTTTGAACAACAGCGCTTTACCTTCCATTACTGGTTTAGAAGCTAGCGGACCAAGGTTACCAAGACCAAGAATAGCCGTGCCGTTAGAGATAACCGCAACCATGTTGCCTTTCGCCGTGTACTTGTACACGTTGTCGGCATTTTGTGCGATTTCGCGTACAGGCTCTGCAACACCAGGGCTGTATGCCAGAGCAAGATCATTAGCAGTTTCAGCTGGCTTAGTCAGCTCTACTGCGATTTTGCCTGGGGTTGGGTACGCATGGTAGTCCAGTGCTTGTTGGCGGCGTTCTTCTTCTGGGGTGACTTCTTGGCGATTGTCTTCAGACATGGATCGTTTCTCTTTTGTTATTTTTTCGGTAAGGGGGAATAAATTCTAAAGGATAGAAGTCAATCTTCATAGGCAAGATTGCGAGCGATATCCTTAAAAAAGGTAATAATGTAAGAGATTAGACCAGATATCTATGATTGGCACCTGATAGACAGATCAGGTGCACTTTTAATCACTTTCTTTCAGCGAGAAAACAGCGAAATATAATCTCACTCTTCATCAACGTATTGCGCTTGTAGGTAGTTTTCGATACCAGACATTTCGATCAAGCCCAGTTGCGTTTCAAGCCAATCGACGTGCTCTTCTTCGTCTTCAAGAATATCTTGGAAGAGGTCGCGTGATACATAATCACGGATATCCTCCGCATAAGCGATCGCATCTTTTAGATCTGGGATTGCTGCCATTTCGAGCTTCAAATCGCACTCAAGCATTTCTTTGGTATCTTCCCCGATCATCAATTTACCGAGATCTTGCAAATTAGGTAAGCCTTCTAGAAACAGGATACGTTCGATTAGATGATCAGCGTGCTTCATTTCATCGATCGACTCGTGGTACTCCTTGTCGGCGAGGTGTTTTAAGCCCCAGTCCTTGTACATACGAGCATGCAGAAAATATTGATTGATAGCGACGAGCTCGTTGCCGAGCACTTTATTGAGATGTTGGATTATGATTGGATCGCCTTTCATGACAAAGCCCTCCTCTTTGGCTTCATTTAAATGTAGAAGCAAATGAGAAGGTGTCAAAAAGGCTTAGCTAATAATTAGCTAGCTTGTTTCAGTGTTAGGTATTCTGTTTCCGCTAAAATCTCTTTGGCTTGTTTAATGCACTTACCACATTGGCTACCCAAAGCAGTACATCGTTTAATTCCTTTTATGTCTGTTACACCTTCATCTATCGCCAACTTCCTAATTTTCTTGTCAGAGACACCATGGCAAAGACAAACGTACATATTCAAAACCTTTAAATTTCACTTTGGAATGAAATATAAACAAGAATCGTTCTTGTTACCAGTTGTATTAAGGTAAATTACAGAACGTTTTGTTATAACGGTCTGGACCGCTTTGGAATTTTTCAGTGACTTAGCGGATAGCTAAAAAGAAGAGAAAATCGAGCAGAGCTAAGATCATGTTTTTTAAAAAACAAAAAGCATGACTAAGAGTGATGGGCTTATAACCATATTGAAAAGAGGAATTGTAGATATAAAAAAGGGAAGCCTCAGCTTCCCTTTTTCTAGCGCTTTCTTCAAAAAGAAGAAGAGTGCAAGATTACGATTAATTCAGTAAGAATTAGTCGAAGATCTTAGCAACAACACCAGCACCTACAGTACGGCCACCTTCACGGATAGCGAAACGTAGACCTTCGTCCATAGCGATTGGAGCGATTAGCTCAACTTGCATTTGGATGTTGTCGCCTGGCATTACCATTTCTACGCCTTCTGGTAGAGAGATGTCACCAGTTACGTCAGTTGTACGGAAGTAGAACTGTGGACGGTAGCCTTTGAAGAATGGAGTGTGACGACCACCTTCATCTT
>NZ_JAMZAM010000012.1:0-54660 GCF_024181835.1 Vibrio sp. Y29_XK_CS5
GTTGAAAGCACCGGTCTTGAAAACCGGCATACGTTAATAGCGTATCTAGGGTTCAAATCCCTATCTCTCCGCCACTATTAAGAAGCCTCGCTAGAAATAGCGAGGCTTTTTTCATTTCTGATGTTTGAGAATTAGACGGGATTTGTATCAAGTCCCAAGTCAGTCGCGACTTAGGATTAGTCGTCCTCGAACTCAGTCACTACAAAGAAAGCCTGTTGAGAAACCAATGGGCTTTCGTCGTTTCTAGTGCTGGCAAATAAATGAAGTGACTTCCTAACCGAGTGCAGTTCCAAACTAGCGCTTCTGCTCTCCACTCAATAAGCTGCCCAGCGTTTAGCCGTACCTTGAGGCTTTCTACTTTCTTTGCCTTGTAGGGTTATAGAAACTGCCCTCTAGCGAAAGTGATTGAGCTTTCCCCTTATTATTCCTCTCTATATCGAAGCAGTGTTTCTTTTAACAAAAGAGCGTTTCTACTCACTGTAGCATTCATGTGTATTAGAGCTTCTGAGCACCTTCTGATACTTGCTGTCGCTTTGCTTTATCTTTTATTAACAAACGCTACCCAAGCGCTGTATGGGGCTTTCACATCGAATAAGTGCATAACATTACTCCTAGTTACTTCTTTGGCCATCACTACGCTTTACTGTGCTCTGAAGGAGGTTTTCCCTCCTAACCATTTAAAGACAATCGCTATGTCTTGCAGAAAGTGATCGCGATTGCTTCACGTGCTTCTTAATGACACGAAGAAGAGCAGCTTGGAATGAACGACAGAAGCTTTGATGATTGCCTCTAATGAAGAGTAGCCAGCAGAGGAGCACAAATTTTGGAGAGTTAGTTGGAGCGATAAAGGGACGTGAAGAGTTACTGGCAATAAAAAAGCCGACAGTAAACTGTCGGCTTTCTACTTTCTGAATCGCTTAGTTGTTTTGAACTAGCGTTAAGGCTTTACGAGAGACCTCGTGAGCCGCTTTTGTTAGGTTTTGCTTCTCTAGTGTGTCTGCTAGATAAGCATAGTCAGAAACGTCTGAGCGAAGTTTTAGCGCAACCTCGAAGTGCTCTTGTGCTTCTTGCCATTTTTCTTGGCGGAAGAAGAAGTGCGCTAAAGCACTTTGCGCCGCTGCGTTTTCTGGTTCACGCTTCAAGATACCTTCCAAGAATACGATGACTGGGTGGCTATCCGGCAGGTTTAGCTCCGGCAGTAATTGGTAGAGCTCTGGTGTTGGGCTCTTCTTCAGTGCTTCTTTGATTACTGTGAATGCTTCGTTATCTGCTTTACGTGAGATGAGCTCGTGAGCAAAACAACCGATCAAATGAGCGTCTTGTTTTACCTTACGTGGCAAACCGTTCCAGTGTGAGATAAGACCTTCGCTGCCTTGTTGCTGAGCCACTTCGTGTAGCAAGCCGCATTGTGCTTTCTGAATCAGTTCCGCTTGCTCTTCTTCAGTTACCAGTTTGGCTTTGCTTAGCTGAGGCATCAGATCGATCAGCGGTTGCCACAGCTTAAGCTGCATGTAAGTGGTCTTTAGCAGGTTAAGAACAATCGAGTTATTCGCGTACTGACCTTTCAGCGCTTGTAGCGTATCGAATGCAGACTCGAATTCGTTATCACGAATAAACTGTTTTGCACGAGTCAGTTCTACTGCTAGGTGCGCGTTTTCTTGCTGGCTTGCCAGTTCTAGATACTGGTCACGCTTCGCTTTGTCACCTTGACCTTGTGCTGCTTCTGAAGCCACTAAGTAACACAGAAGAGGCATATCGTGGTGGTTTGCCCAGCGTGTTACTTTCTTCTCTGCGCCTTTCCAGTCACCTTCAAGTAGCTTGATGATGCCTTCGTTGGTGTAGCGACGAGAGCGACGCATTTTGCGCACGCTAAAGTAATTCCATGTGCTTGAGCTTGCGTAAACCACTTTCTTGACCACGTATTCTAGGAAGAACAGTGCCGCTAAGGCCGCAATCACGAAGATCACTAGAGTGGTTACACTCATCTCAATGGTTTTGTTAGCAATTGAGATTAGGACATAACCTTGCTGACCTGAGAATTGAGTGCCAACGAACAGACCGGCACCAAGAACAACAAATAGGAAAATAAGACGAACCATTACTTATCCTCCGTACCTGTCATTGTGGTCACTTCACGACGTAGGCGTTCACGAATCACGTCAGAGAGTTGGTTTTGGCTTTCTAGCTTCGCAGGGTATTCAACTTGAATGTCTTGCTTGCTCAGTTGACTCAGTGTTTTGTTGAATTCTTTCACCGAGTTGTCGTCTTGGTTGAAGAATGCCATTGCCCACTTGTCTGCCGTTTCCAAAGAGGTGGCGTAGATTTCACCTTGCTCTTGGTAAACCGCTTTAATTGCCGTCTCTAACTTCGCTTTGATGTTCTCTTTCAAGTAGAAGTGTTGTTGTGGTGACAATAGAGGGATTACGTTGCCGTCACGAGTGCGGAAGGTGATGAAGTTTTCTGAGAAGTCTTTCAATGACGTCATCAGGTTATCTTGCCAGTTTGCAATGTCTTCAGACACTTGTTGTTTCTCTACCGCAGCTGCTTCAGGTAGTAAAGCATTCGCAAGTGGCAGTTTGTCTACTTGCTGTTGTAGTGCCGTGAGGCGCAATACCAAGCCATCACGGTCTACTAAAGGAACAACACGCAGCTTAGTAATGTCGTTTGCCATGGCTTTACGCAGACCGACCAAGCTTGGGTCGTTCAGCGCTGCGATACGTTGATCCGCGTTTTCCATCAATTGAGTAGCACTTTCTACATCGTGCTCTAAGAACAATTTACGACCTGCCAGTTTTACTAGGTAGTCAGCTTCTGCCAGTAACCAGTCGTTTGGACGACGACCTTTCACATCAGCGACTGCCAGTTGCAGGCTTTCGATGCTCTTTTGTTGCTGACCCAGTACCACTTCTGCTTTGTGAGTGACTGTGGTCGCTTTTTCAATGGTTTCTTCTTTTACTTGGCTAAGCTCTTGCTTCATTGCTGATTGAGCTTGCGCCAGTTGGCTTTGCAGCTGAGCGATCTGAGTTTGGTATTCAGATTGCTGCTCAAGCATTTTGTAAGTGAGACCGCCACCAAAAATCAGTGATAAGACGATAGCGACAGTACCCAGCTTGACGCCGCGTTTGCCTTGCTTCTCTTCAAATTCAACTTTGTTTGGTTGTTCTGGCTTGGTTGGCTCAGATTCCTTCTTAGGCGTGTCTTTTTCAGCTAGCGGTGCCGATGTGGTTTCTTCGGAAAGGTTTTTATCGTTATTCTTTTGGTCGTTATTTTTACTTGTCATGCCTATATCCTGTGTAGCTAGGGCTGGAGAGCAGCCAGTAATTCTTGGTTGGATGCGCTTCCTGTGCACCTGACCTGAGTGAAGCCCCGTTGAATTGCGATGTCAGCGATTCGCTGACTGGGGATATACAACTCTTGTTGATTAAGCCAAGTCAATTGCTCTGACGTCAATTGGCTGCACAAATAATCCAGTTGTTCACCACTGGTGACGATAATCTGGTCGATTTGTTGGATTTTCCATAGTGAGACACAGCTTACTGGATCGAATGGGATAAATTCTCTCTTATAAGTCTCACTATAGTGAACTTTTGCTCCACGTCTCACCAATGCATCTTTTATCAGCTCTCTACCACCGTTGCCACGAAGGATCAGAACTGTTTGTTTTTCTACATTGTTTAGCTCGGGAAGCTGCAACAAGTGCTCACTATCACTGACTTGTGGATAGTGTACTTTCTGTTGGGTACATTTGCTCAAATAGTGTGCTGTTTTTTGACCAACGGCAAGGTATATAGCCTGCTTAGACCATGATTTAGCGTGGTTCTGCAAGATTTGCTCTGCGCATTGCACCGCATGTTGGCTAACAGCAATGATGATTTGAGCGGTTTCAATGTATTTGGAGAGTTGTGTGTCGCTGAGATCGGCGACGATGTCGATCAGAGGATGATGAATTGCAGTTTTGCCGTGCCTTTCGAGCAGAGAGCAAAGCGCCATGCCTTGCTCTCCCGGACGAGTGACCAACACTGCCATGATTATTCGTGGTCTGCGTACAGTTTGGTTAGGATGTCGCGCGCACCGTTTTCAAGTAGCTCGTTAGCCAGTTGAACACCGAGTGCTTCGGCATCGTTGCGGTGACCGCGAATTTCACCACGCACAATTAGGCTGCCGTCTGGTTCACCAACCAGTGCGCGTAGCCAGATGTTGTCACCATCAAGCAGTGAGTAACTGCCGATAGGCACCTGACAGCCGCCTTCAAGGGTGAGGTTCATCGCGCGCTCACAGCGTACGCGATCTGCTGTATCTTGGTGGTTTAGTGGCTCAAGCAGTTTAAGTAGACGTTCGTCATCCACACGGCACTCAATACCCACCGCGCCTTGACCTACTGCTGGCAGTGATTGCTCTGGCTCGATAAAGCTACGGATGCGCTCTTCTAGCTCAAGGCGTTTCAGACCTGCCGCTGCAAGAATGATTGCGTCGTATTCACCTGCATCTAGCTTACCTAGACGAGTGCCTACGTTGCCACGCAGCTCTTTGATAACTAGGTCTGGGCGGTATTCTTTTAACTGACACTGGCGACGCAGGCTACAAGTACCTACAACTGCGCCTTGTGGCAGTTCATCAATGTTGTTGTAAGTGTTAGAAACGAACGCATCACGTGGGTCTTCACGTTCACAAATCGTCACTAAGCCAAGACCTTCAGGGAAGTCTACAGGTACATCTTTCATTGAGTGCACCGCAAGGTCTGCACGACCTTCGAGCATTGCCACTTCTAGCTCTTTCACAAACAAGCCTTTACCACCGACTTTAGCTAGCGGTGTATCCAAAATGATGTCGCCTTTGGTCACCATAGTAACCAGCTCAACTTCCAGACCTGGATGAGCGGCTTGAAGTGCGTCTTTTACATAGTGAGCTTGCCATAGGGCAAGAGGGCTTTTTCGAGTTGCAATGCGAATTGGCGTAGATTGTGTCATGGTCTTCTCAATGCTGTTTTAGTTTTGCCTAATCCTACCACTCAACGCGTGAAAGTCTTAATGTTAGTTAGGCTTCTCTTGGTGTCATGAATCGAATTACATGACGTTATGAAAATAGTGTGACTGGATTCTCATTTAGGCTAAGGACTATTATTAGTTATAGGTGAATACAAGCGACACTACTGCGCTATCGATTTTTGCGACTAGTGTGGGGTTTTCAGACCACAACTATTTGCGGGTGGAAATCTTTACCAACCCTGATGAAAGTGTTAAATTGATCACGTTTTTACACCATTTTGGTTTAAAACATCAGCAGATTTTCGTGATTGTTCAACCAAGGAACTTCCCTTGCAGGCTTACACCCAAAAACTTATTCAGCGATTAGATAACCTGAACCAGCAACGGATCGACCGTGCGCTGGCGCTTATGGATTCGCAAAGCCAGCAAGTCTTCCACTTGATTCCTGCCTTGTTGAACTACAACCATCCTGTTATTCCCGGCTACTATGATGCAGACGTACCTTATGGTGTGTTTGGTCTAGAGCTGAACGATCTCCAGCAGCAATTCCTTGATGATACCCAACTGACAATTGGTCAACCGCTTAAGACGGCAGAGCAACCTGCAATCTTAGGTTTGTACACCATGGGCAGTACCTCTTCTATTGGTCAAAGTACCTCAAGTGATTTGGATATTTGGGTGTGTATTTCACCGGAGATGGATAACGACCAACGTGAACTGCTGACCAACAAATGCTTGCTGATCACCGATTGGGCACAAAGCCAAGGTGTAGAAGCGAACTTCTTCTTAATGGATGAAGAGCGTTTTCGTAGCAACCGTTCAGAAGAGATGACCGGCGATAACTGTGGTTCTTCTCAGCATTTATTATTGCTGGATGAGTTCTACCGTTCTGCGGTACGTCTAGCTGGACAGCGTTTGTTGTGGCAAATCGTGCCACCAGAAATGGAAGAGTGTTACGACGAGTACGTTGCACAGCTTTGTAAAGATGGTTACATCAACTGTGATGAGTGGATCAATTTTGGTCAGCTTAACCGCATTCCTGCTGAAGAGTACTTCGGTTCGAACTTGTGGCAGCTGTACAAGAGTATCGATTCCCCTTACAAGTCCGTGTTGAAAGCGATCTTGCTTGAAGCTTACTCGTGGGAATACCCGCACACACAACTTCTCAGTATCGACACCAAACGTCGCTTCTTTGCCCACGAGCCTGACTTGTACGGCATGGATGCGTACTACTTGATGCTAGAGAAAGTAACGCGTTACCTAGAGCGAATCCAAGACGACACACGTTTGGATTTAGTTCGTCGCTGTTTCTACCTTAAAACCCATGAAAAACTGTCTCGTGAACCTGATGTAGGCTCTGTAGCTTGGCGTCGTGAAGCCTTGAGCGACATGATTGCGAAATGGGATTGGGATGAAGTGGTATTGGCAGAGCTCGACGATCGCCGTAACTGGAAAGTAGAACAAGTGAAAGTGGTGCACCATGCACTGTTGGATGCTTTGATGCAAAGCTACCGTAACTTGATTCAGTTTGCGCGTCGTAACGACATTACTTCAGCGATCAGTCCGCAAGACATCAGTATTCTTGCTCGTAAGCTGTACGCGGCATTCGAAGTGCTGCCGGGTAAAGTTACTTTGCTTAACCCTCAGATCTCGCCAGATTTGCACGAACCCGACTTGAGCTTCATTGAAGTAAAAGAGGGGGGGGTGAACAAATCAGGTTGGTACTTGTACAAGCAACCACTGATTGCGCACCGCATTCTTGGTCAGCCTTGTCTTGAGCATCATGAGTACTTGAGTAAGTTGGTTTCTTGGGCGTTCTTCAACGGTTTGATTACCGAGTCAACGCGTTTGCACGCGGTGGTGCGTGAGGCGCAGTTAGACATCGATAAGTTCTACCAAATGGTGAGTGACCTACGTAACACCTTCTCGTTACGTAAACGTCGCCCAACTATGCAAGCGTTGGGTAGCCCGTGTGAAATTAGTCAGATGGCGATGTTCATCAACTTTGAAAATGACCCGACGGCAGAGTTGTCTGGTCGCTCACTCAAAGTGGATGTGAAAAACACCGATATCTTCAGCTTTGGTCCTGAGCAAATTAACTTGGTCGGCAGTGTCGATTTGGTTTATCGCAACTCATGGCACGAAGTGCGTACCCTGCACTTCAAAGGTGAAACCGCGATGTTGGATGCATTGAAGACCATTCTTGGCAAAATGCACCAAGATGCGATTCCGCCAGAGTCGGTGGATGTATTCTGCTACGCGAAGAACATGCGTGGCGTGATGCGCAATATGGTGTATCAGCTATTGGCAGAGTGTATCGACTTACGTTTGAAGCCGGTTGAGCAAGAGAAACGCCGTCGCTTTAAAGCCATGCGTCTCGCTAACCAAACTTACGGTCTGTTCTTTGAGCGTCGTGGTGTATCGGTTCAGAAGCTAGAAAACTCGGTCGATTTCTACCGCAGCATTTCAACCAACAAGCTGAAAGGTTCACCGCTGTTGATGCTGGATCGTGAACAAGAGTACCAACTACCAGAAGTAGTGGATGGCTTTGCCAGTGAAGGTTTGGTGCAGTTCTTCTTTGAAGATACTGACGATGGTTTCAATATCTATGTATTGGATGAGTCAAACCAAGTTGAGGTTTACCATCAATTCAGTGGCTCTAAAGATGAAATGATTGCGTCAGTGAACAGCTTCTACACCTCAGTGAAAGACGACAGTCGTGTATCGTCGAAGTTTATTAACTTTAACTTGCCGCAGTACTACCAAATTATTCATCCGGAAGAAGGGAATACCTACATTATCCCTTACCGCAATGATGGCTGTACGCCGACTCGCCCAACCAAAGCGGTAAATGCGTAAAACGAACGACAAAAGAGCACCTTGGTGCTCTTTTGTCGTTTAGGTGACTGGTCGCCACGAAGACCCATTTGGCTTATGCCCAATCGATCGTTTCACCAGCGTGTTTTTCACACTCTTCTTTCACCATTGCAAACAGTTCCATGCCCGTTTTAGAGCAAGTCCATTTGTTATCGACTAGCTTAAAGTGGAAGCCACCAGACTTCGATGCTAACCAGATCTCATGCATTGGCTCTTGGCGGTTAATGATGATTTGGCTGCGGTCTTCAAACTCTAATGTCATTACGTTGCCAGTGACTTCGTAATCAATGTCTGCACCTGAATCATCGATGGATTCTTCGATGAGTTGCATCTGCGCATCCACCAGTTGATGAAATTCAGTATCGTTCATCCGTCTATCCTATTGCTTTTCCTGAGTGTGGTGCGATTATAGGGGGCATTGGTTTAATAATCACGATATGCAAAATGAAAAAATTACTTACGGTGTTGTTTGTGATGGTTGCAGCGACCCTTGCTGGTTGTGGTCAATCAGGTTCACTTTATATCCCAGATGACGCTCAACAAAACGAGCAGTCACAATAATCAGCCACACCTTCGGGTGAAAACAGGGTTTAGCAGTCGAATTAATTAAGGGAAGCAAATTTTGGATTACTTCAACTATCAGGATGATGGCCAGCTTTGGGCCGAAGACGTCTCACTCCAAGCTCTCGCCGAGCAACATGGCACTCCTCTTTATGTTTACTCACGAGCAACGCTAGAGCGTCACTGGAATGCGTTTGATAGCGCTGTGGGTCAGCATCCTCATCTTGTTTGTTACGCAGTAAAAGCAAACTCTAACCTTGGCGTATTGAATGCACTGGCTCGTTTGGGTTCAGGTTTCGATATTGTATCGGGTGGTGAGCTTGAACGCGTTATCGCGGCTGGCGGTGATGCGAAGAAGGTGGTGTTCTCGGGTGTTGGTAAAACGCCAGCAGAGATGAAACGCGCACTGGAGCTGGGCATCAAATGCTTCAACGTGGAATCAGAACCTGAACTTGAGCGCTTGAACAAAGTCGCAGGTGAGTTAGGTGTGGTTGCACCGATTTCTCTACGAATTAACCCTGACGTAGATGCAAAAACACACCCTTACATCTCGACTGGTCTGCGCGACAACAAGTTTGGTATCGCTTTTGACCGTGCTCCGGCAGTATATAAATTTGCTCAGAGCCTACCAAATCTCAACGTGCAAGGTATTGACTGCCACATTGGTTCTCAGTTGACTGAGATTGAACCTTTCATCGACGCGACAGATCGCCTCTTGGCTCTGATTGATGATCTGAAAGCACAAGGCATCAACATCCGTCATCTGGACGTTGGTGGTGGTCTGGGTGTGGTATATCGTGATGAATTGCCACCACAGCCTTCTGATTACGCGAAAGCACTGTTAGGTCGTCTTGAGAACCATCAAGATCTTGAACTGATTTTCGAACCAGGTCGTGCAATTGCAGCTAACGCTGGTATCTTGCTGACGCGTGTGGAATTCCTAAAACACACTGAGCACAAAAACTTTGCGATTATCGATGCGGCGATGAACGACTTAATGCGTCCTGCGCTGTATCAAGCATGGCAAGATATTGTCCCAGTTTCACCACGCGAAGGTGAAGCACAGACTTACGATTTAGTCGGACCTATCTGTGAAACGGGCGATTTCTTGGGCAAAGATCGAGCACTAGTACTGCAAGAAGGTGATCTACTCGCGGTTCGCTCTGCTGGCGCCTATGGTTTTGTGATGTCTTCGAACTACAATACTCGTACCCGAGCGGCGGAAGTGATGGTGGATGGCAACCAAAGCCACCTTGTTCGCCAGCGTGAGGAGCTGACCAGTTTGTGGCAGCTGGAACAGATTCTACCGGAGTAACACACAACAAATGCATTTCCACTTTTCCAAAATGCACGGTTTGGGCAACGACTTTATGGTCGTCGACTGCATTACCCAGAACGTGTTTTTCTCGCAAGATTTGATCCGTCGTTTGGCGGATCGTCACACGGGCGTCGGTTTTGACCAATTGCTCGTGGTTGAAGCGCCTTATGATCCAGAAACCGATTTCCACTACCGCATTTTTAATGCCGATGGTAGTGAAGTTGAGCAGTGTGGTAATGGCGCTCGCTGTTTCGCGCGTTTCGTCCGTTTGAAAGGTTTGACGAATAGGTACAGCATCAGCGTTAGCACCAAGAAAGGTAAGATGATTCTTGATGTTGAAGATGATGGTGAAGTCACGGTGAACATGGGCGTACCTGAATTCGAGCCGAACAAGATCCCTTTCAAAGCGAAGCAGAAAGAGAAAACCTACATCATGCGTGCAGGCGATAAGACCCTGTTCTGTGGCGCAGTGAGCATGGGTAACCCGCACGTGGTGACTGTGGTCGACGATGTGGATACGGCAGAAGTGGAAACACTCGGACCGCTATTAGAATCACACGAACGCTTCCCTGAGCGTGTGAACGCGGGCTTTATGCAAGTTGTGAATCGCAATCACATCCGCCTACGCGTGTATGAGCGTGGTGCGGGTGAAACACAAGCTTGCGGCAGCGGTGCCTGTGGCGCAGTTGCGGTGGGCATCCTGCAAGGTCTATTGGATGAAAACGTGAAAGTTTCACTTCCTGGTGGTGACCTACGCATATCTTGGCAAGGTCCAGGCAAACCATTGTTTATGACCGGTCCAGCAACTCACGTATTTGATGGTCAATTGTCGTGCTAGTTGAAGAACAAGAAAACCAAATCCCAGAAGTTGAAGCGGATGCGCTGACCGCAGAAGTCGTTGCTCAGTATTTAAAAGATCATCCTGACTTCTTCGTTCAACGCCCAGAATTGGTTGATCGCCTTTCTATGCCTCATGCAGATTTAGGCACGGTCTCGTTAGTTCACATTCAAATGAACCGCCAACGTCAACGAATTGAAGAGCTAGAAGAAGAGATCACCACACTGATGTCTTTAGCGGCGAACAATGATCGCACCTTCTACGAGTTCATGGATCTGCAAGGACAAATCCTTAAGTGCGGCGACTTTAAGCAAGTCATCAACGCCATTGAGCTGAAAGCCAAAGACCTTGGCTTGAAGGCGTATGTGCGTCTATTGAGCCAGTGTGATGCTGCGACTCAATTGAGTAAGGAAAGCTACCAACGTTTTGCTACCAACCACTTAAATGGCAAAGAGGCGTATTTAGGTCGTCTGCGTAAAGTGGATCGCGAAGCGTTGTTTGGAGATATGGACGTTCCAGAAATGGGTTCCTATGTGGTGTTACCGCTTGTGAAAAAGCAGACGCTTGGCGTACTGGCGTTTTCTAGCGAAGATGGCGGTCATTTCCAACCAGATATGGATACCTTGTTTTTGCGTCACCTATCCTTAGTAGTGGCACATCTCGCTCAAACATTGGTATGGCAAAGTCACGATGACGACAACTCCCAACACTCCTCTGCCAAATAGTCTTCAAAAGCCTCTTGAACGCTTCTACGAATTCCTGCGAAGCGAAAAGGGGCTTAGCCTGCACACCCAACGCAACTACAAACAACAATTGGAAACCATGGCTCACCACTTGGCTGAGATGGGGTTGAAAGATTGGTCTCAAGTCGATGCTGGTTGGGTTCGTCAATTGGCAGGTAAAGGCATGCGTGAAGGCATGAAAGCCAGCAGCTTAGCGACGCGCTTATCTTCTCTACGCAGCTTTTTCGATTTCCTGATCCTACGTGGAGAAATGTCAGCTAACCCAGCCAAAGGGGTTTCTGCGCCACGTAAGAAACGTCCACTACCAAAGAACCTCGATGTGGATGAAGTAAACCAATTGCTCGAAGTGAACGAGGACGACCCGTTAGCGGTACGCGATCGTGCCATGATGGAGCTAATGTACGGCGCTGGTCTGCGTTTGGCAGAACTGGTGAGCGTAGACGTGCGTGATGTTCAGCTGCGCAGTGGCGAATTACGAGTGATTGGTAAAGGCGATAAAGAACGTAAAGTGCCATTCTCTGGTATGGCAACCGAATGGGTTGGCAAGTGGCTGCGTGTGCGTGGTGATCTAGCCGCGCCGGGTGAACCGGCACTGTTTGTTTCTAAGCTGGGTACACGAATCTCACATCGCAGTGTGCAAAAGCGTATGGCGGAATGGGGGCAGAAACAGTCGGTAGCGAGCCATATCAGCCCGCACAAACTGCGTCACTCGTTTGCGACGCACATGTTGGAATCGAGCAATAACTTACGTGCGGTGCAAGAGCTATTGGGGCACGAAAACATTTCCACTACCCAAATCTACACCCACTTGGATTTCCAACATTTAGCACAAGCTTATGATCAGGCGCATCCAAGAGCCCGTAAGAGAAACGACGATAAGTCGGACTAACCAAGGAATCTCATGAAATTCTACCGCCGTATTGCGCCTGTAAAGGCGATGACGTTTGACCTTGATGACACCCTCTATGATAACTATCCAGTGATAGTTCGTATGGAGCGTGAGTTGTTGTCTTGGCTTAAACTCCATCATCCGGCGGTCGCTCACATGGATAAAGCCGATTGGTTTGCACTCAAGCAACGTGTCGTGCAGCAACAACCTGAGCTGAAGAGTGACGTCACTTTGTGGCGCTTAGTACAACTTAAGCAAGCCTTCTCTCAAGTTGGATACGATAACGAAGCGGCGCATACCGCTGCGCAAGCCGCAGTCGAGGTTGCTTTAGACTGGCGTAACCGTTTTGAAGTACCACAGCAAAGCCTCGATGTACTTGCTGAACTCGGGCAAGAAATCCCGCTGGTAGCAATCACCAACGGTAATGTGGATTTAGATCGAATTGGTCTTACGCCTTATTTCCAGCAAGTGCTGAAAGCAGGACCGGATGGCAGCGCGAAACCTGCGCCGGATATGTTCACCAAAGCGCAGCAGTTTCTGGATTTGCCTAGTGAGCACATTCTTCATGTCGGCGATCATCTGGTGACGGATGTTCAAGGTGCAAAACTCGCGAGTTTTGCCGCATGCTGGTTTAATGACATGAATAAAAATGTCATTACTCAGGCAAAAACGCGAACGTTACCTGACATTGAAATCAATAACTTGCAGTCGTTACTCGCGCTTTTGTAATCACTTTCGCATTAATCCATTCAATCTTCATTCTGACTCTAGAAAAGCCGTCTAAAGCCACGTAAATTACTCTCATCAAAGTAAAATAATAAAACCTCTTTCATGTGGTGTGGCTTGATGACGGCAGTGGTAGGGTAAATGCGAGCATTCTCTCAACTGGTTCAAAATGTGGATCAGCTTAATGACTTTTTAGTCACTTCTCAGTGTTGTGCAGATAAACGTTATCTGGTGCAACTCCTATCCACCCAATCACGCGACTCCGCCGTCTCGCTCGCTCGGGCAATACTCGAAAGATTACCCAACACGCACATCATCGGTCACAGCACCCGTCACGTTATCTTGGAAGGTGAGATCATCAACCATGGCTGCTTAGTGTGTGTGATGGAGTTTGAACAAACCACGCTCACGTCTGCGGTTCAGCATTATTCCTTCTCGCCAGATATCGATGGCTACGATCTCAAGCAAGCTTTACAACTGCAAGATAACTCCAAAGCCATTATTAGCTTTTCTGTCCAAATCGAACGCCGTGATTATCCGGTGTATCGCGTATTTGATGCCGATGGTCCGAAGGTTTCTGGCGGTTTGGCTCAAACCATCGATGACGGTTGTTGGGTTCTGCATCAAGACCAAGTTTATGATGAAGCGGTTGTCGCGGTTGCCTTGCACAGCAATACTTTGAAAACATGGACGAGCGCGTATTCTGAGTGGAACCCGATTGGTATGCCGCATAAGGTTACTCACGCCAAAGGGACGCGCTTGTATCGCTTGGGCGAGCGTAAAGCGTTGGAAGTGTACAAACATTACCTTGCTGACGGGCACGACCTATCGCTCAATCAACTGCTGAATTTCCCACTTTATCGAGAATCCATTGGGCGAAAAGAGGTGTGTGCCGTGACGGAAATCCATCCCGACGGCAGCATGAGCTTCGACCGTCCTTGGTGTTTGGGTGATGAAGTTCAGTTCTGTTACAACCATCCTTCGTTAACGCTTGAGCAAGTTCGCCATGGGGTGGTGGAGCTTTCCATGCATCAACCTGAAGCAGTGATGATTTATAACTGCGCATCGCGACTTGATTTTATTGATAGCAGTGATGAAGTTCGCGCCTTCACGGACATTTCCCACACGTCGGGCAGTTACTGCATGGGTGAGTTGTACGGCGAGAATCACCAACAAGAAATTCTGCACCATAGCCTGACTTACTTGGCGATGCGTGAAGGGGATGAAGTTACTGCGCTTAACATGCCACAGCAAGAAGTGAGCACTTCTATCTCTCCCTTGTTTAGCCTGATCCGCAATGCGATTGGCGATCTAAATAACATGAATGCTCATATGGGGTATCAACTCGATCGCCAAGCGAAAAAGCTAGAACAGAGCTTCCGCCGAGATAGCCGCACAGGATTACAAAATCGTGTTGCGCTGCAAGAGCGTTTGATCAGCATTGATACCGATGAGCATTTACTGACGCTCAAACTGCTTAACTTTAGCCATATCAACGAAAAGTACGGTTATCGCGTTGGCGACCAACTGCTGAAAGACTTGTCGATGCACTTTAGTAATCGCCTGCGTAAACGGCTTGGTAAACCTGCCGCGCTGCAACTTTATAGCATTGGTGTCGGTGAGTGGGCGTTCTTATTTAAAGCTGATGGAAGCAGTGAAATGATTAAGCAACACTTTACTCGCTTTGCTGATGCGGTTGAGCAAACCAACTTTGAACCAAGTGGCTTACGAGATATTGATTACCTTTCGATTTCATTGTGCGGTGGCTTAGTTAGCCGTCGTGATTTTCCAACCGCATCGCCGGATGAATTGCTCCTCAAAGGCATTGAAGCGCGAAGAGCAGGGGTGCGAAGTAATACTCATATCTGTAATGCCAAAGACATTGAGGTCAATGAAGATGTGCGAAAAGAGCAGTTGGGTTGGTTGAGCTGTGTGAGCCGCGCCATTCTCAAGCAGAACATCATTACCTACAGTCAGCCAATTGTGCACGCTTACAACCATCGTCCCGCGAGCCAAGAGTGTTTGGTGCGCATCATGGAAGAGGATGGCAGCATCATTGCGCCGGGGCGTTTCTTACCCATCATTTCTGACACGCATTTGTACACGCGTTTGAGCCGTCACATGATTCGCTCAACGCTCAACTACATGAAAGATCAGCATGGTGACTTCTCAATAAACTTGTCACCTCAGGATTTACTCAGTGATAAAACCTTGATGCTGCTTGAACATGCCATTACCCAACTTAACGACCCAAGACGGATTGGTTTAGAAGTGTTGGAATCAGAGCAAATCAAAGATTACGGAAGGATGATTGAGGTGTGCAGCCACTTTAGAAGCCTAGGTGCACGCATCATTGTGGATGATTTTGGTTCGGGTTACTCCAATATTGATGAGATCCTCAAGTTAGAGCCGGAAGTCATTAAGCTTGATGGCAGTTTGATTCGCTACATCGACAAAGACCAAAAGCAGCGCAAGATTGCTTCGCAGTTGGTGCGTTTGTGTCAGGTATTTAATGCTAAGACCGTCGCTGAGTTCGTGCACAACAAAGAGGTGTGCGATATTGCTCAGGACATGGGTGTGGACTATCTGCAAGGTTATTACTTAGGTGAACCGACACGTTTGTTTTAATGTGCTTTGCTCTAATTGAGCTTAAGAGCTCTAACGTTTTGTTTCACGTGAAACAGCATCCAATAAAAAACGCAGCGTTAAAGCTGCGTTTTTTGATTCTTAAGGGCGTTAGACTTTGAACTCGTGATCACTTTTCTCGGCTTGGAAACGAGGAAGGTATTGCTCGAAGAAGTCCAGCATCTGTTGCTGGTTTTGCTCTTCACCAAGTTGTCCGAGCAATTGCGCAGCTACTTCAAAGGTACATAGGTTACCTTCTTGTTGGTTGCGACGCAGTTGATACTGGGAATCGACTTGAGTGGTTAAGCCCATCATCGCGATACCTTCTAGCCATCGGCTTTTGTTGATCATCTTGCGCGCCTCTTGCCAAGTTGCATCAAGAATGATGTACAACGGTTGTCTGTCTTGCTCGGTACTTTGTTGTTGTACTTGTTCAAGCGTTAGGCTCTCTTCACTTGGGAATAGCAGTACTGGCAGCAGGCTTGGATTCGCTAGCGTTTCTAACAACTCTGCTGGTGGCGTTTTTCGGTCCCAAACGACTTGAGTGACATTCAGTTGGCACTGGGCGAGCAGTTTGCCAGTGTTGGTATCGCGCGTCAGTTCATTAGGGTGCATTAACAGCATCAGCGATTGTTCACTGCTTAACTTCGGCAGCAGTGAACAGATGCAGTTGAACTTGAAGCTACAATGTGGACAAGGCTGCGCCATTACAAGCGCACTCCATCGCGAACAGGGCTGATGCCGTCTGAGAACAGACGTACGCCGCTGACTTGCTCTTTGTTCGCTTTTGGCGCCAAGCTTGGGTTGATTGGGTAACTTACGCCTGTGTATTGCATCACGTGTTGCCCAGGCGTTGCGCCGCCACCGCTGACATTGAAAATGAGATCACGCCAGCCGTGCGAGGTTTGTTGACCAAGCATAATTGGGCTTTGCACTAGCGTCATACGGCTATTGAAACGCCACTCTTTCTCGTGGTTTTCGAATATCAGCAGAGTACAACCGCCAGAGCCACACCAATCAAGTTGCACCAGTAATTCTTCATCACCATCGCCATTCAGATCGTAAGTCAGCCAACGGTATTGGTTATTGCTTGGGTTGGTTTGATTAATGAAAAAGTAGTTACGTACCGCCGCATCCACTTTTGAATTAAATTCGGCACTGGATGGAATGTCCGCAGCTGCAATTGGCGCACTACCGCGTTCAGGCGCTTCTTGCTCAATGCCTGAGTTACGCACTGTTGCTGGGTATAGCACTAAGCCGCCATCGGCAATGGGATAAACCAAATTGCCCACTTTCTCTTTGACTGCTTTCAGCTGGTTGCCTTCGCGAGTAAATAGGCGCTCGGTCATTAAGCGTTGTTGCTGGTGGTGAGTCATCAATACTTGTACTTGCGATGGGCTCAGTTGTTGCCAGTAGCCGCGTTCAACCAATGGCGGTTGTCCGTCTGAATAGCTGTATTTGGTGATGGCACTGTGGTCGCTGTTGAGTGTCATTTGCACTTCGAAGCCTTGTGACTGGGTCGACGTCGCGACGTAAGTGTTCACCCATTCTAATGTTGAATCTACGTTGGCTGTCATACCACAGCCTTGATAGGTTTTATCGCCATGCTCTAGTGTTGCTTTCCAGCCGTAGAGAGAGTTGCTCATGGTGTCTGAACACAAGTTCTCGGTCATGCGCAGTTCACCGTCATCCAACTGGTAAGTACGCTGACGAGGTTGCAGTTTGCTGCTTTTAATCTCGAGTGTTTGTGTCGACTTGCCCATTTGCTGGAACTTGAGCGTATTGCCTTCAAAGTTGGCAGCCCACGAAGGTTCATTACCAAATACGCGAGTGGGTTTACTGGTTTGTTTGCAGCGATGCGGATTTTCTGTGGTGAGGAAGTTCACCTGCTCAACCACAAAGTTAGCATCGAAATCTGCAGAGAAACCGTCGATGCCCGGCGGGTTGAGATGACCAATCACTTCACCATACATGGTTTGATAAGGTTCATTGGTGATGGCTACTGCACGTTGGATTTGTTGCGGTGACAGTTGCAGCCAGTATTGTTTGTCGCTGCCACAAGGTGTGATGTACTGGCTTTCATGCCCAATCACTACTTCACCACGCAGCATAAAGGTTTGAGGTAAGATGGTTTCCGGCTTATCTAAGGATGCAGGCGGAGTGGTTGGGGTGTCTGCATCGGACTGCTGCGGTTGCATGCTACATGCTTGCAGGACCAGCAGTGTGGCTAATGCCACTGGGTTTTTCAAAGCCTTCATGTTATATCTTCCTCATTACTTAATCTGCATCGGATGGCATTATGGCATATTGGTTATTTAAAACAGAACCAGATACCTTTTCTATTGACACGCTTCGAACCCAAAAGGTTTCATGTTGGGAGGGAGTTCGTAATTATCAGGCGCGTAATATGATGCGTGACCAAGTCAAATTGGGCGATTTGGTGCTGATTTACCATTCATCTTGCAAGAACGTGGGTGTGGCAGGTATTGCCAAAGTGACTCGTGAAGCGTATCCCGATCACTTCCAGTTTGACCTTGAGAGCGATTATTACGACCCGAAATCCGACCCAGAAAATCCGCGTTGGATTATGGTGGATATTGAGTTTGTGCGTAAGACTGAACGCTTGATTCCGTTGTCGGTCATGAAGGCGATGCCAGAACTAGAAAACATGCCATTGGTGAAACGCGGCAATCGCTTATCGATCATGCCTGTGAGCGAAGAAGAGTGGCAAGCAATCCTCGGTAAAGAGAAGTTGCCGAGTCAGCGATAAAAGAAAAGGGCTGCATAGTGCAGCCCTTTGTGATTTTGCCGATAACCTGTTGTTGATAGCCAATACAGGTTATAGCAGATGATCTTGTAGGTAGTGTGCAACCGCATCGTCGACGTTGCTGCCGATTACTTCATTGTTTGGTAGTGCTTTCATCACTTTCTCGTGAGATGTGCCCATCACCAATCCTTTACCCGCCATGGATAGCATTTCTACGTCGTTCATGCCATCACCAAAGGCGATGGTGTTTTCCAGTGTTAGCCCAATAGACTCCGCAACTGCCTTCAACGCATCACCTTTAGACACACCAGCGCTCATCACTTCCAAACACCAAGGTGTTGAGAATGCGATGTTTAGTTGATCGCCAAATTGCTCACGTAACTTAGTTTCGAAGGTCACAAGATGGTCGTGATCTTTTGCTGGGTGAGTGAAGAAGATTTTCGCAATGCCATCAGTTGGTGCGTTGTCTTGATCGTACAACTTATAAGTGAACTCTTCATGGAATTCGCGTAACTCATCGTCATCTTTGTTCAACAACCAGTCGTCGTTTTGATACATGTGGATAAGTATTTCAGGATCCGTTTTGATCGTGTCGATCACTGATTGAACCAAATCTTCAGGTACGTTCTGGCTGTACATCTCTTGATCATTCTGGTCGTGCACACGTGCTCCGTTCGAAGTAATCATGTAAGCCGGAATATCTACCGTGCGACGAATGCTTGCGACGTCTACGTGGTGGCGACCCGTTGCAAAGACAAATGTGTAGCCTTGTTCATGCAGCGCTTTGAGCGTCTCTTTCGAGTAAGCGCTTAGCTGGTGGTTTGGTGCGAGTAAAGTGCCATCCAGATCTGAGGCAACGATTTTAGTGATCTCTTTGCAAGGTAGCGATGTGCTCATGAAGCCCTCGTAAACGGTTCGGATAGAGTAGAACAGGTTGATTGCACACGGAGCGCAGTAGATTGACTAGATCGTACTGCTCCGAGTGCGGGGAACATGATGAAGTCTACGCCAAAATAAGGAGGAAAAAGAGGGTAAATCGCTGAGCTCGTATTTCCTCTTTAATCTGATTTATTGGCTGTGCTCACGCATGAAGGCAAAAACCGCATCAAGTGCTTGGTTGCGATACTGGTCTTTTTCAAACAAGATTTCGTGCTCTGCGCCAGCAATAGAAACTAGGCTGGCATTGGGGTTAGTCTTACTTAGCTTATCGATAAAGCGTTGCTGCGCGGCGTTACTCACGATGCGATCGTTACCTGATTGAACCAATAAAACCGGAACTTTAATTTGGCGTGTCAGCAAAATACATTGCTTGGCTGCCATCAAGCCTTGCCATACCCAGCGTGTGCTTGGACCGCCCACTTGTAGCTCTGGTTTATCGCGGTATAAACCACGGAACCAGTGATAACGATCGTAGCTTTGGCTAAGTGGGTTATCTTCAAACGGCTTTGGGTAGTATTCCTTATGACCTGGCGCATAGCTTGGTTGCGGGGAAACCGCTGCAAGGATTTGCGTGACTGGAATCGCGATAGGGCTGAGATACCAAGGAAGGTTGATACCAAACATCGGAGCACTCAGAATCAAACCGTCAAAGTTGTGGTCTGGGTGAGTTTGCAGGTAACGTGTTGCAATTGCACCGCCCATCGAGTGGGAAATGACAAAGCGCTGCTGGTATCCACTCAAATTGAGTTGCTGCAGTACCAATTCCATATCGTCAATATAATCATTAAAGTCATAGACGTGACCCATGTCTGAGTCTGGTAGCAGACGATCTGATAAACCTTGTCCTCGGTGGTCAAACGAATACACGTCATAACCTTGTCGATATAGGTCGTAGAACAGTTCTTGGTATTTCCAGGAGGCTTCAATGCGACCGTTGACGATCAGTACGGCTTTGGTGTGTTCGGGATTGGTGAGTTTGCACCAGTAGATTTTCTTTTTCTCTGTCCCTTTTACAAAGCCTTCTTGGCGTTCTTGCCAAAGTGCTGCGATCGGACCACCTATTGCTTGCTCAAATAAGGTCTCTTGAGTATAAGTCAAAGGTGAATGGTTAATAGCCATTAGTCGATTACCTGAAGATACGTTGTTTACGCGATGTATCATCGAAGAATTATTGAGGAAATGCAATGGATACCCATGTTTGGTTAGCCTATGTGGTAACAGCAATCGTTTTTAGTCTGGCTCCGGGATCTGGTACCGTCAACTCAATCAGCAATGGTTTGAGTTACGGCACGCGCAAGTCATTGGGTGCTATCGTTGGTTTACAGATTGGTTTGGCAATTCATATTGCTTTGGTTGGCGCTGGCATTGGTGCTTTAGTCGCGCAATCGGCAACGGCATTTACTGTGATCAAATGGGTTGGTGCAGCTTACCTTGTGTGGCTCGGCATTCAAAAGTGGCGTGATACATCCGGCTTGGTTGCGACCGAAAGTCACCAAACCATGTCAGGTACTTCTCTGTTGTACAAAGCCATTCTTATCAACCTGACTAACCCGAAATCGATCGTATTCTTGGTGGCACTGTTTCCACAATTTATCGATCCAGCGAAAGACCAACTAACTCAGCTGTTGGTATTGGGCGTGACGACGGTGACCATTGACGCGTTTGTGATGCTGGGCTACACCAGTTTGGCCGCACAAATGGGACGCTTTATTCGCTCAGATAAGATCATGGGCAAAATTAATAAAGTATTCGGTTCAATGTTCATGGGATGTGGTGCATTATTAGCGGCAGCTAAGTAACAAGTTATAAAAAGCACAATAATTTCGAATGAAAAACGCATATGTCGCCCGCCAGCCAATCTTTAACCGTAAAAGACAGACGCTGGGATATGAGTTGTTGTTCCGCGATGGTGAAAGTAATGCCTATCCTGCGCACATCGATTCAAACAGGGCGACATACCGATTGATAGTAGAGAACTTTCTCTCTGTCGGAACCAATCCTCTGATTGCATCTTCACGATGCTTCATCAATTTTCCTCACCAAAGTTTGCTGCGTCGGCTGCCAAGAAGCTTGCCGAAAAACAAAATCGTGGTTGAGGTACTCGAAACCTGCCAACCAACCGATGAGCTGCTTGAAGCCATTCGCGAACTGTACCGTGAAGGCTATTTGATCGCGCTTGATGACTTCACGTTGACTGACGAATGGCGTCGCTTCTTACCGTATGTCCATATCGTGAAACTCGATATCATGGCGATGGGGCTAAAAAAGGCATGCGACTTAGTTAAGAAGCACACTAAAAAGCGCACCAAATACCATTTCTTAGCTGAGCGAGTAGAAACCGAAGCTGAGTTTGAAGCGACCAAAGAGGCAGGCTTTAAATTCTTCCAAGGCTACTTCTTCAGCAAGCCTGAAGTGATGCAGACTAAATACGTGAGTCCCGAGCAAGTGTTGGCGCTCAAGCTATTTCGAGAAGTGTGTGTCCCCGATCCAGACTTTGACCGGATTGAAAACATCATTACTCAAGATGTCACGCTGTCGTACAAGTTACTGCGTTTTGTGAATACACAATCGACCACGTTAGAAGTGACCATCACTTCATTCCGCCAAGCTTTGATTTATCTTGGACAAGAAAAGCTCAAAATGTTTGTCTCACTGGTGGTTGCGTCATATATCTCCGGGCAGAAGCCGCGCGAGTTGTACAACTTATCTTTGCAACGCGCTCAATTCTGCGAAGCTATGTCGCGCTATCAACCTTTTGCACATCTCAACGAGCAGGGTTTTATGGTTGGCTTGTTATCGATTCTCGACGCCATGCTTGACTTGTCTGTGGAATCTTTAGTGGGACAGCTGCCTTTAAGTCCTTCCGTGCAGCAAGCCTTGTTGCATCGCCAAGGTGAATACGGCGCGTTGTTGGCAATTGAGGAGTGCTACGAACGTGCCGATTGGGCAGGCGTTGAGCAATTCTCCCAGCAACTCGGACTTTCTGTGGATGATGTTAAGTCTGAACTTGGCGAAGCCGTTCGCTGGAGCCAGACCTTTTCTGGCGCCTAATCTGATCAAATATTAAACTTTTATTACAGTCGAGCACGATCGCTTGACGTTATTCTATTTTTAAACAACTATATATGCATATCCATATATAGGTATGTAAGCATGCTTCCACATCAGTTTTTCAAACTTCTTTCCGACGAGACTCGTGTGCGTTGCTTAATGCTGGTGGTTCGTGAAGGGGAAACTTGTGTTGGTGATTTAGCCCATGCGCTACAACAAAGCCAACCAAAGATTTCTCGCCATCTGGCTCAGCTAAGATCAAATGGTATTTTGGTTGATAAACGTCAGGGGCAATGGGTGTACTACGAGCTGTCAGATCAATTACCGGGATGGATGCAAAAATTGATTGATGACTTGGTAGCCTCGAACTGCTTGAAGCAAGAGTACCAAGAAGATATTTCACGTTTGCACGACAAAGCTCGCGCAGCGTGCTGTTAACCAGCGAAAGCTTAAAGGTAGAAGATTATGACGATTAAAGTAGGTATTAACGGTTTCGGTCGAATTGGTCGTTTGGCATTACGCGCAGCGTTTGATTGGCCAGAACTAGAGTTCGTACACATCAATGATGTAGCGGGTGATGCGGCGACTCTGGGTCACTTACTTGAGTTCGATTCAGTTCAAGGTCGTTGGAACCATGCAGTGCAAGTTGAAGGCACAGACATGTTGATCAACGGTAAGCGCATCACGACTTCACAAGAGCGTGATATCGATGCTGTGAACTGGGGTCAATGTGATGTTGTGATTGAAGCAACGGGCGTTCATCGCAAAACCTCATTCCTAAACAAATACCTAGAGCAAGGCGTAAAACGTGTTGTTGTTAGCGCACCAGTAAAAGAAGACGGCGTAGCTAACATCGTAGTGGGTGTGAACGACCACATCTTCGACCCTGCGCAGCACCGCATCGTAACCGCAGCGTCTTGTACAACGAACTGTATTGCACCTGTTGTGAAAGTGATTCACGAAAAACTGGGCATTGAACAATCGTCATTCACAACGATTCACGATTTAACTAACACACAAACGATTCTGGATGCGCCGCACAAAGACCTACGTCGTGCACGTGCATGTGGCATGAGCCTAATCCCAACCACAACGGGCAGTGCAAAAGCGATTGTTGAAATCTTCCCTGAGTTGAAAGACAAGATTAACGGTCACGCGGTTCGTGTTCCTCTGGCAAACGCCTCACTCACTGACATTATTTTTGATGTGAAACGTGATACCACAGCAGAAGAGGTTAACGCATTACTGAAAGAAGCTTCTGAAGGAGAACTAAAAGGCATCCTTGGCTTTGAAGAGCGTCCATTGGTTTCTATCGATTACAAAGGCGACCAACGTTCAACGATCGTTGATGCGCAATCAACCATGGTTGTGGGTTCTCGTATGGTGAAGATTTACGCTTGGTACGATAACGAAATGGGTTACGCGACGCGTACTGCAGAATTGGTTCGTAACGTTGGTATGGCATAAGGAGCTTTAAGATGTCTCATCCTACATGGCAATTAGATTTAGAAGCGGGCGCGTTGGTACTGACTCCATGTCCAGGCACCAAAGGTGTTGAACTGCAAGCTTCGCTAGAGCAGCTAAAAGCGCAAGGCGTAGAAGCAATTGTTACTGCTCTTGATAATGCTGAATTAGCAGCAAAAGACGTGTCTGCGTTGGGCGAATTAACCCAACAATTGGGCATGAAATGGTTCCAAATTGAGATTGAAGATGACTGTGCTCCGGACGAAGAGTTCGTTGCAAAATGGTCACAAGCGAGCCCTGAACTGCACGCGATTCTAGCTCAAGGTGGCAAGGTTGCAATGCACTGCATGGGTGGCTCTGGTCGCACAGGTTTGTTCGCTGCACACCTATTGCTAGAGAAAGATTGGGCGCTAGAAGACATCGTGCGTGAAGTGCAAGCGCTACGTCCTGGTGCTTTCACAAAGCCTGTACAAGTTGAGTACATCGAGCGTGTAGCTCAAAACGCTTGATCGGCTTATAGGGCTTTTGGTACATCATGATCCAAAAGCTCTCTTTATGCCGTAATGGCTTACCAATTTATGTGATTCTTGTTTATTGGTTTTATATTTAACTTATTGTTTGTTAATGAATAATATTTAGATATCTCATCAGTTCTTGTTTCACTATTTAGCGCCAGTATTGAGATGACTCAATGTTGGTGTTCAGGTCATGGAGCATTTGGAACATCATGATCTAAATACTCTAAATGCTGTACATCTGAGGTCGTTATGATTTCAAAACTAAGCAAAAGTATCCGTCAGTATATGCTGGTGACGTTCAACTATTGGAACTTCACCGTGACGGATGGTGCACTACGTATGCTGGTGGTGCTTTACTTCCATGACTTAGGTTACTCAAGCTTAGCCATTGCTTCGCTGTTCCTTTTCTATGAATTTTTTGGCGTAGTGACCAACTTGGTTGGCGGCTGGCTAGGTGCTCGACTTGGTTTGAACAAAACCATGAACGTCGGCTTAGGGATGCAGATTTTCGCCTTGCTGATGCTGGCAGTGCCCAATGCTTGGTTGACCATTCCTTGGGTAATGGCGGCGCAGGCAATTTCGGGTATTGCCAAAGACTTAAATAAGATGAGTGCCAAGAGTGCGATCAAAACTTTGGTGCCAGACGAACAGCAAGGTGCACTTTATAAGTGGGTTGCGATCTTAACGGGCTCGAAGAATGCACTGAAAGGTGCGGGTTTCTTTGTTGGTGGTTTATTGCTATCAGCGTTTGGTTTCCAAACTTCGATGATCATCATGGCAAGTGTGCTGGCGATTGTCTTCGTGTGCAGTTTAGTTTGGTTAGAAGCGGATATGGGTAAGGCGAAGAGCAAACCTAAATTTCGTCAGATTTTCTCTAAGTCAGAATCGGTGAACATCCTTTCTGCAGCGCGTATGTTCCTATTTGGTGCTCGTGATGTGTGGTTTGTTGTTGCACTGCCGATTTACCTTGGCAGCGTATTTGGTTGGGATCACCTGATGGTGGGCGGCTTCCTGGCAGCTTGGGTGATTGCTTACGGATTCGTTCAAGGCTTTGCACCTCGTATTACCGGTAAAGCGCAAGGTCGAGTGCCAGATGGCAGCGCGGCATTAATTTGGGCTGGTATCCTTGCTGTTATCACTGGTGCAATTGCTTACGGCGTGCAGATTGGCTGGCAACCAGAACTGGTCATTGTGGTGGGCTTGATGATTTTTGGTGCCGTATTTGCGGTGAACTCATCTTTGCACTCTTATCTAATCGTCAGCTACGCAAAAGGCGACGGTGTTTCATTGGATGTCGGTTTCTATTACATGGCGAATGCGATGGGACGTTTGATCGGTACGGTTCTTTCTGGTTGGATTTACCAAGAAGCAGGGCTTGCTGCATGTTTGTGGGTGTCCTTTGCCTTCTTAGCGCTGACAACGGTCATTTCTATCAAGCTACCAAAAACCAAAGTAGCTACGGCTTAAATCGATTTACGAGTTAGAAATAAAAATGGCTCCATATTGGGAGCCATTTTTGTATTTACGATTCAGTATCGCAAATCAGTAAATCTTGGTTATGGGCAAAGGCGACCTTGTTGTGCCGGTTGCGTCATTTCCATATCACCTTTTAACGAACGGTAAACGATGGTGTTCCAGACTTCACCATTGTCCATTTCGAACTCAATCGCGTAGTTAATGCCATTCACGACTTGAGTTCGTACGCTCAAGATTTCTTTTAGTTTAGCAGCGGTATTCATCTGCCCAAGAACAAAGTCGAGCGCTTGCTGAGCCTCAGGTGTTACTTCACCTTGTGACCAGCCGCCAGCAAGATTTTCCGTGCTGCAGATAGGGTTCGCTTCCGGTTGCGATTGTGTTGGTGCCACGGTCTCTTCCTTTTGATTACATCCAGCTAAAGCCACTACACAAACCAGTGACGCTAATAATGTTTTCTTCATAAAGACCTCTCTTAATAATCTGTCCAGCATCCTAATGGAATAAAACGGTTAAATCTGTTTCATATCCGAGAAAGCTTAGGGGTGCTGATCCTATTTGTACAATAGGATTTATCGCTAACTATTGTGCAAATCAATGTTATTAGAGCTTCATAGCTGAGTTAAAAATAAGCAAAAACAGATTGTTAACTATTTAACTGAGCGAAAATTACCCTATGCTATAGACGTGAAGTTACACAAACTAGGAAAGGGTATGAGAGAAAGGGTTCTGTTTTTCGACTTATTACGTTGTGTCGCTGCTGTGGCAGTGATCGCTATTCACGTGTTAGCGCCATATCGTAATGAATTGGGCGTGATTCCATTCGATCAATGGGCGACGGCAGTCGGAGTGAACAGCGTGACGCGTTGGGCGGTGCCAGTGTTTATTTTGATAACTGGTGCATTGATGCTCAGCGATACGCGTCCTTTTGATGCCAAATACTACGTCAAACGACGTTTAGGCAAAGTGCTGGTGCCTTTTTTGGTTTGGTCGATGTTTTACGCGTATTTATCGGGTTGGACAGCGCAAGGTTTTGATTTTGCCACGGTAAAAGAAGTGGTGAGTAACAGTCCGTATCATGCAACTTATTATCACCTTGGTTTTTTCTACTACTTTATTCCACTCTATTTTGTGATTCCGTTGTTTCAATGGATGGTTCGCAATGTCGATGACAACGTTATTTACACCTATTTAGCGTTTTGGTTGTTCACGAGCACCTTATTCCTATTCAAAATTGATGGACCATGGAGTAATCAATATTGGCTTTACATGGGGTATTTACCGTTAGGCTATGTGTTGTTTAAGAAAATTCCATTAAACCGTTCCGTTGTGACGGCGTTTACTGCGTTTGGGTTGGTGGCATTAGCAGTGACGTTTACTATGGTTGTGACCAACAGTTTAGAAGCAGACAAATACACAGTAGGGCGCTGGTTCTCATACAAAACATTGAATGTGATTCTCGCAGCATCGATGATTTTTATGTTGTGTCGTTACTTTGGAGAGGGCTTGGCACCGAAAGCGCAAAAAGTGGTGAGTTTTATTAGCCAGCACAGTTTAGGTATTTATCTTCTTCACCCAATCTTCTTATGGCCGATGAAAGCATTCGGTTGGTATCAAGGTCACCCTGCATGGGTGATTCCTGTGTGGATTGTATTGAGTGGTGCTGGAGCCTTGGCGATGAGCTATCTGTTCTCCAAGTCCGCCAAGACTCGCTGGTTGCTACCGTAGATTAGCGCTTTAAGGCGAAATGTAAGAACTTATCGCCACGGTAAGTCAGTGTGCCTTTATCACCCGGATTGAGTGCGTGGTAATAGTGCACACCGATTTGAAATTCGCGTTTTGGTCCAATCGAACCGCGTTGTACATAAATCCAATATTCTTGATCGTCTTGACCTGGCTCTGCATCCGGTACTTCTATTGCTTGTTTGTCTAAGATGGTCACTTGAGCACTTTGCTCAGGTGCATCTTCGCCAAAGTAATGTTTGCTATAGAAGCGGAAAAACGCCCATGCGCCGAGCGCAATCAGAGCGAACAAAGCCAAAATAAGTGAGATTGGCATGATAACCTCCAATGTTTCATTGGCACCTATTTTACAGAACTCCCTGATTAAACTATGAGTTGAGATAAATTATTCGTGATCTAGTAAAAGCGTCGTAGATTTTATTCGGCGCACTTCACATTTTATATGCGTTCAAGAGCACAATTTAAAAGGAAATTTGCACCTTTTGGCTCGAAAAAGTTCTAAATTTATAGAAGAATGAAATGACTGACGAAGGAAGGGTCAAGTAAGGAGGGTTACGATGTCAGATATTGAGAAAGTAGTCATGCGTACCCGAACGATCGAGAAACTTCTGCGTACGCAATACCACGCGGAAGGGAAAGGGTTACATCAGCTTATCACTAGTTGTGAAGAGCGCTTGCCGCATGACGTTGTTGCTAAGTTGCGGTTTATTGCGACCGTAAGAAACAAGGTTGTTCACGAAGAGGATTACAAGCTGGACGATCGAAAAGGTTTCTTAGCTGCGTGCGATGCATGCGAAAAGGAGCTAACACCACGAAGTTCACGCTTTATTTGGCGAGCGGCGATTTTGTTAATGGCCTTGATTACGCTCGCTGCACTTGGTTTCTACTACATGCATTGGGACATTCTGGTTAAGCATTTGTAGACGATAAAATTTGAATAATAAAAAAGGGACGCGAAAGCGTCCCTTTTTTATTTTAAACAGTAACTTAGTACATCATTGGCAGTGTCATTAAACCAACAACCACTGCAATCATTACCAGCCCTTGTTTTTGAGAAGAAGAAATCATAACACTACCCCTAAAATCATTGATGAACTCGATGTAAATAATATAGCACTGTTTTTGAGCTTTGATCAACTTCAAAGCAGAAAAGTTTTCAAAACTCGCACTTAACTTAAGTGTTTTTACCCTAAATTGACTAATAAAACTGTGTTTTTTGTGCTGTTCTTTAAGTGTTCGACTTGTTGTTTTTCTCTTCTTTTTGTTTTTAAGTGTATGATTTTAATGTGTTAAATATGAGTAATCTTATGATGAAATAGTGTTTCTTGTCTGGGTGATGATGTTGGTTGGCTATTTTTGCTGAATTTCTCAAAAGTTGAGAAAATTAGGTTTTGTGCTAATGAAGTGAACACTTATGGACGTCCATTTCGTCTTATTTTTCCTATCTAATGAGAAAACTACAGTATCAAAAGGCTTTAGCTATAATCTACAATAGCTAAGGTTAGGTTTTTATCGCTTTTGTTAACTATTCTTTTTTATATCAGATGGTTAGGTGTTCTTGTTTGAACTTTTAACCTGAGGTTTTACTACTCTGGTAGTTACGAGTCTTGTTATGGAACGGTGTTTTTAGCTTTCTGAGTGGTCAGGGGTGGTGGATTTGGTTTTTGTGTCGGTTATTTATCCATAACGGTTGCATGGCGAACAAATTGGCGGTTTGTTTTTCAATTTATTGAAAGTCAGCGAATTTATTTCGCTGCCGTTGATTGCTTTGACTAAATCATTCACCTCAATGATTGCGAGAAAAACGATAACCATTAATTGAGTAAGTTGCGGCTACAAAATGTTGCGATTCGCTATCGAGATCCAACTTTCACTGATTGCATCTTTACATCAAGATTGGTCTACCTAGACTAGCGGCGAGATTACGTGAAAGGTGTATCGGCATGTGGAGTTGGTTAGCGATAGGGCTATCGGGGATGTATTCCGTGTTGGGGGCGAAACAAGCCAATCCAACGCAGTCTCTCACATTTAAAATCTTTACTCTGCTATTGCTGCTGATTTTGGCACTGACCGAAGGTTCTTCAGCACCACACACATATTGGATCGTTGGTGGTTTAGTGGTTTCGATGTTTGCTGACACTCTTCATTCATTTAAATCTCGCAAACCTCTTTATTTCGCGGGTTATCTCCTAGCACAAATCTGCTATAGCAAATCATTTTGGGTTCAGCTCAATGGTGACATCGTTTGGTGGTTGTTAGCTCTGCTTCTCGCTGCAAGTATCGTCGCGTTTTTCCTACTATTGCCACAATTGGATTCCATGGTCTTTCCGGTCGTGATTATGGGCATTATGCTGGTTCAACTGGCTTGGGCTGCGGGAGAGGTGTGGTTACAAGTGCCGAGCTTTGCTAATGCGCTCGGGTTTAGCGGCACCTTAGTGATGATTTATTCCGCCTTAGCTTATGCAATACATGGTTATCGTAAGCCGATGAAACGCGCCTATGTCTGGGTGAGTGGCAGCTACTTTTTTGCTCATGCGTTAATTGTTGCCTCTATCATTTACTAACTCAGGTCAAAGTACCTCGTCTTTTTTTCAGTAAACTGGACGAATTCAACTTGATGACCGGAGTCAATAATGACTGAAATTCATGCTCACAATCTACTGAACCTACTTCGTGAAACCCCAATGAACCGTGATGAGCTTGCGGGTCACTTTGGTTCTGAGGCACGCTTTCATACCTGTAAGCTGAATGATCTAGACTTAGAGGCATTGCTAGAGTTTTTGCTAAAGCGAGAAAAAGTACGCGAGCTAGAAGGTAAGTTTGTCGTAAACATGGCGCGCGTTTGCAATCACTAAGCGGCGGTTAAGCGTTGTTCTGTGAAGGCGATAAATGCATTTCGCCTTCAAACATATATTCATGTAGTCACTTTGTTATACTGGCCGCCAATTTTCCTGTCGAGGTCAGAACATGGACATTCTTTCTGCAGCGACCATGCTGTTTCTTATTATGGACCCGCTCGGCAACTTGCCGATTGTGCTATCCATTCTCAAACATCTCGATGCAAAGCGTCGTCGCAAAGTACTGATCCGTGAGTTAGTGTTTGCCTTGATGATTTTGATGCTGTTCTTATTTGCAGGGCAGAGCATCATGAGCTTCCTTCATGTTCAGCCTGAAACCTTGAGTATTTCTGGTGGTATTATTCTGTTTATCATCGCCATTAAGATGATTTTCCCAAGTGCTGGCAGCATTACTGGATTGGCTGCCGGCGAAGAGCCGTTTATTGTACCAATGGCTATTCCGATGATTGCGGGACCTTCGGTGATTGCAGCGCTGCTTTTACTTTCTTCTCAGCATCCCGATAAGATTATGGAGCTGTCTGCCGCCGTGTTAATTGCTTGGGGCGCGACTTTCTTTATTTTGATGTTCTACAGCTTCTTCCACCGTATCCTAGGAGAGCGTGGCTTAAAAGCCGTTGAGCGATTGATGGGACTACTGCTAGTGATGATATCTACCCAAATGTTCCTTGATGGGGTGAAGAGCTACATGGGCTGAGCCATTACCGAGATGATAAATACAAAAAAGCCGCTCTTATGAGCGGCTTTCGTTTATCTGTCTTATTACATCATGTGCTTACGACGAATATCGAGCAGAGCAAAAATACCAAAAATCAAAATGGAGTACTTTTCCCATGCGCTCATCTTAATCTTGTCGCCAAATGCACCAATGAAGATCGCCATTTGCAAACCGTGCATGATGAACAAGAATGCGGTCATGATGTACAACGCAATCGCTGCTTTGCCAGGGAATGGCATAAAGAAGTTGAGGATCAACACGAACCAGACAAAGGCGATGGCCGCTTTAGCCAGTATCAATAATGCTTTCATTTAACTATCCTTTTAAATCGAGGCTTTAAGCTGGTGAGCGTTCGTATAAACGGTAGCTCACTTGACCTGCGGTTTTCTCGCGGTGTAGGTGCCAGCTCTCTGGTAGCCCAGCAATGTTCAGCTCTTTTTCAGTTTCAATATAAATCATCGCATCTTCAGCAAGCCAGCCGTTTTGCTCTAGCAAGGTCACGGTTTCATCCAATAATCCTTTGCGGAATGGCGGATCGATGAATACTACGTGGTGAGGTGTCCCTGGTTGCTGCAAAAAGCTAATTGCATCCGTGTTCACTACTTGAATGTTGTTGGCATTCAAGGAAGTTACGTTCTTTTGCAGTTGCTGAAATGCTTGTGGATTTAGCTCAATCATAGTTACTTGGTTAGCTTGGCGTGAAGCTGATTCAAAGCCTAAACCGCCTGAGCCCGCAAACAAGTCGAGACACTTCGCCTGCGGTACATCTTGAGCTAACCAGTTAAACAGGGTTTCTTTTACGCGATCCGTGGTTGGGCGTAAGCCCTCTGCATCATGAACAGGGAGCTTTCTACCTCTCCATAACCCACTAATAATGCGTACAAAGCCCGTTGTTGGCGTTTTTTGTGATGAGTTTTGCTGGCGACGTCTTACCATAGATTTTTTGACCGCTAATAAAGTGATACTATACCCAATCGCCCAAGCTTTGAGCTTGGATACAGCCCAGAATATTCAAGATGACAGAGTGTAACACTAATAAGATTAGATTTACCTAATTGGAAAGTTTTCACAACTTTGTCATTCGCCTTTTCTGTAAAGTTAATATTCTTGTCAGAAAAGAGTCATTAATAGATAAGAAGACAATCTAGGATAGCCCCAGATGACGGAAAAAAAGAAGCGCGGATTACTTTCGTGGCTAGGTTTTGGTGATGAAGAGCAAAGCCAAAAACCGACAACTGAAGAATCAGTAAAAGAAGAAGCAGCGGAAGCTCCTGCCGCCGAGCAACAACCAACAGAAGACGTTGCCGAGCAAGCAGAAGAAAAAACAGCGGTTGAAGCGGAGCCGGAGAAAGCCGAGGCTGCCCCAGCAGAAGCAGAAGCAGAAGCAGAAGCAGAAGCAGAAGCAGAAGCAGAAGCAGAAGAGCCACAAGTACCAGTTGCACCTCGCGTTCAAGAACAAGAAAAACCAACCGAGAGCTTCTTTGCTCGCCTGAAGCGTAGCCTAAGCCGCACAAAAGCAAACATCGGTGCGGGTTTCTTTGGTTTGTTCAGCGGTAAGAAGATCGATGATGACCTTTTCGAAGAGCTAGAAGAACAACTGTTGATTGCTGATGTAGGCATGGAAACCACCACAAAAATCATCAACAATCTGACTGAAAAAGCCTCTCGCGGTGATCTTAAAGATGGTGAAGCACTTTATGGCCTGCTGAAAGAAGAGATGGCAGAAATCCTTGCGAAAGTAGAACAGCCTCTCGAAATCGACAGCAGCAAAACCCCTTACGTTATCTTAATGGTTGGCGTGAACGGTGTCGGTAAAACCACCACAATCGGTAAGCTGGCGAAGCAATTCCAAAACCAAGGTAAGAAAGTCATGCTTGCGGCGGGTGATACCTTCCGTGCGGCTGCGGTTGAGCAGCTACAAGTATGGGGTGAGCGTAATAACGTTCCTGTGATTGCTCAGCACACTGGCGCGGACAGTGCCTCGGTTATCTATGATGCGATTGAAGCGGCAAAAGCGCGTGGCGTCGATGTCGTGATTGCCGATACTGCCGGTCGTCTACAAAACAAAGCGAACCTAATGGAAGAGCTGCGTAAGATTGTACGTGTAATGAAGAAGATTGATGACTCAGCGCCACACGAGATCATGCTGACGCTAGATGCAGGTACAGGTCAAAATGCAATTAGCCAAGCGAAACTTTTCAGTGATGTTGCCCCTCTAACCGGGATTACATTGACTAAGCTGGATGGTACAGCGAAAGGTGGCGTGATCTTCGCTATCGCTGATCAGTTCGAAATCCCAATTCGCTACATTGGTGTAGGCGAAGGCATCGAAGACTTGCGTCCATTTGAAACTCAAGAGTTCATTGACGCTCTGTTTAGTCGTGAAGAGTAACAAGAGTTAGAGGAAATCAACGGTGATCAAATTTCAGCAAGTGAGCAAAGCTTACCGAGGTGGTCGACAAGCCTTACAGAAAGTCGATTTTCACCTTCGACGCGGAGAAATGGCGTTTTTAGGTGGGCATTCCGGGGCAGGTAAAAGTACCTTGTTGAAACTGATATGTGCGATAGAGCGACCAACCGATGGCAAAATCCATTTCAATGGTCACGATATCACTCGTATCCCAAACAAAGACATTCCCTTCTTGCGTCGCAATATCGGGATTGTTTTCCAAGATCACCGTCTATTGATGGATCGCAGTGTGTTCGACAACGTTGCACTGCCGATGCGCATCGAATCGATTTCTGAAAACGAAATCAAACGCCGTGTTTCTGCGGCGTTGGATAAAACGGGCTTGTTAGATAAAGCCCGTTGTTTGCCAAGTCAACTTTCGGGTGGTGAACAACAACGTGTTGGTATTGCACGCGCTGTCGTAAACCGACCAACTCTACTGGTGGCCGATGAGCCAACTGGTAACCTTGATCCAGAGCTGTCTAACCGTGTGTTACGATTGTTTGAAGAATTTAACCGTGCTGGCGTAACGATTCTCCTTGCGACGCACGATATCGGGTTAGTAAACACTCGCCCACAATATCGCCATTTTGAATTGAACCAAGGCTTCCTAAGTGAGGTAGAAGACTATGGTAGGTAACAAGCGCACCCAGAAGAAAGGGAAAGGTCGCAGTGCCAAGCGTGCAAATACCGATGGTTTTTTCTCTGTCCATGCAAAACAAGCAAAATCTTCTTTTGGCGCGTTATGGCGTCGTCCTTTAGGTAACATTCTTACCTTAGCTGTTATTTCAGTGGCATTAGCGATGCCAGCTTGCTTGTACTTGCTGGGTAAAAACGTGGCGAGCGCAGCACAAGACGTCGCTTCACCATCGCAAGTTAGTGCTTACTTAGTAGAAGGCATGCCTGATGCGCGTGTGATGGTGTTAAAAGACCAAATCGAAACGTGGTCTTTGGTAAAAGAGGTGGAATATATTTCGCCGCAACAAGGTCTATCTGATTTAAGCCAATACGCTGGCTTTGACCAAGCGTTGAGTCTGTTGAGTGGTTACGCACTACCAGGCGTGTTGGTGATCACACCAGATTCAGAAGTAAAGAGTGATATTCAGTCGATAGCCAAGCAAGTCCGTGAGCAACAAGACGTTACTGACGTTAGGCTCGATGAAGATTGGCTGGCGCGTCTTGATGCCATAAAAACCCTTGCTGGTATTATTGTCATCACCCTGACAATACTGATGTTAGGTGCTGTATTTTTAATCGTCGGCAATACATTGCGCTTTAATGTGCTGGCGAACAAAGAAGAGATTCAAACCATGAAGCTGATTGGTGCGACCGACGGTTTCATTCTGCGTCCTTACCTGTACACGGGTATGTGGTTCGGTGTGCTGGGGGCGAGCATTGCTTGGTTAGTCACCGCATTGATTACTGTGGTGATGAACAATGCCGTTGAGCAATTGGCTTCACTATACGACAGTCAGTTCCGTTTGATTGGTCTGAGTTGGGATGAATCTCTGCTATTAATTATCACTGGTAGTTTGCTGGGTTGTATCGCCGCACGAGTATCCGCGCAGCGTCATCTAAAAGAAATTGAACCAGTTTAGGTGATAAAGGTCTTATACTTGGAATTTATTAGCACAAGCTAATTTTTACCTCTTGTTTAGACAATTTGTTTATGGATAATTACTCGCCCTTCTTGAAACTTGCTCATTTTAAGTTCAAGATGGCCAAGCTAAATTGCAATGTAATGCTCCAGATCAGAGATTGATGAGGAATTGAATGACAAAAGAAGCGTATCCGATGGCTCTAGTCACGCAAGATAGCCTTGATAGCTATATCCGTTCTGTAAACAGCTACCCAATGCTAACTGCAGACGAAGAGCGTGAGCTTGCAGAACGATTACACTACAAGGGTGAAATTGACGCGGCGAAAGGCCTTATCTTGTCACACCTACGATTCGTTGTTCACGTTGCTCGTGGCTACTCAGGCTACGGTTTGCCAATGGCAGATCTAGTACAAGAGGGCAACATCGGTCTTATGAAAGCGGTTAAGCGTTTTAACCCTGAAGTGGGTGTACGTTTGGTTTCTTTCGCTGTTCACTGGATCAAAGCTGAAATCCATGAATACGTATTGCGTAACTGGCGTATTGTTAAGATCGCGACAACCAAAGCGCAACGTAAGCTGTTCTTCAATCTACGTAAGTCGAAAAAGCGTCTAGGTTGGTTCAACAACGGTGAAGTTGAAACCGTAGCTCGTGAGCTAGGTGTCGAGCCTTCAGAAGTACGTGAAATGGAATCGCGTCTAGCGGCAGTGGACTCAACGTTCGATATGCCAATGGATGACGATGACAATGTAAACTCGTACACAGCGCCAATGTTGTACCTAGAGGACAAATCGTCTGATGTAGCAGATAATATTGAAGCTGCTAACTGGGAAACGCATACTAATAATCGTTTAGGCCACGCTCTTGCGAGTTTGGATGAGCGTAGTCAACGTATTGTCCGTTCTCGTTGGTTGGATGACGAGAAAGCAACACTTCAAGATCTAGCGGATGAGTTTGGTGTATCTGCCGAGCGTATTCGTCAGCTAGAAAAGAACGCGATGAAGAAACTGAAACTTGCTGTCGGTGAGTTCTAACTTTCGCTTCTAATCTAAAGTAAGATTTTCATAGAAAGCCGAGATCATGTGATCTCGGCTTTTTTGTTTTCGATCGAAAATCGATAGTGTTTGCGATCTAATTTATCTGTGCTACCTGTGTATAACTCTGTGAAGTAATTATTCATCAACTGTTCGAAAGCCGGACTAAATAAGGCTTAGGCGTGGTTTTTCACTTGGGGATAGTTGTAAATATACACACAGTTAGATCAAGATCATTACTACATCTTGTGGATCAAATGATCCAAATATACTTTATCAACGCAATTCACAGATTTATCCACAAACGGTGCGAATGTGTACAGCTTTCAATGACCTGACTATCTCTGTGTCTAAGTTTGGCTTTGGATAGGTTACAATGGCGTCAATAACGAAAACGACATAGAGAAAGTAAATGGACCAGTTTCAACATATCGATGTTCAAGGCGCTCAGGCATTGCTCGAACAAGGTGAAGCAAAACTTGTAGATATTCGTGACCCTCAATCTTTTGCTGTCGCGCATGCAGAATCCGCTTTTCATCTGACTAATGATTCGATCGTTCCTTTCATGGACGATGTGGAATTCGAACAACCAATCCTAGTGATGTGTTACCACGGCATCAGTAGCCAAGGTGCGGCACAATATTTGGTTAACCAAGGCTTCGAACAGGTGTACAGTGTGGATGGCGGCTTTGAAGCCTGGCAACGAGCAGAACTACCGATAGTGAGAAGTTAATGAAGAGATTGGTAACGTTAAATAATCCACGTATGGCGCAAGCCTTCATTGATTACATGGCATCACGCAAGATTGATATTCAGATGATGCCGGAAGGTGAAGGACAGTTTGCACTTTGGCTGACGGATGCGCAGCATGAAATTGAAGTCGAAGCCGAGCTAAAACAATTCTTAGCCAATCCATCAGCGTCGAAATATAGCGCCGCTTCGTGGGACGTTGCCGATACTCGTAAGAGCAAATTTCATTATTCCAGCCCGAGCATTATGGGTATGGTGAAAGCTAAGGCGGGCCCAGTGACCTTGCTGATCATGGTTGTCTGTGCCGTTATCTACTTTTTGCAGATGTTCGGCTTTGGTGATGGTGTGTTTGCTTTATTGCATTTTCCTGCGTTCGAAGGGCAGCAATGGCAGCTCTGGCGCTGGGTTAGCCATGCGTTATTGCACTTCTCTGTTACCCATATTGTGTTCAACCTCTTGTGGTGGTGGCAATTGGGAGGTGATATCGAGCGCCGTTTAAGCTCTGGAAAGTTACTGCAAATCTTCCTTATTTCTGCAGCGCTCTCCGGCGCGGGTCAGTTTTATGTTGAAGGAGCAAACTTCGGCGGTTTATCTGGTGTGGTTTATGCGCTACTTGGTTACTTGTGGATCCTTGGTTACCGTTGTCCACATCTTGGCTTAACACTTCCTAAACCTATTATTGGCTTTATGCTGGTGTGGTTGGTTCTTGGCTATGTTCAACCATTTATGGCGATTGCCAACACGGCCCACTTAGTTGGCTTACTTTCTGGTATGGCGATAGCGTTGTTTGATTCTGGTAAACAGAAATACCAACAAACCTCCTAAGTTAATGATTTACAGACACCAACAAAAAGACCACCAATCGGTGGTCTTTTGTTTATCTGTCTTTCGTTTAATAGGAGCAGCTCGTCAGCTTTAACTGTTCATATTATTGGTAAAGGTATTTGGTAAACAGCAAATCAGCGATGATGGTTTTACCCGTCTCTGGCAGTAGGGTTTCATTGAGTTCTTTCACCAACGTTTTGCGCAGATCCTCACGACCAGATAAAGACTTAATCGTATCTTCTGTTTGTTTACCCAATAGTTCAATCACCGCATCTCGGATTAATGGTTGGTGGTGTTCGACAACGGCGAGGTCTTGCTGACTCATCACCATGATATCGATACGCACCTGTACATAACCCAGTTTATTACCCTTGGTATAGAAGTTCGTAGTTAAATCGGGTTCGAGCGTAAAGTAGGCTAACTTAGGTGCTGCCTCTTCAGATTCAGCCCAACTCGGTGCTGAAATAAGCAGACTTAGCGCGAAAATAATTTGGGCTATATAACGTTTGTACATATTTCTAACTTTTCTTTCTCTGGATCGCGATATTCGAATCGCTTCAGTCTTGATACAATAGACCGTCTATAACAAATAACGGAACTTACAGTTTCAATAAGACGGTAAGTTGTTGCTTTATTGTACGCATAAAGCCTCCAATTGAATACTAGTATGAATCAGCCGACATCACTCTATCTTACTTCTTTATTGGAAGTAGAGTGGCAAAACCCCGAAGATTTTGAATTCCCTAACGAATTCGCCAAGCATTGGCTTGAAGAAAAGGGCTCTTTGTCACGTCGTTTAGGTCAGCACTGCCAACGCTTAACAGTGGAATTGCTGCACAATCAGATCGTCACTGCCAAGACGTTAAAACAGGATGAGAGCCAGCTATTGTCTGAGCAAGATTGCCTACTGAGAGAGGTGATTTTATGTGGCGACAATACAGATTGGGTCATTGGACGCACGCTCATTCCTCGTTCAACCTTGGTCGATCAACAGTATGACTTAGCTCAGCAAGGAGATATTCCGCTGGGCTTAACTGTGTTCAGCGCCGATAACGTTGAACGCGATGCTCTGCAAATGGGATGGGTTAATTTGCCACAGGGGCGCCTTTTAGCGCGACGCTCAAGACTGTGGATGAATCACAAACCCATGCTGGTTGCTGAGCTATTCTTACCCAATTCACCAGTTTACGCTAAGGAGAAGGTGTAAATGTCCGCAGACAAAGCCAAAGCATATTGGCAACTGATGCGAATGGATCGCCCAATTGGCTCACTCTTGTTATTGTGGCCGACGGTTTGGGCACTTGTGATTGCCGCCCAAGGCATGCCAAGTTGGAATGTACTCATCGTGTTTGTGTTAGGTGTATTCCTAATGCGAAGCGCCGGTTGTGTGATTAACGATTTTGCTGACCGTAAAGTTGATGGTCATGTGAAACGTACCAAGCAGCGTCCTTTACCCTCAGGTAAAGTGACCTCGAAAGAAGCGATTGGTCTGTTTTTAGTTCTAGGTATCAGCTCTTTCTTATTGGTGCTGACCATGAACCCGCTGACGATCAAGCTATCCTTTGCTGGTATCTTTTTAGCGTTCATTTATCCATTTATGAAGCGTTACACCCATTTGCCTCAGCTGTTTTTAGGTTTGGCTTTTAGTTGGGCGATTCCGATGGCATGGGCAGCACAAACAGGCGAATTGCCTTGGATTGTGTGGTTTGTGTTTGTGATTAACGCTTTGTGGACCATTGCTTACGATACTCAATATGCGATGGTCGACCGTGATGATGATTTAAAGATTGGTATCAAATCAACGGCTATCTTGTTCGGGCGTCACGATAAGCTGGTGATTGGTGTTCTGCAGTTGATTACCTTGGCGATGTTAGTGTTGCTTGGTCAACATTACGAACTTGGGCAAAGCTACTATTGGACGATTTTGGTTGCGGCTTCTTTGTTTGTATACCAGCAACACTTGATTCGCCACCGAGAGCGCGACTTGTGCTTCAGAGCCTTTCTTAACAACAACTATGTGGGAATGGTGATTGCGGTCGGTCTGTTTATCGCTTTCTGGTAACTCAGTACAAACGTTCAGATAGAAAAAGGCATCCAATTGGATGCCTTTTATGTTTTGTCGAGATGAATATCGAGCTTAAGCCAATTATGCTTGCAGCTGGTGGATACTCTCTTCGATGGTCAATTTCACTTCTGGGTAGAGCAAAGCAAAGAGTAGTTTGGCAAATTGCTGTGTCTTCTCAAGATCGCAGTTGCCGTCGCTATCTAGGTATTGTTGCTCTTTCAACGTATTGAACATTGCAGCAAACACACCTTTGTCGAAAAACTCTGGCGCGTTAATACCGTGTAGACGACCCAAACGCTGTGCAATGTCTTGGCTCTGCTGTTCAAGGTCTGATTTACCCAGTTCTTGGTCAGCTACCAGTAAGTTCATCGCAATAGAGTAGCGTTGCAGTGTTTCAGTGATAGTACGACCCAACAAAACCAATGATTGGTTGTTTGACTGGTTAATTTCCAGTTTGTCACCATCTTGGCAAACCATCTTCTGCTCAATGAACTCGTTCAAGATCTTCACGACCAGCTCGTTCAACTCTTCTTCCTTGTAGCTTAGGAACAGCTCTTTTTTCAGGAATGGGTAGATTTGAGCGACGTTTTCTTGAATTTTCTCAATCGTCACGTTGCGCTGACGAATAATCATCTGAGCAATCAATGATGGTAGAGCGAACAAGTGAATGATGTTGTTGCGGTAGTAGGTCATCAGAATCGACTGACTACGATCCAGCGAAATGATGTCACCCATGGTGTCGGTTTCAATTACAAACTTATCGAGTGAGATAGCGTGATCCACCAACTCTTCAGCCGTTTCTGTTGGAACCGTTGAAGTGTTTGAGTATGGGTTGTTCTTAAGTAGCTTCAGGTAGCATTCAATTTGGTTGATTAGAGAGTCACGAGACAATGCACGCTGACGAGACGCCAATAGCGCTGTCGCACATAGAGTCAGCGCGTTAGTTGCTGCTGCATCGTTAATGTGCGTCATCATCTTGTTTGCTAGGCCGTTTACCACAGGGTTCATCCATTGTGGTTTGCTACCGCCCATGCGGTCGATGTCTTTGGTCCATTCTGGCGCGTGTTCATTCAGGTATTGGTTTAGCTGAATCGGCTCACCGAAGTTCACGTAACCAAGACCAAAGTTGCGCAGCTTACGCAGAGTACGCAGAACAAGACCTGCGTTTTCTTTCTCTTTGCGTGAACCGCGAAGCTCTTTGGCGTAAGTACCCACTTCCATTACGTGCTCGTAACCGATGTACACAGGCACTAACGTTACTGGACGGTTTAGACCGCGCAACATGGCTTGAATCGTCATTGCCAACATACCGGTTTTTGCTTGAAGTAGACGACCAGTACGTGAACGACCACCTTCACTGAAGTACTCAACCGAGTAACCTTTAGCAAACAGCTCTGATAGGTACTCACGGAAAATCGTGGAGTACAGCTTATTGCCTTTAAAGCTACGACGAATAAAGAACGCACCACCACGACGGAAGATTGGACCCGCTGGGAAGAAGTTCAGGTTGATACCCGCAGCAATATGCGGTGGCACCATACCTTCATGGTATAGAACGTAAGAAAGCAGTAGGTAGTCCATGTGACTGCGGTGACATGGTACGTACACGATCTCATGACCATCTTGCGCTAGGCGACGAACAGTCGAAGCGTTGTTTATGTGTAGACCTTGGTACAGCTTCGTCCACAACCAGCCAAGAATACGATCGCCGTTTTTCACCAAGCCATAAGAGAAGTCCGCTGCAATCTCATCCATGATGTCATGGGCTTCTTTGCGTGCTTTCTCGATAGAAATGTTTTTGCTTTGCGCTTCGTCTTCAATCGCTTTTTCGATTGCTGGCGATTTCATTAAGCGTGCAAACAGCACTTGGCGTTGAGGCAGGTTTGGACCCGATGCTGCGAGCTTCTGACGAGAGAAGTGGATACGTGCAACGCGCGCTAGCTTGTGTGCAATAGCGCTGTCGGTACCGTGAGAGTCTGCCATGTAACGCAGTGAAACCACTGGGCTAAAGCGCACCAAACAGTCACGACCTGCTGCCATTACCGCTTTTGCTTTTTGCGGACCGTTCATTGGTTGCAGGTACGGCTTATGGTTTTCTTCTTTACCTGGCTTACGACCCCAAAGTACGGTCGCTGGAATCATTTGTACGTCTAGCTCGCTATCGAGCTTGTGCAATTCAAGTAAATCAGTAAACAGAGAAACAGACTCACTCGGTACGTCGTTATCATTGCTCATCACGGTTGGACGAGAGGCAATAAACACGTAACGAGTCAGTTTTTTGCCATTGATTTCTAGCGGGCTAAGCGGGTCTGGGAGACCAAGGCTCAAAGCTTGTTTTTGTAGTGTCAGCAAATCCACGTTCGAACGGAACGGTAAGGCGTACACAATCGGTTTCGCTAGGTCGATGTTGAGATCGTCAATCGGATTCGATGGGATTGTGGTGCCCTTTACCATTACCGATAAAGGTAGTTTTAGTAATGAACGTGAAAATGATTGTCCAGAAGACATAAAGTTCACAGCCTCAATAGGTATTCAAACAAGCCTAACCTTATTTCTGCGTCCGCTTTCCCTTCTTCTATAGGAAAGGAAATAGATACGGCTATAGAAATAAGCCTAGGCGATAAATTTTAAGCGCAGCAAGGATACCAGAAACTGGTCAAACCTTTTAATTTTATTGAGCGGAAATTAGTCGAACCCCTAGGTTGTTGCTTTCATTAGACGAATTGGCTATTGCGCGTTTAAAACGCATGTTCACTTGAGGTTTGTGGGTGGGATCTGAAACTGGCGCAAATAAATTAAAAAACAACCAATTGGGTTTTCATTTGTTCATTTACTGGATATACTCACAGTTAACTGTATAAAAAGACAGGTGACATATGAAGCCGTTAACGCCACGCCAACAACAAGTCTTCGATTTGATTAAAAGCAAAATCGAAGACACCGGAATGCCACCAACTCGTGCAGAGATTGCGCGTGAGCTTGGCTTCCGCTCTGCGAATGCCGCAGAAGAACACCTAAAAGCGCTTGCTCGTAAACAAGCGATTGAAATTATTCCAGGCGCATCTCGCGGGATCCGAATCCTACTCGAAGATGCGGCAAACGACGATCAAGGTCTGCCTTTGATTGGTCAAGTTGCTGCTGGTGAGCCGATTCTGGCTCAAGAGCATGTGGAGTCTCACTACCAAGTGGACCCTGCGATGTTCAAACCAAAAGCAGATTTCTTACTTCGCGTAAACGGCGAAAGTATGAAAGACATCGGTATTATGGACGGCGACTTGCTGGCTGTGCACAAAACTCAAGATGTGCGCGACGGTCAAGTTGTGGTTGCACGTGTTGATGATGATGTGACGGTGAAGCGTTTAGAGCGTAAAGGTTCTACTGTTCTACTGCATGCAGAGAATGAAGAGTTTTCACCAATCCAAGTTGACCTAACATCGCAACACCTGACGATTGAAGGTCTGGCGGTTGGCATCATCCGTAACACTGACTGGATGTAGGTTTCTTACCTCAAGCATTCTAATAAAGCCCAGTGTTCTGCTGGGCTTTGTGTTTTCTGCACTTTCTATTCCCACTTTTATTTTCTTCAAAGCATATTTCTTTTCTTCCGAGCATAGTTACGCTCGCACTGATTCAGAGCGTTTGGCTGTTGCGTTAAAACTTGCAAGTGATATTGAGATTTATTATCATCTAATTCCATTTAACCATTTTCTTTTCGGCGCAAGGAAATGCCCATGTCCAAGCCTCAACATCACGTACCCAATCATCTGTTGAAACCGTTGTTTTTGCGTAGCCGCGAAAGCTTGGTCGATAACGGCTTGGTGTACGATCCGATCGCTGCAAAAGCGTGCTTGAGCTGCAAGATGGCACCAGATTGCATCAGTGGCGACGTCGATCAGAAGCAGCTGCTGCACGTGACTTTAACTCAGCTGTGCGATCAGCAGGTCAGTCACTTTCTTCAACAACACTCAGACGCTTGGATCATCAATGTTGGTGCAGGTTTAGATACACGCTTCTACCGTTTGGACAATGGTCGTTGTCACTGGATTGAACTGGATGTCACTGAGAATCTAGTTTGGCGTCAGCGATTGTTCCACAAAAATGAACGTTACGAGCATCGTTGCGGCAGCGTAGAAGACATGAGTTGGTTAGATGAACTACGCATTCCCGAAAAAGCACCAGTATTGATTCTGTGTGAGATGGCTTTACTCGATTGTGATGAATCGCGCGTTGCGACTTTCATCCAAACTCTGGGTCGTCATTTTGTATCGGCAGAAGTGTGCATGGTACTAGCAGGTGACTTAACCGAAAGTAAATGGGGTCAGAAGCTCGGCTCAGATACGTATGCACATGGTTTTGAAGTACCAGCACAACAAGTACTGCATTGGCTGCCATGGGCGCAATGGGTCAAAGCCTTCTCGCCATTCGACCGATTTTGCTCACGCTGGAAAGCATGGCAGCGCTGGCTGAATAAGATCCCAATGTTGAAGCATCGTCTCACGCCAGTTCTCGTTCACATCAAGTGGTAATTGGCTAGGCATTGAACACTCAGGTACACTCGCTGATCTAAACAACGAGGTGCCTGTGACAAACTCTATCTTCTCTCCTTTATTGAATCCTCAAGTGCATCGCCAAGTGTTAGCGCTCGCTATCCCTATGGTGCTGTCGAATATTACTGTTCCACTATTGGGCTTGGTTGACGCTGCGGTGATCGGTCACCTTGAACACGCTTGGTATCTAGGTGGTGTTGCGCTTGGTAGTACCATGATCAGTGTGACGTTTTGGTTGCTTGGCTTTTTACGTATGTCGACTACTGGATTAGCGGCGCAATCCTATGGTGGTGAAGACCGAAAACAACTCGCCTTGGTGTTTATGCAAGGCTCACTCATGGCATTGCTGTTTGCGTTAGTCTTCCTTATTGCCCATAACCCGATCGCGGATCTGATATTTGGTTGGAGTGATGCCAGTGCTGAAGTGAAGCACTACGGTATGCAATATTTCTCTATCCGAGTATGGAGTGCCCCCGCTGCGCTGATGAACTTTGTGCTGTTGGGCTGGCTGCTCGGAACGCAAAACTCCAAAGCCCCAATGTGGATGGTGATCATCACTAACGTGACCAATATCGCGCTCGATTTACTGTTTGTGATTGGTTTGGGTTGGAAAGTTGAAGGGGCAGCGCTAGCCTCGGTGATTGCTGATTACTCTGGCATGGCGTTTGGCTTGATGTGTGTATGGAGGACGTGGTGTGCCCGTCTGTTGCCATCACCCAAAAGCCTGCTAACTGATACTCAACATGGGCTAGGGCGTTTCGTAAAACTCAATCGCGATATCTTCTTACGCTCGCTCTGTTTACAAGCTACGTTTAGCTTTATGACTTTCCAAGGTGCGAGCTTTGGTGATGATGTGGTTGCGGCTAATGCGGTATTGATGAGTTTCTTGATGATGATTTCTTATGGCATGGACGGTTTTGCTTACGCCATGGAAGCCATGGTTGGCAAAGCGATTGGTGCCAAAGACCGAGCGCAGCTCAATGCTTCGCTGATTGGTACTTTCTTTTGGAGCCTTATCATCTGTTTAGGTTTGACTGCGGTATTTGGTTTGGCGGGATCGCACTTGATCGCCATGATCACTTCGATTGAAGCGGTGCAGCAGCAAGCGGCGGTATATCTGCCGTGGCTGGTGGTCATGCCATTGGCGTCGATGTGGTGCTTCCTGTTTGATGGCATTTTTGTTGGTGCCACCAAAGGTAAAGACATGCGAAACAGTATGTTCGTGGCGACTTGCTGCTTCTTTGCAATCTTCTTTTTGTTCTCTGGCTGGCAAAACCATGCACTATGGTTTGCGATGACCAGTTTCATGGCAATGCGAGGGATTGGACTCGGCGCTATCTTCTTTTATCAATGGCGTAAGGGAAGCTTTCTTGCCTAGTCACTCAAATAGAAACAGCAGGTCGAAACCTGCTGTTTTAGCTTTTGGATCATGGCAACCCAATTGAATTAGAATAATCGGTTCAAACCGTTTAGCGCCGCTACGCGATACGCTTCTGCCATCGTCGGGTAGTTAAAGGTGGTATTGACGAAGTATTCAATCGTATTGGCTTCGCCTTTTTGTTCCATGATGGCCTGACCGATGTGGATGATTTCCGCAGCGCGCTCACCAAAGCAGTGAATACCAAGAATCTCTTTGGTTTCGCGATGGAAGAGGATTTTTAAACTGCCGATGTCTTTACCTGCAATCTGTGCACGAGCTAGATGCTTGAACGAAGAACGTCCCACTTCGTAAGGCACTTTCGCCGCAGTCAGTTCTTGCTCGGTTTTACCCACTGAGCTGATTTCTGGAATGGTGTAGATACCCGTTGGGATGTCATCAATCAGATTACCGTCAGCTTGCCCTTTAGTGATGGCTTGTGCCACGAAACGACCTTGGTCATACGCTGCACTCGCTAGGCTAGGGTAGCCAATTACATCACCGACTGCGTAGATGTGTTCTACCTCTGTACGGTAGTTACCATCTACTTTGAGCTGTCCGCGCGAATCACCCTCAAGCCCAACCGCACGTAAGTTAAGTTTGTCTGTGTTACCCGTTCGACCGTTAGCATACAGCAGGCAGTCTGCTTTCATCTTCTTGCCAGATTGAAGGTGCACGATAACACCATCTTCGGTGCCTTCGATTTTCTCGAATGTTTCATCGTTACGAATGACCACGCCACTGTTCCAGAAGTGGTAAGACAATGCATCCGAGACTTCGTTATCTAGGAAAGAGAGCAGGCGGTCACGAGTGTTAATCAAGTCGGTCTTCACGCCTAAACCACGGAAAATAGATGCGTATTCACAACCAATCACACCCGCACCGTAAATGATGATGTGGCGAGGGTCGTGCTTCAGGCTCAGGATAGAGTCGCTGTCGTAGATGCGTTCATGCAAGAAGTCGACGTCATTTGGTTGGTATGGACGAGAGCCTGTCGCGATAACAAATTTATCTGCTGAGTACACTTCTTCCGTACCATCGCTTTGCATGACGGCGATGGAGTAGTTATCGATAAAGCGCGCAGTACCAAACAACAGTGTGCATGAATTGCGGTCATAAAAGCCCTGACGAAGTCGAGTTTGCTTATCAATGACCGATTTCGCATGACCTAAAATGTCAGAAAATGTTGCATGAAGGCTGGTGTTATTACGGCAGAATAATGGGTTGCTATTGAATTCGATGATACGGCTAACCGCATGACGCAATGCCTTGGATGGTATGGTTCCCCAGTGCGTACAACCGCCACCAACACTGCTTTCCTTTTCTACGATGGCAACATTCAGTCCGGCTTTGGTCAATCCCATTGCCGCCCCTTCACCGCCAGGGCCACTACCAATTACGATCACGTCATAGTGATTAGCATGCGCCATGATGTCTTCCTTGTTATATTTGCTTAACATTGCTGTAGCGGGATTTTAACTCATTTACTCTATTGGGAACACGTAATGCCTGCTAGAGAGTGGAAGTGATCACGCAGAATCGCCCAAAAGAACTAATTGGTATGCTGTATGTCTACTATTTGAAGTGAGGCGATTGCAATTAGATGCATGGCGATAGTAACGTGCTCGCCGCTTATCGGCAGATAACGTCGCTTTATACGTGGGGGCGATATGCGTTATATTGAAGCTCTCGTACCCAATAGAAAAAGAGCAAGTTAAAGAATGAAATCGATGGGAATCCGCGCGCAGCAAAAAGAAAAAACACGTCGATCGTTGATCGATGCGGCATTTAATCAACTCAGTGCGGATCGCAGCTTTTCCAATCTCAGCTTGCGTGAGGTTGCCCGAGAGGCAGGAATTGCACCAACTTCTTTTTACCGTCACTTCAAAGACATGGACGAGCTAGGCTTAACCATGGTTGATGAAGGTGGTCTGTTGTTGCGACAACTGATGCGTCAGGCGCGTCAGCGTATTGTCAAAGAAGGCAGTGTGATTCGAACTTCAGTTGAAACCTTTATGGAATTCATTGAAAGTAGTCCTAACGTTTTCCGCTTATTGTTGCGTGAGCGCTCCGGCACTTCCTCTGAATTTCGTACTGCCGTCGCTCGAGAAATTCAGCATTTTGCGGCAGAATTAACTGAGTACTTAATGAGCACCGGAATGACCAAAGAAGAGGCGTTCACTCAAGCAGAGGCGTCGGTTACTTTGGTGTTTAGCTCTGGTGCGGAAGCTTTAGATTTAGATCGACGCGAGCGCGATGAACTCGCCGAGCGATTGATCATGCAATTGCGAATGATAGCCAAAGGGGCCTATTGGTATCGCAAAGAACGTGAACGTAACCGATTAAAAGGCGGGATAGAATAATGTCGAATGGAAATAAATCTGAAAAGAAAACGCTGATTTTGGCACTGGTTGCAGGTATGTGTGGTGATGCTTTGTTGTCATGGTTGACCATGAGCGAAGTGTCTTTTTCAATCTTCCCTCTGATTGCACTCGTGCTAGCTGTACAGGCGCTGTACCAAGAATACCTTAACAACCCAGTATCAGAAGATATCCCACTTGTTGGTCTGGCGTGTTTCTTCGTAGGTGCATTTGGTCACTCTGCGTTTATCAAAGCGCAATACCCAGAAGCAGGTTCTAACTTCTTCGCAATTCTGGTTTCAATGATTCTCCTAGCGTGGATCGGTAAGAAACTGGGTTTCATGGAAAAGAAGACCACCGCTGAATAAGCAAAACGAATCCAACAAAAAAGCGAGCCATTGAGCTCGCTTTTTTTATGTTTGATGCTGGTGGATTACGCTTTGCGTTCTAACAGTACACCTGCTTCCATGTGGTGTGTGTAAGGGAATTGGTCAAACAGAGCAAAACGTGTCACGTTGTGGGTTTCGCATAGAATGTCCAAGTTCTCTTTAAGTGTCTCTGGGTTACAAGAGATGTACATGATGCGCTCGTAACCTTGCACCATCTTACAAGTGTCGACATCCATACCTGAGCGTGGTGGATCGACAAAAATCGTGTTGCAGTTGTAGCTCTTCAGATCCACACCTGCATCTTGTAGGCGGCGGAATTCACGCTTACCTTCGATTGCTTGAGTAAACTCTTCTGCAGATAGACGTAGGATTTGAACGTTATCAATCTCGTTCGCTGCAATGTTGTATTGCGCAGAAACCACAGATGGCTTCGCTAATTCAGTTGCAAGAACGCGATCGAAGTTTTGTGCCAACGCCAAAGAGAAGTTACCGTTACCACAGTATAGCTCTAGGAGATCACCAGTGCTTTCTTGAGTACAGTCGACTGCCCATTCCAACATCTTCTCAGCGACTTTGCCGTTTGGTTGAGTGAAGCTGTTTTCTACTTGTTGGTAGATGTAGCTTTGACCATTTACGTCTAGCTTCTCGATCACGTAGTCACGGTCTAAGACAATCTTCATTTTACGAGCACGACCAATGATGTTTAGGTTGAAGCCTTCATCATTCAAACGCTGCTTAAGGGCTTTCGCGTTTTCAATCCACTCTTCATCCAGTTGGCGATGGTAAAGCAGTGAAACCAGAATCTCACCGCTAAGCGTTGATAGAAAGTCCACTTGGAACAGTTTACGACGTAGCGATTCGTTGTCTTTCATCGCTTCAACCAATAGTGGCATCAGGTCGTTGATCAGACGGCTTGCTGCTGGGAATTGGTCAACGCGGTATTTCTCACGAGTTTCTTGGTTGAACATGATGTAGTAAAGGTCTTCACCCTCATGCCAAACGCGGAACTCAGCACGCATACGGTAGTGCTGCTCTGGTGATTCAAACACTTCCAGTTCTGGCACGTTGTATGGCGCGAACATATCGTTCAGACGTTCGACTTTTTCAGCCAGTTGTTCTTGGTAGCGTTGTGGGTTTACATCAAGAGTAGCCATGATCTTACCTTTTATGGTGCATTCAATTTAAGAGCGCAGATTTTATTCAATCTCAATAGGATGTCCAGTTTTGTGCCCCAATTGATTTAAAGATAGTGTGTTCTGTGTCAGTTGATACACCAATGAACCAAATCGTTACAATTGTCAGAGGTAATATTGGCTGGACAAATAATCAATAGCTTAATAGTATTTGCCCCAAGCTGGTGCTATCTAGCAATCTAGATGGCTGAAATGGGAATCTGGTGAGAATCCAGAACTGACGCGCAGCGGTAAAAGAGAACGAACGCTCATCAAGACACTGCATTAGTTTATGTGGGAAGTCGAGTAAGTAGGCGGTACAACCTTGCTCTTAAGTCCGAATACCTGCCAGCAACTGAGCCACTGCACTGGACTGCTCAACACGAGTAGGGCTCGGTAGGAATTACGCGACTTAGGACAATACAATGAGAAAAACATTTCTTGCGATCACGTGTGCATCGCTGCTTTCACCTACCTTTTATTCACAGGCCCAAGAAGTTTCCGCAGATGAAACGGTTGTGGTTACGGCAAACCGCTTCAAGCAAATTGATGGTGCTGTTCTTGCACAAACCGTCACGGTAACCAAAGAAGACATTAAACGCCTGCAAGCAAATAGTCTGTTTGATGTGTTCCGTACACTGCCGAGTGTTGAAGTTGCTCAGTACGGTGGGCGTGGTCAATCCGCATCTATCTACGTTCGAGGTGGTAGCTCGTCTCAAGTACTCGTTTTAGTTGATGGGGTGCGTATGCCTCGTGCAATCATGGGTGGTATCGACTTTAACCAATTTCCAATCAACTCTGTCGAACGTATCGATTACATTCGTGGTGCAAGAGCCTCTATCTATGGTTCAGAAGCGATCTCTGGCGTAATCAACATTATTACTCGTGCGCCTATTAATGACGATTCAGGTCGAGTGTCTGCAGGTTATGGCTCAAATAACCATAAAAAAGGCACGTTTGTGGTCTCTAAACCTGTGGGTGAAGGTAAACACTTTAAGGGTGTCTTAGGATACGAGAAAACCGATGGTTTTAATGTTAAGCCTCAGCTAGGATTGAATGATGGCGATGAGCATGGCTTCGAAACGCTAAACCTGAAGTTGGGTTACCAACAAAACTTTTCTGACAACTTGTCTGGTTACGTTGGGGTGAGTGCTTACAACAATGAATACGATTACGACAACAGTAGTATTTGGAGTGGTCATGAGAAAAAAACTGGTGAAGTAGAGTATGTAGGCACCGACTTATCGCTGGAATACAACAAAGACGTTTACTCATCTGAATTAAAATTGGCTTATGGTCAACAAGACAACTACGACCATAAATCAGGTCAAAACAAATCTACTGGCGATCATGTTGCTATTGAGCAGTTCAACGCGATTTGGTTGAACTCGTACAGCGTTAACGAAGAACTGAGTATTGGTGGCGGTTTGGATTACCGTACTGAGAAGCTAGCAAAAGGCTACATTGCGGCGAACAGTTGGGGACCAGCTAAAGACTATGATCCAGAGAAGAACCCAAGAACTAACTTTGGTGTTAGTGCCATTGCTCAATATGTTTATGACGTATGGACGTTAGAAGCAAGCGTACGTAATGACGACAACAATCAATTTGGTAACAACACCACATGGCAAACCGCTGCGGGTTGGAGTTTTTACGAAGGTTACGAGTTAACCCTGAGTCATGGTACTGCTTTCCGTGCGCCGAGCTTTGTTGATTTGTATTACCCAGGCTACGAAATGCCAAACCTAAAACCAGAAGAATCAGAAAATACCGAGCTGTCGCTATCAGGTGCTGTATCGATTGTTGATTGGACGGTGACGGGTTACTACAACCAAATTGAGAACATGTTGATTTGGAAAGGCTCTGGCATGCAAAACGTTGGTGAAGCTGAGATCAAAGGTGTCGAACTAGAGGTGAAATTCGACACGGATATCGTTTCTCACGAGTTTTACTTAGATTATAAAGATCCTGTCGATAAGTCTGGGGCAAAAGATACTCAGCTAGCGTACCGCTCCAAGCGTGGTGCTAAGTGGAACGCCTACGCAACGTTTGACCAATGGACGTTGGGCTCGCAGTACCTGTACCAAGGTGAACGCTTTAATGGCAGTACCAGACTACCGAGCTACAGCCTATGGAACTTCACTGCTTCTTACGCCGTGAACCAAAACTGGGATATTAATGCGAAGCTAAGCAACGCTTTCGATAAAAACTACGAGATGTACACTAGTTACGCGACGCCAGGGCGTCAGTACTTTGTCTCGGCAGACTACCGCTTTTAATCAAGCTAAACGAGACCGCCATATCGGCGGTCTTTCTTTTTGTAAGTAAAGCGCTGGTGGAAATAGGTAACAAGGAAAGACGATGACTAAACCAAAACGTGTTGTGATTAGCTGGTCAAGCGGAAAAGACTCTACATTAACGTTGGAGCGTCTAAACGAAGATCCGCATTATCAGGTAGTTGGCTTGTACACCACTTATGTTGATAAAGAAGTCCCTTTTCAAGCAACCCCGCTTGAGGTCGTGCAAATGCAGGCGGACTTACTTGGCCTTCCGCTCATTACTATCGAACTGCCTGAAGTGTTCCCGAATAACGACATTTATCAATCGACGATCGTTAATGCACTACAAAGCAGTGGGCTGAATGTAGAAGCTGTCGCGTTCGGTGATATGTTTTGTAATGGTATTGCTGATTATCGACGCAGCTATATTGAACCTGCCGGCTGGGAATGTGTATTCCCTTTGTTGGGGGAAGAAAGCAAGGCATTGGCATTTGAAATTATCGAGCGTGGAATTCAAACCATGTTGATTACCACCGATGGAAATGTATTGCCGCCGGAGTGGTGTGGATGTTGGTATGACAAAACGTTGATTGAGTCATTACCCGGTCATATTGATCCCTGTGGCGAAGATGGCGAATTCCATACATTGGTGACATCAACCTCATCATTTCAAGGACATATAGAGTTGGCTAAGCTTGAAGTGGAAACAGGGGAGCGATTCAGTCATCAAAGATACCGAGCCAAAGCATTGCCAAAACAAATCTAACCAGTATGATCGCCGAGTCTCTAATTTGCAGGTAAGACTCGTGCGAGCATCAAGTAAGAAAAAAGTCCTAGTGTTTGATTCCGGTGTCGGAGGGCTATCGGTCTTCCAAGAAATCCACCGACTTCTACCAAACATGGATTACTTGTATCTGTTCGATAACGAAGCTTACCCATATGGCGAGCTAGACCAAGATGTGCTGATCACTCGCGTTAATAAGCTGGTGGCAGCATTGGTTGAAGAGCATCAAGCTGACATAGTAGTCATCGCCTGCAATACCGCAAGTACCATAGTGTTGCCATCATTGCGTGCGAATCTATCCATTCCGGTTGTCGGAGTGGTGCCTGCGATCAAGCCGGCCTCATTACTCGCTTCTCAGGGTGTAGGACTTATTGCTACGCCCGCGACCGTGACTCGTCAATATACTCATGAACTGATCCGTGACTTTGCTCAAGGCAAACCTGTCGAACTATTAGGTTCCACTCGCTTAGTGGATATGGCAGAAGAAAAGCTGCGTGGCGAAAGTATTTCTATTCCAGAGCTCGAAAGCATTCTTCTCCCATTACGTAATAAAGTCGATGTAGCTGTATTGGGGTGCACTCATTTTCCTTTGATTAAAGAGGAAATCCATCAAGCGTTAGGTGGAGAGGTTACGTTAATTGATTCTGGCGAAGCCATTGCTCGTCGAGTGAAAGCATTACTACTCAGCGATATGAAGGAAGAAAGCCAAGAGGAAGGGAGTAAGAAGATTTATGCCAGTGCACCTCCTTGGCAAGAAGATGCACTGAATACCTGTTTGGCGACCTTAGGGTTTAATCCTGTTCAGGTTTACCGCCATCAGGGTGTTTAGGATCGTTAGCAATACGCACTTTAAGTGTACGCTCCATATATTCCTTCTCGTTAAGTTTAGCGATAGCAGGTTTTGCATCTGCCGCAGCCATCACTACAAAACCAAACCCTCTCCTTTTACCAGTGCGCTTATCTTTCATTAAGCGTACTGCATAGACCTGACCATACTCAGCAAACAAATCTCGAACGTGACTTTCATTTGCCTTATAAGGAAGGTTGCCGACATACAGCGTTTTAGTTGAAGGATCGGAATCCGAAGATTGAAGAACAGGTGTTTTGCTAGAAAGTGAAAAAAGAAAAGCAGTAGCGACAACACCGATAACAAAGCTCAAGGCAGGTGACACAGGTAACTGAGAGAAGATGATTCCCCCAATGACCGCCAACCCAGCACACAAGATCAGATTTTTTTTAGACGTCATTTTGATTACTACATATAGATGATAAAGAGATTGGCTGCCTATTAACAAAATAGACACATGAATCTTACGTATATGGTTGGTGTTTTTCCAACCAATTGCTGTGATATGTCTCAAATGTGACGAAGAAATATGCAGATATAACGCATTTGGTGGATAAATAACCGCTTAGAAAGTTTTTTTCAAAAAAAGGTTGCGCTAATTTCTCAACTCCCTATACTGCGCATCCACCGACACGGAGTGAGACGAAAGTCACACAGCGAGTCGGAAGAGAGAAAAAAGAATTTGAAAAAATACTTGACTCTCAAAGCGGGAAGCGTAAGATACGCACCCCTAACGACGAGGCGCTGAGGCGGCAAGTTAGTTAGAAAAGTTCTTTAAAAATATAGACCTATCAATCTGTGTGGGCACTCGTTGATGATAATCCAATTAGATACTTCGGTATCAAATTAGGTTTCAATGAAACGAAGTGACCATTCGAATTGGGAAGCAGCCTTGAGCTGTTTTATTTCACTTTTTAAAGTGAAAACCAATAAGAGCACAGTCAATTCAAACATTACTTATGTAATGTTCAGTATTCATTGAGCCGAACAAAATCTTAAATTGAAGAGTTTGATCATGGCTCAGATTGAACGCTGGCGGCAGGCCTAACACATGC
>NZ_JAMZAM010000013.1:0-51616 GCF_024181835.1 Vibrio sp. Y29_XK_CS5
ACCACGGTTGATTAAGGCTTTGTTGTACTGCTTCCAGTTAGTTGTTTTGTAACGAGGTTTAGGCATGAGGCTACGACGATTGATGGGTGTAGCCGATCAGATCGTAGCTTCTAGATTTAGTGCCATCGATTTAAGCAACAAAGCCGCTTTTGATTATAAAAATGCATGCTTTACTGTACAGTTGTCTTGAGCTTCGTTCACGAAGTTCGTGAAAGATCCAATATGTTAAATAGACCTGTTTTGAGCAAACAATTCTTCCATGCGGTTAAAATACGCAGTGCATATCAATGTTTAATTTGGAGTAAAGATGATGGACAGGTTTAATAGTGAAGCTATTTTCTTGTTGGATGCAGGATTAATCGATTGGGATAATCCTAATTTTAATAAAGATGAATTGTTGAACATGTATAGGTTTGCTCAGAAGGTAATGCAGTTTAATCCAGAAGATAATATGGATTATCAGCGTGCGGAGAGTGTGTTTTTTTCATGTGTACGTGTAGTTAGATTTTTTATCTCTGAAGAAGCTCGAAAAATAGTGAACAACGGTAATGATTATATTATTGAGCCTCAAGAGCTGTTCGACAACGCTAAAAATAATTATTCATATATGTTTAAATGTTAAATGAGCAGGAAATTTGAGTGAATAAATCATATATTGCATTTTATCCATTAGAACCTTTCACTGTAAAATATAAGATAAATGGAATATGTTCAGATAGAGAGGTGACTTTCACTGAGCAGATGAGCGAAATTATATATAACTATAAGTTTAATTATTTTGAACTTGAGATGTTTCGAGATGGAAGAATTATGTTTGAACTTAGGCACTCTAATGATATGCCTGAGATGCTTGATATTGAACGACATATAATATGTTGGAATAAATGGCTTTTAAAGTTAAATGCTTTCTATCTTATATTGGCTTCAGAAATTAACCAGAGTAAGGTAAATCCTTTTTTTTCTGTTAGTGCGTTAACTAGTCGAGACGTATTTCTTATGTCAATTAGAGATGGAGAAGTACGCGAGGGTCTTATTGATAATTCAAGTTTTAGAAAACATCAATATGCGAGGCTCTCAAGTAACTACCTAGAAGCAATAAGAGAAAACCCTAAAATAGCAATGGGTTACGTTGCCGATATTGATACTTTAAATAAAGTGTCTCAATGCTTTGAGATGATATTATCAATATCGGGCTTGACAAAAACAATAGCCTTTTTAACAAAAAGTATTGGCGAATATGAATCGGGGCAATTTGATACATCAATCATTTTTTCTTGGTTTTGTATAGAACGATTACTAAAAGCCAAAGCCAAAGCCAAAGCTAAAGAAACCATATTCAGTGTAATCGAAAGCCAAAAAGAAGATCTTGGAGATGAACTATATGAAAGCTTAAATAAAGTTCGTTTAAATAGGAATGACATTGTTCATCATGACGTTCGTCTTGATATTAAACAAAAAGATGCAATGCTTGCAATTATTACAGCTATAAATCTTATAGATAAATATCATTGTATTAAATTGGAACCAAGAATTTCAATTAATGTTAAGGCTTTTTGTCTTTGACTTGCATTATGATTTTTTCTTATATGTCTAAATAGACAAAGTTCGTATAAATAGCTTTATTGTTAAATGACCGCCCACAGTGGCGGTCTTTTTGTACCCTAAAGGTACTTTGTGAAGAAGTTACCAATACTTTTCCTAATATCAACCAGCCTGAATAGAGCTGGCTATCTAACAAAGTTTTGTCCAAAAACGAGTTACACCGCCAACTTTTTCAACTCTTTGCGTGGGTTTACATTTCAAGGACTTATATTTCTATGGGTTTACATTTCAATTTCGTATTACAGATCATATGTTAAATACCTAAATTTAGGGTGATTTTTGCTGGCTCCATTCTCTGATTGCTACAGAATGGCAGAAATCACCCGTCTTCAACCTCAATACCTTGTATTTTTCGCCTGTAAGTTAATTACAGTTTTCTGCCAAATGTTAACGAGTTGTGACTTCGTTTTTATTTCGTACTGATTTCGTGCCGTAAGCTCTAAAAATGGGACTTTCCTTAAATGCTGGCACTTTACGTAGCTATGAGGTAACTATCCCAATAATTAAGGCTTGGGGAAAGGAACGATAGTCTTGAATAGGCTACTGTATGGTAATTCAGCCCAATCATAGGTTTTTACTAACCAACCAACAAAAAGTAGTAGCGCAATAAATAATGCAGTACCTAGACTTTTTATAAACAAGTGTCGCCACTTCGCTTTCCAATCATATTTGCTATCAAGCTTTGACTCTGCATCTTTCGCTGCAAGCTTTAAGGCATGATTTTCATGTTCTAGCTCTAGTTCTGCTTTCTTGATAGTGATCTGCCGATATTGTTCAGAATTCAACTCTTTAAGTTTTCGATGTTCATCAATGAAGCGTTGAAGCGCATCTTCCACATCACCTAATACATCTGAATCATCTTCACTGTATATGTCTAAATTGCGAACTTTTTTCTTTAATTCAACAAGGGCATCAATATTAAAATCTTTATATTCACGGTTTATATCTTTGATTGCTCTTGGTATTTTTAGTCTTGGTGTTGCTATTGTCTGTTGAACTGAGTTTGGTAGGACTGATGCGGAAGCTAGCACAGATTTAGGAAGACCAGAACTCACTTTACTTGCTAACTCTGCTTGCTTTAAAACAGAGTCATGAGCCTTAAACCCTGCCGTTATTTTTGATATTGATGAAAGATAGTTTTCTTTTTCACTCATAAATGCTTATTTTTAATTCGGATGAACAACTATATGTGCTTGATACGTTTCTGCATTCCACTCTTTCATTTCAGCAAGGAAAAGTCCGTGCTGATTTATCGAGTCGAGAAGTTCCGGTGCTCTCTCCAACTGGATGAGCATTGAAAGCGGGGCGACTTGTTTTTGCTCATGGTCAAAGCCATGCTCTATCTGTTCTTCAATCATGTATAGAACGCCAGCTTCAGGCTCACTGCCTTCTTCAAACAAGCGTGACTCGATACCTTCTACATCGTAAAGGTGAACGAGTAGGTTATAGAGCTTTTCAGCACCAACAAGTTTTGTGCGATTGGCCTGCGAGTTTAGATCGTACAATCTCATTTCTAGATTCCCTCCCTGCTTTCGAGCTACATTAAGCATGAGCTTAATGTCTTTTTTGATATTAGATAAACCTTTGTTAGTCACTTTGGGTTTGAGGTATCGGATCAGAATTTCGTTACGAGTCGAAACGGGAACATGACGAGCCGTTTCTGATACTTTGCTAAGTAAATGAAGTAAGGCATGAGTCACTAGGTTATGCAGATTGTGGTAATACTCAAAATCTCGTTTGATTTGCATCGCTGTTTTAGGCTGCTCTATACATGATATGAAATATGGGTGCTCGTTGATCTGCATCATCACAAGACTGAATCAGGAAGAGGGCGAACCCTCTTCCTGTCCAGCTTACTTCACCATTTCGTAGACAACGAAGCGTGCCAGAAAGTCGGTGTGTGCATCCTTGTAACGCACCTCACAAAGTGAGTCGCGGACAAGCCATAGTCCCACCAACACAGTGATACAAATCACTACTAATCCCGCTAAGGCGGTTTTACTTCTTGGCATTTTTCATTGCCTCCTAATGGTAAAGAGGCTAGTATTTGTATTGTTGGATACATATACGTTGCCTCGTTTGAATTTATAGTTCATTCGGGGCTTTGTATTTTCTACCACTTACAAAACAGGTTTTGCTCATGGTAGAAAACCAAGAGCACCCAGCGACATTCTAAAGCTTTTCGGCTTCTCTCTCTATCCTTTTGTTTCTCAAACCCATTTTAAATATTCTTTCTTAAACGTACATATACGAATAAGGGGTGAATTATTTATCCTGCTAAACGATGCAGTGGTTCTGGTGTGTCAAGAAAGTATCTTTTCCGAGGTTTTAATTGACTGGTATACCATGGCATACTTTTTTGAACCCAAGGTGTTTATTGTTTAGATGGGTTTAAATTAGTGTGCTGGTTTAAGCCTTGCTGTTGAAGTTCGGTCTATATTGGTGCCGTTTCCAGTTGCAATTGATGCTCGATATTGGGTTCGAGTTGGGCGTTACCGCAAGCGATCGGGCTTTTTGTCGCTTCGCTCCTCGTGCCGATAACTTAACTCAATACGAGCTGGCTAATACCAGGTTCATACTTCACTTGGTATTAGCCGGCTCTTTTCGTTTAAGTTCCTGTCACACAATCCCTAACGCAACTTCGCTATGCGTCTGAGGCGACGCGCTGCGCCTCGTTCCTCGTTGCAAAAAACATCTTTCGTTTTAGTCTGCTAAGTGGCTGGTAATCGCACCTTACCTTCTCGTCAGTCATGCCGTTTCCTATGTGAGTTCCCATCTACGTCTCGTTTCTTCCTGTTAACCATCCTCAATCAGACCCTAAATGACAAGGTAAGGCAGAGCCGCTTCGCGCCCTTGTCATTTAGAACCATGCTTGAGGGCTGGACTGTCAGACGACGATGAAGATGAAAACTCAAACAAACATAGGAAACTTCACCATGACTGACTCAAACGTAATTTGCTCAACCATCACTAAGCAGCCTAAACCGACCAAGTTCTCGGACTTGGAGCCGAAGACTTCCTCTAAAGATGAGTTTTTAAAATCTTTTACGAGTAGTAAGTTACGTAAGAATGCGAAAAAGAAAATCGCTCAGTTACTTGCTTATGCTGACACTGTAACGCTAGAAACCCAATCTATGGGTATGGATGATTGTTTCCGTCACAATGAGCCTGTATCAATGCCTAAATCGGATTTTTGGGCGTGGTATGAGCGCGAATATTCGGACATGGTGATCATGCTGACAGTACAAGATGGTGTATTAACGTGCGCGAAGTTTTGCGACTGCATTTACCACTTTTCAAATGATGTGGTGATGACTTTTTCTCTAGAAAAAGAAGAGATAGAGGAAGAAAATTCAAAGGTTGAAAAGCTTATGTTTAGCTTTACGCAAGTGACCGAAGCTCTAGAGCAAGGTGACATTTCACCACTTAACCACGACCAAAAGCACCCAGAGCCAACCCCACCAACGGACGAAACCAAGACCCGTAAAGTCAGCAGTCTTGGCGATTATCAAGAGCGTATCGAGAGCAAAAAAGATCGTTTAGAAGCGCGAGCAGAAAAAGCCCAGGCGCAATCTAATACCCGTTTTGAAACCGCTCACCAGTTGGGGCATGTTCTACCATTCGGACAACCTATTCTTGTGGGACACCATAGCGAACGTAAGCACCGCCGACTGATTGAAAATATTGATAACAACATGTGTAAATCTATCGAAGCGCAAGATAAGGCAAACTACCTAGAGGCGAAAGCAGCGAGCGTAGGAAGCGCAGGGATAGCGTCAGACGACCCAGAAGCAATCCAAAAGTTAAAAGATAAGCTGGCGAACCTTGAGTGCAGTCAAGAAATGATGAAAGCCATTAATAAGGTGATCCGTTCAAAGCACATGAGTAACACAGACAAAGTTGAGTACATGATACAAACTCATAAGCTCACCGAAAAACATGCGGCAGAGCTACTAGAAGGGGACTTTTGCGGTCGAGTGGGCTTTCCAAGCTATGCCCTACAGAACAACAATGCAACCATTAGAACAACGAAGCAGCGCATCGAGGAGCTAGAAAAGCTGCACAATGAAGCGCCTTTAGATGATGCTGGCGAGGTAGAGGGCGTAAACTGGACGCTTTATGAAGAAGACGGACGCATCAAGTTTTCGTTTGATGGTATCCCATCGGAAGCGGTGAGAAAGGTGCTTAAATCGAATGGTTTTAAATGGTCACGCTATTCTAAAGCATGGGTACGTAAAATGACGGGGAACGCCGTGAGAGTGACGAAGTTTGTCGTTGAAGAACTGAAAGAAATGTAGTGGTCATATCCAGCCTTCGGGCTGGATTTTTGCGAGCGCGGCTCATTCTTCGCCGCGCATCATGGCTTATTAGCTTTTATAAAGGTTTGTGCTGGCTGCTATATGCTTGCATGTAGAGTCAGTGCAAAGCCGACAGAGCGAAGCGGCGTCAGTTGTATACAAATCATTGAACTGGGTGTGTATACAGTGTAATAGTAAGGTATTGATTGAGAGAATTATTCAGAAGGTAATCTAATATGAAAAAACAATTAATGACAGTGACCTTACTTTCTATCTTGGGAAGCCCAACCACCTTAGCCGATACATTGCCGGAACAATATGTGTACCAAGTGGCGCTATTTAACGGCGATGATCTTTTGTATAGAGACTCAGGTTTTACTACGGACAGTAACCGATTTTCCAACGGAAAGAATGTACCATACTTTATAAAAACGTGTGAAAAAAAAGGGACAAAAACCATCAATAAATCGGGCGGTAAACAATTCTATCAAGGGGTGGGCTATCAGATCGATGTTCATGCCGCTACTGTGATGTTTGTCGAAACGGTTATCGATGAATCTACGTACATTGAGCCACAGAAAGACGAGTTTAACTTGTGTATGAATACAGGCGAGCCCCAAGAGAAAGAATACGAGTACAACGCGAACTTTGATCTAAAAGCTCAGGGAGTTCAACAATTCACCTTTGATAATAACCGCCGTGTCGAGATCATTGTGCAAAAAGAAGGGTGAATGACATAAGCGGTTTGCTGCTGTCAGAACAGTAAATCTTGCTCTCTTTTGCCTATTTGAATGCTGATTTTTAGCAATTTCGCCGTAAACCCTCGCCCGATGAGGGCGGGGATATAAGGCGTAAGACGCGATAGCGTCTTAATCTGGGGGCGATTGACTCTATATTGAGTCAGGTTGGGGGTCATCATTCCAAAACTTGGGCGTTACCCTTCGGGCAGGGCTTTTCGCTTGAATCTTCCATCTATGGACTAAGACCTTCATCCCCCTGGAAAGTCACAAGTGCCTTCCCAGGGTGTGAAGCTCTAAAGCCCCTATCTGCAAGGATATCGCTTCAATCCTGAACACCTCCGTTCATTTCATTCACTGTGCCTCGTCGTACCTCCTCGTTACCTTTCACTGCCTGACATTAAGTTCGAGTAAGGACTGTTTTTTTATGCGCCGATTTTCCTTTCTACTCGCATCACGTTACGGGCTCGCAAGCTGTTTAACCTTCTCTCTCCACAACCTGTTTTGCAAGGGAGGCTTCGCGCTGTATCCCTAGAGCAGCAAGCTGCTAAGGGCTACTCGCCCCTTGTCAAACCAGAGCGATGGAGAGAGTACGGACAGCTAAGCGGCTCCGGAAAGTGATACTCAAACAAAAAGGAAATTCAATATGGCGCAACAAAACTCAACCCTAACTCTCCCTAAAATGCCAAACAGCGACCAACGTCTCGCCGTTGGGCACGAAAGCCCTCCTAAAAATGATGTCTCTTTGTCCGAGGTTCAAGTTGGCTTCATTCAACTGGTTGATTGCGATTCTCAGCAGGTTCTTGCTCAACGTGAAGGTCTTAATAAGCCAACGTGTTTTGAGTATCTACAAGAAAAAGTATGGAGCGTGGTCGCGGGGTTGGAGATGCGCTTTGTTGAGCAAACAGAGGTGGTTCATCCTTATAAGTTCTTCTGTGCAGTGCCTAAAGCCTCCGTCGTAAAGGTTTATCACAGCCAGCTAGTGAGCCAAGAGCCAGTAGATGTAAAGCCGGTTTGGCAAGGACTTGCGGTGCAACTTGAAGAGAGTCGTGCGCTTATCGAAAGTGCGCAGTGGGATGCCTTTGACCTTGAAGGCAACTGGATTGGCACATCGGAATACTAAGCGAGGGATTGAGCATGACTCCACTATCTAACAACACCGTTCGTTTTGTTCAACTTCATGAGCAAGTTAAAGCGTTGCGCCAGTCAACGAGAGGGACCTCTGCATCACAAGGTGTCACTAAGCTGTCTTCACGTGAGTTGATGAGCCAGCGTCTGCAGCATTTGAAAATGTTCAGCCGCGGTAAGAGTGAAGAGCAATTGCGCGACGTGGCAGTGTTAAAAACATTGGGGCTGCGAGATACCATCAAAAGCCTGTTCCCTGAACTAGGAAAGCGTGCGCTCCAGCATCATGAGATTTTCGAGCTTGTGCTTGAACTAGACAGCAACATTGAACTAGGCGAGTGGCGCTTAAGAGAGAGAGCGCACGAGGTGATTGTGTATGCGTATTATGGCTCTGTCTTCCCTGGTCTGCGCTTTAAAAAATGCGGTGATGTTTACCACTGCGCAGGTTTCAACTTTGATATCCGTTTATCGGAATGAGGTGGTGAATGATGAATAACATTGAAATCCCAGTGACTTATGACGCCCTTGGTCGCATGCGGTATCACCCTGACTTTCACCCAAACCACGGTTCGCCTTGGAAAACGACAGAGCAAAAATATCTGATTGAGCGTTACGTGCTTGATGGACCTGAGCAAGTCAGTTTTGCGCTTGGTCGAACCATTCATACCGTGATGGCAAAAGCCTGCGAACTGCGAAAGCTTGATCTCATGCCAAAGCTAGTCAAATTAAAACACCATCGCCGAGTTCAACGTTCAGAAGGAAAATGAGATGAAAACGCCGAGTTATTTGGTTGCGCTCTCAGCGCTCACTGGTCGTGATTTTAAACGCCGGGCTGTCATTACTTCCAAGCGCCGCTTTGAGCTCTATGACGATGGTAAGCAGTACAATGTGCACAACTGGTCAACTGAGTATCAAACACATATTTATCATCAGCTAAGCCTTTCTATAGTGGACGATAAGCCATTGTATTTTGTTGACACCCATTGCTCATTGACTCAAAGCTGGCTTTGCTCGCAGACGTACCGAACTATCAAGGAAGTGAAAGAAGCTTGGCACGGTCTATTGTAGAAGATCAATTTATTGGTGCGGGTTGCCACTGAGTCAATCTACATCGTTTCAATTAGGTTATTGAGGTGTAAACATGAGCATTCACTTACTCTTTGTCAAAATCCAATCTCTCTCAGAGCAGGCCAGTATTGATAGTGGGACGTCTTATGAAGAATACCTTCGCCTTTTTACGCTCTATTTTGAACGCAGCTTTAAGAGAAAGTCAGAGGTAGCACTGAAAATTGCTGGAGTGTTTGGTTATGACACATCGATGCGTCAGCGTGTCACGGCGCAAGGTTCGAATCGTCGCTGTCGATAACCTGGCATATCTGGCTTTCCGTGTTCTTTCGTCTATCGCTCCTTCCTTTAAACCGTCTCTCGCCACGCTTTGTTTGCAAGGGAAGTACACGCGATATCCCTAAAGCAGCAAGCTGCTAAGGGCTAGCGCCCCTTGCAAAGCACAGCGATGGAGAGATGCCGGGCAGTCAGGCGATAACGAAATGAACCGGAGTAAGCCATGACTGCATCGATTACCTACACCAATAACGCTCTTTTTACTGCTGAAGAACAAGCGACCTTAGCGCTTGCTGCAGATATCCTAAAGTCAAAACTCACCATCAGTGAGCAACCAGCACTGACCTCTCCAGGCATGGTGAAAACCTTTTGCCAACATTCCCTTGCTGCCAAAGAGCATGAAGTGTTCGGCGTTATCTTCCTAGATAACCAACATCGAGTACGCTCTACCGCAGAGCTTTTCACTGGTACGGTAGATGCTGCATCGGTTTATCCTCGTGAGGTGGTTAAGAAAGCATTAGCTGAAAATGCTGCTGCCGTTATCTTGTACCACAATCACCCGTCGGGCGTTGCAGAGCCGAGTCAAGCTGACCGTCGTATTACGCACCGATTGAAGCTGTAGCGCAGCGTTTTGGTAAAACACAGCTTTACGTGCATCAGCGCATGAAATGAGCCGCCGTTGAGTCGGTTATCCTCGATGCATACCGTGAAGGTAATGTCTCGCTAGAGCGTGTCATGTTGTTCACCATTGCCAGCCCTGAGCGTCGGCTTGAAGAGTGGGAGCGAGTAAAAGACAGAGCATTCTACGGGGATAGTCAAATTCGCAATATGCTCAAAGAGTCTGCGTTAGAAGCATCAAGTGGCTTGATGGTTAGGATTTTCAATCCTAACCATCGAATTAATGTAACAACGCTAATTTTAGCACTACATGATATTTTAGTTCCCTGCCATGCGACAGAGCTTTAAAAGCGCAATTGGGCTCCAAACATTAGACCGCTGGAGTCAAAATCACTGTTTTTTGAATATACATATTCTGCGTTTAAGCCGAAATATTTATAACTCCAACTTATACCACCTGCCGCTTCTCCACCGATGCTAGCATGGTCGATATTTTTGGTCTGGTTATTTACTTTATATGTATACTCAAGAGTGTAATATGTAACGCCGGCTTTACCGTAGAGTTCAAATCCTGAACCCAATGGGTAGCTCGCATAGCCACTCATTCGGGGACCTGAGAAACTAGTGTCAGAGATTTGAGAAATCTGGCTAACGATTGCTGAACCGATACCGTCAAACGCTCCTTTATAACCAGCTTCAATACCGAAATTGTGCATTGGCATATATCTATAATAAATCTCGCCGAGGAACATGTCTCCAGATTCTTTACTTGTTGGTGCGTCGTAATTTACACCTCCATAACCCATGTTTGTGCCAATAATATGTTTATTAGTTGTGGCATTAGCAGATAGAGAAAATGTGGATAAAACCAAAACAGCAATAAATGAATAACGCATATTGCGCTCTCCTTTAGATTAGGGTGTCACCATGACTCACATATCAAAGCATAAATTTTAAATTATATATACTGGCGACCAGATACAGATAGCTTTTTGAAGCGCATCGATAAAGGCGCTCAGGGGCTCAAGAAAGGCGATTTGGTGGCTCAGGCCACTTACTTCTAAGTGGCGGTGATACCTGCTTATGCAGGCACAGAAAGCGCATTTCGATAAGTGGATGCCAAAGGGCTTCTAACTCAACAAGATAGGCCGTCCTAACGGACTGCCCATCCGCACTACTTGGAGAGTGACCCATGGCTAACCTTGGTGTACTGCGTATTTATAAAACCCGTCGATTTGTCGCTTGTTGGGGGGAAGTGCAGTTGTATTGCGTTGTGTATGATAGGCGATGTTATGAAATGAAAACGAAAGTTCCTATCTGGGCGTTGCTCAAAGGCTCTTATTCTGTCCCTGAAAATCGAGACGGTAGGGTAGTTAAGCCTATTCATGCGCTCAAGCATGTTCATCAACGTATGATGAGAAATAGTTTGTTGTAAGCTGTTCATGTATTTCATGGGATAGGCCGTTTCACTGCCTATCCTGTTGTCAAAGTTTCAAAGTTTCAAAGTGCTGAGTTACCTTGATTTTTTTCAGTACGGGCTTTTGCAGGCGTAGCTTTTGCAAAATGGTGTATTCGGAAAATGATCGGAAGATTTATCAATTTCTGATTTCGTGTTTTTCTGTCCTGGCGGTTCGTTCGCCCTCGCGCCCTACGGTTGCGGTCTTGTATTTTTGCACAGCAAAAATGGGTTGTAGCGAGTTTGCAAAGCGTCATTACAACATCTTAACCCGTTGTATTTTGAACAAAGAAACTAAAACCATGAAATATTTATCAGATTACACCAATGAAAAACAAACCGTTTTATTTGACCAGTTAGGCGCATTTTTTGCCTTTTCAAATGAACAATTTAACGCAGCGAAAAAAGAGGGGATCAAATACGTTTCACTTGGCTTTGGCATGATCGTGCCAGAGAGTAATGCGAGTGCTTTAGTCGAAAAGCTAGACGAGATCCAAAAGGAGGGGATTGCGCAAGATATTGCCGAAAATGGCATCAAAGCCATCATCCGCCGTGAGCTATTCAATCACGAGTGTTTTTACACCAATGATATTTTTGACTGCGTTGAAAAGCTTGAAAGCTACGACGTTTCATACGATGAAGTTTATGAGGTGTTTAACCACATCCGTAAAACCGAAGATGTGTATTAAGCACATATAAAAACGCCTAGATATTTGCACTAACAAATATCTAGGCAGTGTCCACAATTAAACTTACTCAGGATCTAAAAATGAACGAGTTAAATATTATCCCAACCAAAGAACAATTGAAAGCACAAACTTACGTTTGTACGGCAGAACCATTTGATTTAGGCAAGGTGGTGATCACGCAAGGCATTGACGCTCTATTACGTGAAAATATCGGAGCAAGTCTGCGCGTCTGTTTAATTCGTCACCAAAATGGTGATTGGGGAAATATGCCAATTGAAGATAAGATTTCAAATGATGAAGCCACAAAAACAGGTGAGCGTATTATGTCAGGCTATCGATTGTGCGATAAACAGATTTGGATCATTACCGAGTGGGATCGCAGCGTGACGACGGTATTATTACCGCATGAATACTAATCACAAAATCAACTAAAACCAAATCCAGTCAATGACTGGATTTTTGCGTTTGATTTTCTGATTTTTCGTTTAGGTTTTAAAAATCGACTCGCACTTAGTCATAATAAACGATGAGGCTAAAGCGAGTATAGGTGTGATATGAATAAGTGCTCGCTGATCACGCTGTTTTTTTCTTTGTCATCCGACTATAACCCTCATTTTGTGTTGTCAGTATTGTGGAACCATCACAATAATAATGAGCTTGTTTTTATTATCGAGTCATTAAGGTCTAGCAGGATGGAGGGTATTTTGTGGTATGGTGAATTCTGAACCTTTCTTTAGATTTCTATTATACTGCTATCGTGCTTCTTACTCACTTCGTGAGCGCATTCTCTACTCGTCACGCCGCTCCTCATGGTAAACTGCTTTGAGTTTCTGCATTTATGTCATTTGTTGTGGTTGTGTTATGAAATTTAAAATGATCTTTGTTTTTCTAGTTCCCTTTCAAGCGTCTGCTTTTTGTTTTGATGAGGCTGGACAATATTATAATGTATCACCAGATTTATTAAGGGCGATTTCTCAAGTTGAAAGTAGCCTTGATCCGGCTGCTTATAACGAAAATAAAAACGCTGTGGGTAAGATCACTAGCCGTGATTTTGGGTTGATGCAAATTAATTCAAGCTGGTTTAGCAAACTTGCTGATCTTAATGTGAACGAGAAGAATGTCTATGAGCCGTGTTTTAATGTGTCATTAGGTGCTTGGGTATTAAGTACGAAATTTGCTACTCACGGCTATAACTGGAACAGCGTAGGCGCTTATAATGCAGGGTTCTCCAAACGTACCGAGAACGCCAGAAAAATATACATCCAAAAAGTCCAATCTGTTTATTATTCCGCAAAAGTTAAATAACCATCATTGCACTATTGTAGTGCAATGATGGTTATCATCTTCTCTTCCTTCTCTCTCTTCGTTCCTGCGTCTGACCCTTCTTGCTGTTCCCTATTCAGTCGCCATGGGTACGGCTTTTTAGCTTTGCACTGGTCAGTTGTTTCCAAGTTGATCCATTGAATGCTGATGTTGTCATCCTGACTTTTCTCTTTCTCCGAAAGCTACCACACCCTACGGCGCATTGATTTCAATGCGAATGGTTGTCTGTGGAAAGGATAAATACAATAAAAACAATGAGTTACAAAGTTACGCTAAGGCAAGATGACCATCAAAAAAATTTTCAAAATCTCAACTAATTAGCCGCTAAAATCCCAATGTAAAAATATGAATATAGAATGAATTGTCATTGACGCCTTTTAGGGTAAGGCTTCAAGGTTGGTTTCAATGTAAATATAATTAAAATTAATTAAATTGTTATTTATGCCTTGTTTTGTAAGGCAGTAGAGGGGATTTTTAAAGAGTGCTACAATGGTGTTTAATTGGTGTTTAATTGGTGTTTAATTGGTGTTTATTGAGGTGAAAAAGTGGACTTCATTGAAATCCATTGAGGAGAAAAAGCTAAATTATGTCGCGTTCTTACCCTTTACAAAGCTCCCTGCGAGGGAAGTTAGAGCAAGATTTTAAGAAGTACAGAGATAGAGAAAGGTTAAGTGATGCTGAGGCAACTCGTCAGCTTTTGACACTGGCATTACGCATCAAGCTAAACGATAGTGACGATGATAGACCTTCCAACCGTGAGCTGATGGAAGAGACTTATCGCAGAGTTAGGCAAGTTCAAGGAGTGTTGAATTTAAATTTAGCGCATAGCTTTGATGGTGAGAGTTATTATAAGAACAAGGCCGACTCTATTGAGCAAAGAAAATCGAATACTGCATTGGTAGATAAAAGCGTTGATGAGTATCTTTCAGGCGAAAAAAAAGGGTAGCCACTGGCTACCCTTTTTTATCGTTCTAACTCTCTGTCGATTTCTCTGTCCTCCCAATCACTTTCTTTCTCCGTATGATTAAAGTCCATCTCTTGCTGAGGTGTATATTCTTTCGGCTCAAAGTGTTCAAGTGATTGGCTGTCGTTTTCTTTTTTCTCATTATAGCTGAGGGTGTCTAATTCACTCTCTTGATGAGAGGAGTGTGACTCGTTTAGTTCAATGTTATATGTGGTGTTATCTCGCTCTAGTTTATCAAGGCACTGTTTGATTTCCTCTTTGAGATTATCATCTGACATGAATTGAATGTCTCTTCCATTAAAGTTCTCGATGATTTTCTCAATGTTATTTGGGTTTAAATCGTGATTGCCTTGGTTTAATACAATAATGATGTTCTGTCTTAGTTCATCCGTGGAAATGTTTTGAATGTCATTCTTGTGATTGACGTTGATAATATCAATCTGTCCTTTAGTTTGGTCTCGAATTAAAAAGGAGTTTTCAATCGAGGTACTGATGATGGTGGTGTTTAAATTCTCTCCTTGATGGAAGTGGGTTAATTGCTTGGATTTTGTACCTAGCGTGCGCGGATTAATGTCTAGTGTGTTGTCTCTATTTCCTTGTGAGTCTAAATAGGTCACTTCAATGGCTTTGGTTTCACCTTGTTTGTTGTGGATGTTGGTTAATATGGCAGGGTGGAAAGTTTTATCTTCGGATGAATACACTGCAGGGTGATATTTAACGTTATTGTTTTCGATATTACTAATGCCAAGGCTGTTTAAGTACCTTTGTGCTAGGGTGCCATTTATTAGCAAGCTTTCACTAATGTATTCCTTGGCTCTTTCTTCAAACTTTGCAATATGCCTTGGGGTTGTGGTGAGTAATTTTTCGTGTTTACTGTTTTCCTCCAGTTGGTGTTTTTCTGACTCGTTTATCATATTGTGAGCTAGGTTAATGGCGTCTTTGTAACTGATGTCCTTATGGCTCATGAGAAGGTTAATTAAAGCGCCTTTTTCGCCCGTTGTGTAATCTTTAAAATAACCACGATATTCTCCGGTTAAGGTGACTTTAATCGCAGACTTACCAATGCCAAAGGTTAAATAGTCCCGGTCTGATTTGGATTGATTAGGCTTGCCTAATAATTGGGTAGCAAGGCTTTCAGTGTATTTTGGTAGTTGCGTATTGATGTGCTCCTTAAATTTGTTGTAGTCAAAGTCACCGCTTTTATTTTGGAACCGAACGTCCTCATGAGGCAGAGCATTACGGTTAAAGTAAGTGGTGTCTTTGGGTGGCATTTGGTGGAGGGTTTCTATTGCGCTGGCTTTGTGGCTCTCTTTGGATAACCAACTTTTAACTAGTTGCTGGGTGTTATCGGTATAAAGCCTGATGTGCTGGCTAGCACGGGTGACATCGATGCCTGCACGTCTTAGATTGGTCAGTGCGCCTTTGCTCTGAATGGCGGTAATGACGTGGGGGTAGGTGGCCCCTTGCGCCATGTCCGCGGTTCGGCTATACGCATAATCCCAATGCCCGTCTTTGGGCTCGTTAGGGTTAATCGTGAGTGTCTCTCCCGTTTTCGATTGCGCAATGATGCTGTCTGAGCTTGCTTGCGTGATGCGGTACTCCACGTTGGTTTTGATGCCACGCTCTTTATCGGTAAAGCGAGTGACAATCTTGTCGCCCGTTGAGAGAGGCTTTTCCGACACGCTAAACAGTGTCGTGAAGGTATGGTCTCGGTTGCGGGGCAAAAAGGATTTGGTTTCACCTGCTGCATCTTCGAGTGTCACCACGCCATGCTCTGAATCTACGTGGGTAATGGTGGCGTACTCACCGGGCTTGGTACTCAGTACCAAGCCTTTTTGGTAGGGCATCATGGTGGTGAGCTCTTCCCCAGTGGCACCGATAGAGCGTAGCCGAGTCGTGATGACGTTCTCTTTGCCTATTTCTTGGGTTTTCATTAATCCGACCCGGATGTATTCGGTTATCGTGTCACGCTCCTTGTTGGTGTAAGCGATGATAAGCGTATTCTCTCGCGTCTCAGGGGTGCGCTCTAGATAGTCTTTGGCAACCATAAAGGGCAGCTTCTCTGTCGCTGTGAGTTGCGCTCTGCGTCTATCCTTGTCGTTCTCATCCAGCGTAGAGATGACATGCTGACTGTTGCCTTGACTGTCAGGGGCTTGCTGTTGGAGCTTATCCAGGGCGCTGAGTGGCTGTTTATCAATGGTGTTTTGCGCGGCATTAAGTAAGGTGTCGTTTTGCTGACGGATGATATCGGTCATGTAAGCGGTATCGATGCGTCCTTGACTCATAGCCAGTTCAAACGGCTTACCAGCACTCAGGGACAGTAGCTGCTCTTTATCGCCAAGGAGGGCGGTCTTGGACTGACTGTCATTGACCAGTTTGGTGAACTCATCGGCTTGCTTGTTGCTGACCATGGAGCTTTCATCGAGAAAGAACAAGGTGTGTTGATAGTCGCTGGCACTGCGGTTTCCTTGTCTGATGTCAGATAATAAGCTTTCCAGGGTTTGCGCTTTCACGCCTTTGCTTTCGAGCTCTGCGACGGCAGCGTGAGTGGGCGCAAGCCCAATCACGTTTTGCTCAGGCGACTTGCTGGCTTCTCTCACCAATTGGATAAGTTCAATGTTGGACTCCAGCATGGTGGACTTACCCGTGCCGGCTAAACCTTGAATCGCCACAAAGCTGTCTTTGGTGGTTGAGATAAGGGTGATGGCGTCCTTTTGTCCTTGGGTTAAGCGAGGCTTGGTATCGAGAAAAGTTTGCACCTGCTTAGAGGTAGCAAAGGGTTGATGTTTGCCTTTGCCATCATCGATGTTTTGCAAGATACGCTTTTCTGTATCGAGTGCCGCTTGTGTCGTCCAGCGTGTTCCATCACTGTATTCTGCAGAGAGGGTGTCACTGCGTTTTCCCAGTTCGGTTTCAATTTGGTCTTTGGTGATAGAGCCACCGGCTTCTTCAAAAGCGTAACGAACCGCTTCGACCACTAACGCTTTTTGGCTAAACGCGGCTTCTTTCTCTGAAAGGTGGTTTAGGGCAAAGCTGACCGCTTTCTCGATAAGTGGGGCGTTTTGTGCTTTTGCCAGTGCTGATAGTGCCTGACTGACATCTTGCTTTAACAAAGCTTGGGTGGTGTCGTTTAGGTAACGGTCGTTGATGTTTTGTGTCTGCAATACACGCTCAATCGCTGACGGGGAGACCTGCTCTTTTTCCAGTGCGCTTTGGGCTTTGTCGGGCTTGTCGGTGAAGATATCAAGACGCCCTGTTTTTTCAGTAAGGTCATTTATCAGTGGTTTTGACAGAGTGAAGGCTTTTGCTGAGAGTAGGGTGTGTTCTTTTTTCTCGATATGGTTGGCGCCATGAACGTAGTCGTATTGCAGTGGTGCGTCTTTTAAGCTTTCTAAGTCTATGCGTTGTGTTACCCCCTTGCTCTCAAGCGTGAGGCTTTCTTTATCAATGTGTGTGACAAGGTAATGTTGATTTGCCTCTAAACCAGAAGGGAAGTGTTTGCCTAACGTACTAAGGCGCTCACCTTTGGCAATGTTCAAACTCTGTGGTTTGCTGATTTGCATCTTCATGGCTTTGAAAACATGGGTGGATGGGTCAAATGTGACCTTATCACCCTTGTTTTTGGGGAATGCCGTCATGGTATTACTCTCTTTATCGATACTGGCAATGACAAAGCTTTGAGGTTTGCCGTCATCCCAATGGGTGAGTGTCATGCCTGGTTTGTAGTGTTGAACAAGCGGCTGCTGCGCTTTAGAGAGGTAGTGGGGGACTTGAGTGAATAGCGTGGTTTCATGGCGAGAAAGCGTACCGGTGTTTTTGAGTTTATCCCGAATGACTTCGGTTAATCGCCGCTGCTCAACACTGGAAGTGGCAATCACTTGGGTGTTGGCTTTGTCGGGGAGGTCGGCGTACACCCGGGCTATCCTATCGGTGTCATTCTCATGCAGTTTTACGTCTGTTTCGATAGGTTTACTGCTTACCCAAGTATGGCTCTCTACATTGCCTTTTTGATACAGCGAGATAGCATTGTTGGCTTTAAATCCTTGACGGCTAGAGACGCGGTTTAACATGACGACTTTGCTGTTGGACTGTTTGGCTTTGTCGGTTAGGGCTAACAGTTCATTAGCGCTCATCTTGTTAGCGTCATCGATGAGCAAGACGTCTTTATTGGTCAGCGGCGTGTCACTTTGTAGCAAGCTATGGGTGGTGTGGCGCTGCTCTGGTGAAAAAGCATTGGCTATCCACGCCCCAAGCGTTTTGCTTTGCCTTTGTAGGCTCTCCATCCCTTCTGCTTTGGCTTTGGTGCTTTGTGAGACGAACTGGACCCGTTTACCACTGTGGTTTCCCACGTTAAGCAGCTGCTGCGCAATGCTTTGTGATGAGCCATGCACATTTACTACGTGGAACTGTTTGGTGGAGTGGTAAAGGTTGGTAAGCATACGTTGCTGACTTTCAGGAATGGCGAGCTTGTCTAGGACTTTGGGTGCTACGTGGGTACGCATGTGATGCGCCCGTCCTTGTGTGCTGTCGATAAGCGCTTTCTCGTTATCAATTAAGCCTTTGGTGGTGTATTGCCCTTTCTCTGCCAGTGGGATAAGCGTCCCTTCTTTTATCCATTCATCTGCGAGGTTTTTTACGTCAATGGCGTTGGCTTGAATATCACCTTTGGTAAAATCAGAAACAGCTAATTTAACGATTTTTTCCAAGCGAAGGGCTGTATTGTTTTGTTCAAGATGAGAAATGGCGCGCGACAGGGCTTCTTGAGCGATTAAGGCTGGCTGAAATTCTTGTTTAGTGAATTGTTGTGCATTCTTCACCAACTCTTCGGGCTTATACCCCATATCTTTGATTTGCTGCTGCCACTTTGTGGTGAGCTCACCGTTGCTCAGGTAGGTTTTACTTTTACGTGTATCAAGTGCTGCCATATCCCTTGCTGCTTGTGTGTCTCCAAAGTTTAAGGCTTGTTGGTTGATTTGCTGCGTTCGAGTGGAAGAGTTTTCGATGAGTGGTTGTGGTATACCAGATATGTCTATCTGTCCATTGCCTAGCCCATGGGTTTGATAGCCAATTTTTTCAACGTCGTGTGCTATCTTACTGTGAAATAGTGCTGTGTAATATTTTTGGAAGTTATAGATGCGCTCGCTTGTGCCATTGATGACGCCGCCTTTTTGCTTGATGGTTGAAGCGAGTGAGCGCAGTTGCCCTTCCTGATCTCGTGTCATGTTTGGCGCTAATAAGTGGTAATGAAGCTGCATGTCGTTTTCACGGCTGGTCTTATGACCAATGGCTGCAAAAATCATGTTACCGGTATTGATGTATTCACGTTCGCCTTCTTTATTAGTTGACGTGACTTGTGCGGTGTCTTTTTCAATTTCATTGGCGACAAACTTAACGGCGTCCTTGAGTATGCCAAGTAAGCGCATATCACCACCGCCTAATGCGGCAATGGAGAAGCCTTTTGATACGGATAAAGTCAGATCTAAGCCGCATTTATGATCGTCTCTTTTCCCCTTGATGGTTTCATCCCCAAGGTTGCCAGATAACACGGACTCTAATGTCTCCTGTTCGACGGTTTTGTTCAGTAGTCCGGCTTCTTCTGCAAGCTTGCCATACCAGAACGTATTTTCTCCCTGGTCTTTTTCTTTGAGGTAGTAGTTATCGCTGGCGTCTTTCTCTAAAGAGACGTCAGGTAGGTCTTTGGGGTTTTCTTCGCTTAGGTAGTATTTGGCAGCGCCAGAAGCAGATTTGAGTGGGCTGATAGAAAGCATGCGTATTTTCCTTATGAAAATACCGCGAGCCAAAAAAGTGCACCCAAAACAGAGAGAATCAACGAACAACACTAAGCAGAATGGCCATTCATCTTAGTGCGACAAGGAAGGTAATACCTGTTTAGTTGATGAGTTTTGGGTGCGATAGGAGTATATCAGAGAAATGAGTTTTGGCTAGCGGCTGGGTGATGGAGTCGACGTCGTGAGTAATGTTATTGCAGCTCTTTTAGCCGCAATGTGTTCATTTTGTTTGAATAATGCACAAAATCAGTGGGTGGCGTATCGGTTGCAGAACAAAAAACATTGAGACAGTTTTGTATCTTTTCTAATGATTCATCATGTCCAGTTAACGATGTGGGCGCTCTTACTGATAGTTCTTGGTGTGTGATTGTTAGGATTTCTTCTAGTGCATTGGGATCTATCTTGTCTTTAATATCTATATCGTCTAACGAACTAATAATGACGTTGATCGCGAAAAAAACCATGCGATTTAATTCCCTGTAAGCCTCTGAATATAATAAAGTTGGATGTATTTCTGTGACTTGCTTTGTCGCGATTTGATTGACTATTTCCCAGTACTGTTCATCGATGTTGCTACCACGAGTGAAATGCGCGGTTGTGGTTTCCTCCCAGTATGGTCTATCGATAAAATGGCGTTTTAATTCTTCTATACACCAATTGACATCTTGTTCAAATGAGGGATTAACAATGTGTTTTTTCATTTTCTTTCCTTATGCAAGGCAAATTGCCGCTGGCAGCAAAGCTGAGCGGTAGTCAGAATGAGAGGCGGAATTAAAAAGCCTTGCTGCTGCAAGGATTGTGGCGGTCTAGTGATTAACGATTATCGTAAGGCTCTAAGGTATAGCCTCTGTGTTGGGTGCGTTGGATAAGCTTTTGCGCAGTTTTGTGGGATAGAACAAGGTGGCGCCAGTCATTGCCAACGAGCATATCGAGGACAAAAAGAGAGTCAGAGTCGTTTTCGGGTGAATTTAAGTTGTGTGAATGGGTGCTTTTTAACTGTGAGGTGTGCCGGCGTTTATGCTGGGTTCTTGGTTTCATGAGCGCTCTCCGTGTTTAGGAAACATCGCACGAGAAAAGAAAGAAAAAGCGGCGTGGTTATGAGCGCCGCTAGCTAAAGAAATCAAAAGGCATGCGCCCTTTAAAGATAAGCCTAATAATTACACTGGAAGCAATGTGAGCAAATGTCGTGTCAATCATTTCGTCGGGAGACTTCATAATTGATGTTTTAATGATAATCATTATCATTTGCATGTCAACATTATTCTTCATTCCAGAGTTTATTAAAGGCTTGCTCTTCTAAAATATCTTCAATCCGCCTTCTCGTTTCGGCTTGCTTTCGTTCCTGCTCTGCATTGTTACGTTTGGTGTACTTAGGTAGATGGAAGGATTCTTTTATGAGTTCATCGTTTTGCATTAATCGTCCTCCAATAGTGAAACGGTGAGCGTGATTGATGTGCCTGGTTCGGGGGCTTCAATATCGGTAAACGCAACATAGCCTTGCCAAATACCATCAATCTTTTCAAGGCGTTGTAAACACGCATCTAGTTGCCAATTATAGAAAGCGTCATCAACTTTTTTGTAAGGCAGTTTGCATTCAGGTGCATTTTTTACCACAAAATCAGCAAGGTCGAATTCGCCTTCAAAGGCGCATCCGCCACTTGGGTATTTTCTAATAAATTCAATCTCTAGAGTAAGGTTTGACATCGTTTTTCCTTTATAGTTTTTCGCATGAGCCGTTATAAATATTTATAACGCTTACTATCAGCGCGTAGGTCCAGACACAAGAAAATGCCAATGTTATAAATAACGTCCACATCTGAATAGGTAATGAGAATAGCGGTATTGCTATGATTGATGCCGTGATCATTGAGCACGCACTAGAGTGACAAAGGGTGTTTCTTAGCATTGTAATGCTGGCTCTAGTAAGTGCTCTTACATTTTTCTTTTTTGATAGCCACTGGTGAAAGCGTGAGGCGTGAATGTTGTTTTCTTTTCGTTTGTTCAGGACGATAGCTAAGAATATTGAGTAAGTGATGATCAGAACAATTTCTAGTGCAATCTGAGATAAGTTATTGTGCATTCTGAGTAGGATGAATGGACTATAAAACAAAAAAAATCAACCATGCTAAGTTACGGGTCAATAGCGCTATTGTCATAACAGGGTGTTCACTTATGGTGCTGTGTATCGTTTTTTTAACTTGTCTTTGATTGGCATAGTGGTATTTCCTTATGCAACGCAAGTTTCCGCTGGCAGCAAAGCTGAGCGGTGTATAGTGGTTAAAATGAAATCAAAAGCCTTGCTGCAGCGAGGCTTTTGATTGTTGGGAGTAAAAGGGGAGAGCGTGTCTTGTTCTGATATGCTGTCTATCTCAATGCCTTGAGAGATGGCGGCTTCTTCAAGCTCTTAAAGTTATTCCACCATCTCTTCTGAGTTCATCTCAATATCTTGAGAGATAACAGCTTCTTCAAGCTCTTGCTGAGCTCGCTCTTGATAGTTACCATCGGATTTGAGTTTTTCTGCATCCTCAGTGGCGAGTTCTTTGACCGTATCACTTCGCTGCGCCTCTCTGATTTGGTCGGTTTCCAGCTTCATCTCTTCTGGTGTCTCAAACTGCTTGGCTTGCAGTTCAGTTAGGGCATTACGGTCTTCTTCGCTGAGGAAAATACCCGGAGCGACACACTCACAGTAAATCGCTTCTTGGTATGCCTTCATCATGGCAGGTGATGGTGTGTAATTACGCTTGATAAAGGCTCCGCTGACATCTCGCATCTTATCAAAGTGCAAATCCAGTTGAGTGATAAAGCTGCTGCCTGGTACGCGAAGGTAGCATTGCAAATCATCCAAGGCTTGAATTTCACTGCTCGACACGACAGGGCGAGTTACCGTCTGGTGACCAATTGATACCCCGTCACGCAGTGTATTCGCACCGTAGGAGATATTTTCTCTCGATACATCGACTTCTTGCTCTCCCAAATCTTTGGAGGAGATTTGCGCCATCTGCGCTGAGGGAGCGCGGAAGTAAAAGCGAGAGTTGAGTAAATCAAAGATGACGTCGGCAGTGTTCTTACCGTAGGTTTTCAATAGCTGCGCATAAGACTGCAGACCAATCACATAACACCCACCAAACTTACGCACTTCAGCAATGATGCTGTCCAGCTCTGGCAATTTATGCAGGCTTGGCATTTCATCCATAATCACCCAGATACGGCGGTCATCATCTGGCTCTAGCCCTAAAATGGCATTAGAGGCAATGGCAAGCCAAGTGGAAATCAATGGACGTAGTGAGGCGTGTTGCTGCGCATTACTGGATAAGAACAAAAAGCCACGTTGCTTATCGTCGAGTACCCAGTCTGTAATAGAAAAGGGTTTGCGTTTGAGCTCGCCCTTGTCGTCTTTTTCATCCAGTCCATCGAGAAAGCGTAGGCTCTTAATGTAGGTCGCCAGAACGGACTTAATCGAGATGGCGGTTTTTTTGATGTCTTTGGAAACAAGGGAGGCCGATTCTGTACCTTGCAGGAAGTTGCCAAGTGTTTCGAGTTCAGAGGTGAGTATCAGGCTGAGCAGTCTTGCGGTTGAACATGGTTTATTATCTTGACTCATACGATAGGCGGCACTAGAGAAGATAGTGCGGGCGGAATCCACCCAAAACGGGTCACCTTCACCGTGTTGCGAGATAAGGGCATTGGCAATGTTCTCAAAGTCAGGGGCTTCCTTGGCATCGCACCATACATCCCAATTGGCGCAGCGTTCATCGAATGGGTTGAGTAAGATATCTTGGCTTGGGTCAAAGAACTTACTGGTGAAGGTACACCCTTTATCGTAAACAATCGCTTTGTCACCGCGCTTGCGTATCCAGCGCAGCAGTTTACGCAGCATCACGGATTTACCTGCCCCGGTCGTCCCATCAATGAGTACGTGCTGAACTTCAAACTCATGTTTAAACAAGGCAAGTCCATCGACTTTAAAATCAGAAATTTTCCCGTTGCCTACGCCTTGCTTTTTCAGCTTTTTAGCTCGCTGTTTTAAATCCTGAGTCAGCCTTTTAGGCTCAACATATTGAAAACCCCTTACGTGAAAATCTTCACTTTGCTTTTCGCCTTGGCGTCTGAAAAAAGCCATGGCGCCCATCAAGATAGCGAAGGCGATACCTAGGGCGATTAAGAAGTTGATTTGTGTCTGGCGTATGACGTTGTCGTAGAGAGTGATGAGTTGGGTGTTTTCTAATTGAGAGGCGAGGGTGCCGACGTAGCGTTTGCCATTCCAGAAAGTGGTCACTTCACTATTGAGGTCGTGTCCAAGGTTGGCATAGACTTGGTTGCGCCAGTAATAAAACACAGACCAAAAGGCATTGTTAGGGGCACGAAGCCAAGTGAGAAATCCGGTTAAGGCAATGACCGCCCAAATGGCAGCGTAGACCAAGGTATTGTTGACTTGAAAGAACATTCGAATGGAATGGAAGGTGATTTGTCCACCACGGGTAAAATGATTGCCCTTGGAGCGTGAAGGTCTAGGCATGGAGCCTCCATATAATAGAAATGTTGAAATTAAAGGGGTGGGGTGAAGTTGGGTTAAGAAAGGGAATAGGTTAATCCGCTCGCCTATTACGCCTTTCTTTTTTTGCCTCAAACACCGCTTGATAAGTTGTTTCAATGTCTTCAAGCGAGAGATAGGTAGAAGGACCATTTCTTGAGCCCCATCGAGTTCTTGGTAGTGCTTTCCATATCGTGTCGTCATCGATGCCGAGTTTTCGGTAGTGCTCAATTAACGCCACGTCGATGCACTCTCCTTTTTCATGACACTGGCTGCACCATGAAGTATCAGCAACCAAATAACCGTAGTGTTTGAATAACCCTAGTGCGCAGTTATCACACACCTGACAAGGAAAGGCTTGTTGCTCAGGGTGGTTCATCGCAGAGAAAAACTCATCCGCCCCAAGATTAAAACCAGTCATTGGCGATAAATGAGTTTTCAATAGTCGCTTGGCTTCTATGCGGGAAAGGTTGAGCGGTTTGATGAGCGTTTTTAACTGATAGGTTTTACTTTTGTCTGCAAGCAAAGCTAACCGAATGTTTTGCTTATGACACTCGGTTAAAAAGGTATGGAGTTGGTCGTCTTGGGTTTTGGGGTATTGAAATAAGCGTCTTTTGATTGCAGATAGTGCTTTGAGAATGACGTTCATTACATTTCCTTTGAATTAGGGTTGCAGGGGCGAACGGTTGTGTTACGTTGAGAAAGTTCAATTAGGAAAGCAATGTAGAGTCCTGCTTTCTGGATTGGCTTCTTAAAGAAATACACTCGCGTCAAAACACCCTCCTTGCGAGGGTGTTTTTTTGTTTTGTGGGTATAGAAAATGTCACTTTGTTATCAGAAGTGACAAACAAAGCGTTTGACTGGTGTTGGTTGTAAATATTAAGTAAGATAATGAGGCTGCTTGGTGCTCTTCGGGACAGGGGATGTTTTCTTAAGGAACAAGCCTTGAGTGGCGAGAGGATGATATACAATCTCGCAGCCAAGCAGCAATCAACATGTAAATGAATAGAATAGACACCTTCTAACCAGCACTAGGCTCTCTCGCGTGCTGGTTTTTTTTTGCCTGAAATAACTAGAGTGGAAACGCAAAAGGCTTTAGAATCGCGCTGGGTGCTTTTGGTGTTCGACCAAAAGCAGTTCGAAAGATTTGCTGGCGGTAGAAAATCAAAAACCCCGAATGAACTGTAAATTCAAACGAGGTTTTAGAGATGTATCCGACAATACAAATCTTAGCCTCTATCTCGATTTATTTCAATGCAAAATTGAAGGAGGCAAGTTATGCCAAAAAGTACGATTGCATTTGCAAGCCTAGTAGTGGTGAGCCTCACCCTGCTTTGTTCTCTCTGGATAGTTCGGCACTCACTTTGTGATGTACATTACTTGGATGAGAGAGTGGACTTTCAGGTAACCCTTGCCTACGAATCAAGATAGTTGCTAGCCAGGGAGGGGGCACAGGAAGCCCTCTCCCTGAACTAGTGTTGTAAGGGCACATCATAAGCACCCATATCATCAGATGCCATTTCCAGTTCAATCAACACCACCTTTTCAAGCGGTAAGCCCGTAATGCTCACCACCAAATCAATCGGCAGCCACGCTTTGAGCATGTTAGCCGCAACTTCTTTCTGAAAGGCAGTAGTGTAAAGGTAGCGCGCCTGCACCAATTGCTGGCTATCTTCATCGAGACTGAGCAGATCAAGCCAATCTATTTGCATCTTGTGACCTCTGCTTTTAATGAGGTTAATATTTCCAGCCGTTAAATTGCAGTGACTTTGGAATAGGGCTGTAGCAAGGGTATTCGGTTTGTAAGCCGTACTCAAAAATCACAGCTGTAGACATGGCAAATGCTGGCGCGAAATTGTAACGAGTAAAACGCTCCGGATCATTCTTTGCTGTTTTTTCCAGCACTGTCCAGATCATATCTTTAAGGAATTCAGGGTTGCGCTTCGGATCGAGTGCCATCGTATCGCGCATGCAGAACCAGTTATTACCACCTAAGTCTTGTTGGCGATTTGCACTACCAAAATACGCAGATTGCAAACCTTGCAGGTAAGCCTGTAGGCGTATTGATTCGACGGTGTCCGTTTCATCAATGTGCTGCAAAAAGTACGGCAACTTGGTGATGTCTGCCATGTACATGTCTGCGGTTGCTAAAGTCGAGTGTTTGTACTGCTCGTGTATCTCGCTCAGCAGTTGAGTGAGCTCAGGAGAGTGGGTTTGAGCTTGCGCGCTTGCGCAAGTAAGCAGCAGTAATGGCAGAATTTTTTTCATGGTAACGCTCCTTCTAGATACCTGATCATAATACCAGTATTTAGACGGTGCATAAAGTCCTTTTTATGCACCGTGATCAATACTACTTGTTTGGGTTTTGGGTAAATTTTGGCGCGGCAGGGTACGCTTGATCGGAAGTGACGTATTCTGTCCTTTCCGGTCTGGTCACCTCACTCTCAACCTCTGGCTTGATGGTCATCTCAATGATGGGCTCTGGCTTGCTAATGGATTTTTGTGCCTGACTTTGCTGGTACTTGACGTTATCCGTTACCCCGTCAAAGCGATCTTCATTAAACAGTCCGCCAGTGCCCTTGTTGTGTAGTACATCGGTGCGTGTTTGCGCGACCGTGTCTTGCGTATCATTCCATGCTTGACTCATGGTATCAGACTGCGCGGAAGACAGGTGTGGTTGCCCTGTTGCTACGCTGGCTTGATGCTCTTGGTTCATCTTACCGACGATTCGCGCCGTATCTCCGTCCAGCCCCGCCATTTTGGCAAATTGTTCGGTGCGAGTGAAGTTCTGCCAATTCATTTTAGCTTCCGCAATATCTTCTGGTTTGTGGGCGGTCATGATGCGTTGAACGTCTGGTTTGTGCGGCATGGTATTTTCCAAGTAGTTCTGGAATGCGCCATTGGCATTCGCCGTAAAGCTGCCTCCGCCTGATTCCAAACGGGTTAGGGTGTTCGATAGGGCATTTAAGTCTGACTGGCTTTGCATCACGCTGGCACCCAGAGACTTGGTGTTGCTAGCGTTAATCGCAAAATCATGCGCAAACTGTTCAACCGACGTGCGCGTGTCTTTGTTATCCACTTGCGTGCCTGCATTGGTGACGGCATTCGCCCCCTCAGAGTATTGCTTGGTCGCTTGCTCAAGCTGCTGCTTTTGCTCACTACTCATGTTGCTGTAAGCGGTGCGCTCTTCATCTGACCATTTCACGCCAGCGTTGGCACTGCCACCCAATGGTCCAAGTTTGCCCCCTACACTGACGTCCACACCAGCATAAGCGCTTTGCAAGTAAGCCCGCGACTGGTCTTCCGTCCAGCCCGTTTGCTTGATGACATTGTTAATGGCACTTTGTATATTGCTCACTCCCTGATTGACTTGGGTATTAAAGCCGCTAGAGCTGCCTTCACCGTAAGAGAGGTTTTTACCCACGCTGTCATGCCAGCGGTCGTTAAGTGCCGCTCCCGCCTGAATCGTTTGTCCTAGCTGGCTGCTCTGTTGTGTCAGGTTTTGCTCAGTCTGGGTTCGGGCATTAGCAACGCTTTCTTGCAGCATGGCAGAGGTATTGGTGGAGATATTACCTCGGCTGACCGTTTGTGTGCTGTCGTAGGTGGTGCGTCCGTCGGGGTGTTGTGTTGTCACGGAGCCATCGGCTTTTTGGGTGTAGGTGTGACCTTGGTTGGTGAGTGTGTTGGTATCAAACTTATTCGCATGGGTGTTGTTCATGCTGTGGTTATCAATTTGCATACTGCCAAAATCCAAATTACCGGTTGAGGCTGCCGCGCTCGCTCTGGCGTTGGTTGAGTTAATCATGCTTGATAGTTGGTAGTTCATGCTTGACATGACGGATTGCCCGCCTTTGAGTATTCCCCCGGCGATTAACGGCACCCCTATCATCAAGATACCGGTCATCCATGCAAAGCGGCTGTGAAGTTCATCGGCTGCATTGGCATTGGAGAGAACCAGTCCACCAAATTTACCGGAGACATCGGTGGAGAGAGATTCTAGCCCCCACAGTTGGAAGCCATTGATGATGGCAAAGAGCGCTGGCCACGTCGCCAGAAAGGCAAACGTTCCAAAGTAGTTTTTCAATACCATCATGGTTAAGCCAGGAATGACCGCTGCACCTGCAACAAAAAATCCTAAGCAAGCAAACAGCATAAACAGCATGGTATGGAGCATGGGTAAATATTCCCTTGCCATCAGTCCTAGTGACGCCCACATCGATGTGGTTTGAAGTTTATTGGTGGTATAGGCGTAATTGAGCGCCGCTTGAGTGGGGTCAAGGCTATCAAGGTTGTAGCGCAGTTCGTTCATCAGCATGTTTTGTTTGATGGTGTTGGAGGCACTGGTGCTGATGGCAAAAAACTTGTTGTAGCTACGCTTGAGCGATTGCACGATTTGTGGTTTGTAGCGATTGGCTTCTTTACCGAGTAAGTGGTGTGCTAACAAGGTGACGTTTTCGTTAGCGGCAGCATTAAACCGCTGTTTTACTATTGGGTACGCTTCTTCACACAGCTTGTAGCTGCTTCGACCGCCGCCTTCGTCAAGGTAAAGCGCACGCAGTGGACTTTGCTTGATGCCATCAAGAAAAGTAAAGATATCAGGGGCGGCAAAGAGTTCATCCCAGGTGTATTTGCCGTTGATCCTGACGTCCCCAATCATGCAGTTATGAAAATAATCACTCCACAGTTTTTTGAGTCCAATTTCGCGCACGCTAGATTGTCTTGAGAGCTGATAGAGCTCAGAGCCAAACAGCATGCCAGTACGACCGTAGCGCTCATCATCTGAGGTGGTGAAAATCGCTTCCACGCCCTCAGCCATTCCCACCATGACTTGAGAGAACCAGTAAGTCGGAACGGCGACAAGGTAGGGGACGTTATCGACTTTATACACTTTCCCCGGTTGGGTTTTATCAATGATGAGCATGTCGGCTTTCATGTTGATAAGAAACAGGGGCACGGCAAAGAAGACCACCATCCATTTGATGATGTCTTTGGGGTTACGAGAGAGCATGAAAATAAACAGACTGGTGATAAGCCCGAGCATCATGCACATCTGTAAGTAATCACCAAAGGTATTGGTTCTGAAAAAAGTGGCCAGCGCATTAAAGGCTTTGTTGACCACCTCGCCCGAGGTATAGGTGTAATATTCGAGTATCATAAGTTAGTTCCCATAAGCCGGCACAGGTTTGGTGGTCGTGCCAATGTCTTTCTGGCTTTGTTGCGCGGTCTTTCTTTGTGAGTCGATAAGTTGATTGCGGTTATTGAGCGCTTCAATAGCTTTATCGGCAAGCCCAGCAGTAAAGCGTTTGGCGTTATCGATATCACGAGTGATGAGGGTGATATCATCTTGACTGTTGTTGGTATTGGCCAGTGATTGGCTGGCAATGCTCAACATGTTGGTGAGATATTGATTAAGCAGCTCTACCGCTATCATGCGTGAGTAACTGCTGGTATCTGGCGTTTGATTGGCGGACAAGTCATCAATAAAGAACTTTAATATTGGTGTTTGAGTGAGCTCCAAAAAGCTCTTTTGCTTATCCGTGAGTTTTTGGTCAGTACCAATGCTTCGCAGTATTGAATCCAGCTGTTTGCGTATCTGGCTTTGAATGCCATTGACCTGGCTAATGGATAAGTTGTTGCGTTTGCTGATGCTAATGCACGCTTTGGGGCCTGTGCTTTTGCATTGGTAAATATAGGCTTTGCCTCCTTCTAGAAGCACGTTGACCAGATTATTGTTGTCGGTCAAAAGGCTTGGGTAGTAGCGAGGGTTGCCGTTAGCGTCGTACACATAAGTCCCTGACAGGCTCATCATAAATTGTGCGAGGTTTTTATCTGCAGATAAAAACGCGTTATTGGTAATCGCAGACCACACCACATTGTGATTCGTTTGGGTGATGTCTTTCAGTGCCGGGTCATTTTTGGCGTTGGCTAATTGACCTGCGGCTTTGCCTCCTGCGCCACATTCATGTTGGGCTTGTACCCAATCCGAGAACGCATTGTTTTGAGTGCCGAGTGTCGCACAGACGTGCTTTTTGGTAGCTGGCGCGGTAAAAGCTGCCAGCCCACCGATGCCGGCTTGCGCCGCTTCACAAGAGTTCACTGACTGGTTTAAGTATTTGTCGGCAATCGCTTGCAGATTATCGAGGTTTTGCTTGAGCTGCGGAGCCCAAGTTTGCAAAGCCAGATTGGTGATGAAGGGTGGGGCGTTGTGGATAATTGCTTTGCCCACTCTCACCAGTTGGTCTGAGCTGATATGAGAAAATCCCCCCATAAACATATCGATGCCTGAGCATCCCGCACTGATAGAGGGCACGGTGACGCTGACCAGTTGCGCATCAATGATTTTATTGCGCACAAACAAGCTGCCTCCAGTGTAGTAGTTGGCAGACTGACCTTGATAGGCGGTCGGGTTCGAGACATTGGCGTTGTACCCTGAACGGTCAAAAAAGCGGGCCAGTGAGTTATTAGTATCGGCATGGCTCATACTAGGTAACGTGATGAGTAATAAAGGAATAAGCCGCTTATGCACCGAAATGGTGGATAAGTGGTGAGTAAGTGAGCGCATCATTGCAACGCCTCCTGTACCCGTGGGTCATTGAGCGCGTTTTGAATGCTCTGAGCTAATGTGCTTTCTGGTACGTCACCAATGCTCAGGCGGGAAAACTTACGGCTATTCACATTCATTAAGAAGGTGGCGGGCATGACGGCTTTGCCATTGTTTGGGAAAAAAGTGCTGCCTATTTCAGGGGTGACAGGAATAGGGACTTCAAAGCCAGGAATGCCTGCCCCATCAACAGAAAAAGCGTAAACAGGTAATTGGAAGCGTTCGCTAAGGCGAGTAATTTTAGGTGCAGTCTTGTGGCAGTATGGGCAGGTACTTTCAAAAAAGAACACCAGAGCGTATTGGTTTTGCATGGCGGCGTGTGCGCTGCTAACAAATAGCGCAAAACTGAGCAAAAGGGTGCGAAGAGATGGCATGGTGCCTCCTTGCGTTTTAGGTTAAAAAGAAACAAGTAAAGTGTTGTCATCCAAGAGGGCGGTATGGACGAGATAAATAATGCGGTATCGAACTTTGAGCTAGGTTTGGGGTTTATGGCAGCGCTTGCGTTGTTTGCTTTGATATGGTGGCTGTTTATCGATTGAAAGCGGCGATTAAAAATCCGATTGCTTAAAGTTGGTCGCAACGTTGTAAAAACGCCCAAGCAAATCATTCTGGCTTATCCAGCCATACGCCAGTGGCTTCATCTCTCCGGTGCGGGGGTGTACTAAAATCAATGCAGGTGTAAAAGGAACGGTGACCTTGCCTTGGTTATGGCGGTTCTCTTTGATGTTGGTGATGAAGGTTTCATCACTGCTGATACCAAGAAGCTCTAAGTGGTATTGATCAGCAAAAGCTTGAATGGAAGGTGCGAGTTGCTGACTGAGAGTATCGTTGCCGTCATAAACAAAGAAAAATCCCCAGCCTTCCTGCTTCATCTTTTCAACTGCATCGGTTTTCTTTTTATTTTCTAGATCGAGATACACCTGCCTTGCGGCTTGCTCTGTCGGGTGATCTTTGGTGTAAGAGAGCTCCGGTCTTTCCAGTAGCAGCGATTTGAATGTCATGCCTAGCTGGTCAGTCTGGTCAGTGATAAATCGATTAAGTGCCAAGAACCTTGCCAGTTTTTCCTTATCTTTGGGGTGTATGGTGGCATCGTTTTGCGCCTCCTTGTGCATGGTATGGAACCAGTCCATTTGCTCGGTTGCTGACAAGGTTTTAGGGCTGGATACCGTGGTTTGGGTATTGCTAGGTAGCGGCTTGGGTTTGGGCGTTTTAGGTGCTTGTTTTGGCTCGTTGTACCATCGCCACCCTGGTGGGGCATCATTGGCGAGAGCAGAAGATAGCGGGGCAAGCAGCGTTAGGGTAATGACGTAAAGCAGAGATTTTTTCATCATCATAGACCTTGGTTAGATGCGGCAGAGTGTTCAAGTAATAGGTGACATGAGTTTTGCAAGTCTGCAAAGAAAGTCATAGAGCGCTCACTCTCCCTTTGATGTTGATGAACGTTCGCTTGGTTGTGGGTCTTTCTCGTCTGAATAAGCGCCTAGTAATACAATCCCTGCTGCCATCATTAGGCTGATGAAATCTTCAATAGGATGGGTAATTAAGGTGTACGTCACCCCTCCTGCTAAAAGTAGAAGGCATCCGTTTAGTGCGGCCTTGTTTAGCGTAAAACCAGAGGGGCGAGAGTCGGCCCAAGTGATGAACCCCCATGCCAGTGCACTTGCGGCTAACCAAAAATACCAGGTTATTGCGCAAATAGGTCTGCTTGGAATGAAAACCACTAGATACGCACCAACGAGAGAGATAATCAAGTTGCGTGCTGTTTGAGGTGAAAGGTATTTATGCATGGGCGAATTTCCTTATGTTAACTTGAGTTATCGCAGTGATATCAGCCTATGGGTTGAATGATGGCAGTCACTTTGCCAACAGGCGCTATTTCTGCAATACAAAACGACGGCTTAAATGGATTGCTCTACCTTCTTGTCTTTCTCCATTGTCTTATTGTTTTCATCAGTCTTAGTTTGGTGCGTTGATCCTTCGTTGCACTGATTGGTCATCTGTCTTGAGCGCTTGCCATACTTTGCTTTGATGTGGTCGCAAGCTCTAAATAAGCTGGTTAGAAACAGACTGATAATCACCAAACTCAAATAAAGTAGCCCTATCTGCTCTCTTTCGCGCTGTGTGGTCTGGCGTGCCGAGTCGGCTATTGATATGGCTTTCACTGCCGAATTTGGACAAGGGTTGGCGTTACCTACGATGGTCGCTCTATCAATCGGTGTTCCATCAATACATTCAAAAATGCGTATCTGCCCTTTCTCGGCTTTACCAAGCCACGCAGCTTGTGTCACTGCGGTGACTAATCTTTGGTTGTAATTAAAATGGGTGTCAGTTGCTAAAACATAAGCAGCGATGACAAGCAGTAATACCGCGGGTGTTTGAATTAGGTGCTTAGCAAGCAGTGATAGTGTGGAGTGGTGGCGCTGGATAAAATTTTTCATCTTGTTTCCTTTTTAAATGATTAAGCGTGAATTACGGGTTTAGTATCTGTAGTGATTTTTGCGCTTGTTTTTCTCGCTTCTGATAGGTCTCTATTAGTGAGAGTCGAGTGTCTTCTTCCCATTTATCTTGATTTTCGCAGTTCACGCTTTCAGCGGCAGATTGGAAGCTTAACGGCTTGCTGTCTGGGTCCATACTTTGCAGTGCGAGAAGAAAAACGAAGAGAGGATGTTCTGTTGTGACATGCTGAATGTGTTTTACTGTGATGGGTTGGTTGCACTTTTCTTTGAGTGTTACAGCCATAAATTCAGACACGTCAGCGCAGGTTGGACAGGTTGCTGCAGTAGCATCGAGGAAGGTTTCTACTTCCTTTGAGTAAGGTTTGTTTGTTTTTGCCATTGCGGGATAGGTAAGGGTTAAGGTGGTGAGGATAATAATGAGCATTTTGTTCATGATGAGTCGTTCCTTTACTTTGTTAATGAAGGTCGGCTTAACCGCCCGCTGCACTTTGAAGTCGTTTCTTGATTTCATCAAAGTTAGGCAAGTTGGTGTTGGCGTGCATTTCTGGGTAGAACTCTGAAAAATCGATGTGCTCAAAGTTGATTTGACCGAGCTCTTCTGGAGTGATGGCAGCGCAAGTTGGGTTTTTGGCACTGCCAAGTCCTTTACCTAATTGCCCGATAGAACCTTGCTCTTGAATGATTTTGGCAAGTTTGCTGTCATAGACGCAGTAGCTGCGTTTTTTACGTGTGCAAACCCCAAGGACTTTCTTGGCGCAGTATTGCCCTACATACAGGGTTAATCCTTTCTCTTTCGCTTTGCCTAATGCTTTTTCACCTTCGCTGCATTTTGCTCCCAGGCTTTGTCCCCATCCTGAGTCTTTGCAGCAGTCGTTAAAGCCTGCGAGTTTTTTGTCACATTTCATGGGCTTGCCCGTAAATATCTTAGGCGGGTCGCCGACATCTTTTACCGCTTCGGCAAGCCCTGCCAGTGCCGCGACGGATTTATCAAAGTTGCCATTGAGTTTTGGCTCTTCCACGTAGCAATCGCCATCAAGGCAAAAGGATTGTTCACCACACTGCATTTGGGTGGCGCGGCATGATTTCTCAAAACAGTTCTTCGTTACCTCTTGCTCAACACACACACCATTTTGTTTAAGGCTACACTGCGTTTTTACTGTTTCGCATTCACTAGGTAAGGACTGACAGGTATCTGCCATTTGGCACTGATAAAGTGTTTGGTATTTCCAACAATCCAGCGTGACCTCAATACCATCAATGTTGCGTGTTTCTTTTCCTTCAATGCATTTGCGCCCTATGGGCTTGCATTGAGGGATGAGACGGTCGCACTGCTTGCTCCAAGTTACTTCATAATCGGTATACCCCCATACAATGCGTCCAGTCATGTTGCTCGGCGTTGACCAATTAGGGAGAGTACGAGCTCCTTTTCCTTGTACTTTTATGATGCGAGAGAACGTGACAGCTTTAGTTGCGAGAGATAATGGCGGGGAAAAGTTGATTGTGCCTGGCGTGGCCGTTTCATCACAGTCTTCAAAGTCAGGGTCGCATGTTGATGAGTTCATTCCTCTGTGCGTATAGATAAGGTGGTCGTTAAGGTAAAACTCTGTCGTGGTGTCCGCATTGTCATCGGCAAAGACGATGGGGATAGTGACAGAAATAATCGTCTGCGCTTTTTTCGGTAATGTCGCATTATCAAATTCATACTGGCGAACATAAGCGTGCTGATAGATACGGGGTTGATAAGGCGTAATGCCGGTAATAAGTTGTGGGTTATTTAATATCGCTGTTTCATTGCAAGGTACGGGGGTGTTGGTTGGCTGCGAACATACCTTAGGTGTCGATTTTTTAAGGCATTGCTGACCAGTTTTGCAATCAACGTAGGCGTTAGAAATGCCATGGGTGATTTCAAAGGCATTTTCTTGACCAATCAAAGCAAAGCGCATCGCCGGGTCGTTCTTTATATCAGGCTCACCCTTATTGAAGTTATTCTGTATTGCTTGGGCAGTCTCATCTTTTGCAAAAGCGAGATTTTTTTGGCTATTGATGTCGCTGTCAGAGAGGCGAGACTCTTTAGGGTTTCGTATCTCTCTTTTGCAAGCTGCGTCTTTACAGTAGTCGTCGATATTAAGGGGAAGCGAGCTAGGCTTTAGAGCTTGGTTTGCTGTTTGTTTCGCCCAGCTTGTGGCATCAGTGAAGGTTTGTTGTTCGCTGGTCAAAGCCGGTGCAGAGAAAAGACTGAGCGCGAGCACAGTCCAAGGGTATAGGCGCATAGGGAACACCTCATCGAAAGTGATGGTAAGAAAAACTCATTGCGAATAAAGGGTGCGTAGCAGAGGGTGAATGTTTTGCTGCGCATCGCCCGTGGCGAGATAATCTAGCGCTTGATAAAGCGAGATGTTGCCATAAAGAATGTCGTAGTCAGTATTGGAGCAAGGTTGCTCTGGCAGACAACGCCCTGACTTGACCGATACAAAAGCCGGCACCTTTGTAATATCAAACTGCTTAAACCAATCAGGACTGATTGAAAATCCACTCTGGATTGGTGCTTGGTTTGGTGAGCGTATTAATGACTCGATGCGCTTGGCAGTGGCTGGAAAACCTTCTGGCAAGACACCACGTATCACAAGAGGAACGCCGAGATGCTCACTTTGCGTCAGCAATTGTTTTAGTGCTGTGTCTGGCATGGTCAGTGATACAAATACCATCACACCTTTGGGCGCTTGGTCTGGATTACGTGTGGGTTTTTGCATGCCGAGCAATGGAGAGAGGCTTTCCTCTTTTACTAAGGCTTGAATTTTTTGGCTGGCATCAAGCGCTTGTCGCTTATAGGCATTGGCTTGGTTTTGCACCTGGTCAATCGGCCATTGATTTGCCGTGTCAGTTTGCTGGCTAAGCGCTTGCTCAAGTTTGGCAAAAGCTTTGAGTTCTTGCTCTGTATAAGCGTTGCTAGGCAGCGATATAAACAAGCACAGAAAAATAAGAGAGCGCCACAAGGCGCTCTCAAACGATGATATGATCATATTACCCCCTTGGTCATGGGCGTTTAAATGGTGGATAGAGAGTATGAGCGTCTTGAAAACTGATTGAGCAGACTTTGCGGGCGTTGAGGTCTTTGCAAAACGAGAAACAGAAATGCGTCAAAGGAAAGCAGCAATAGATGTGCTTGTGGTTGGCTATGTCCGTCTTTAAAAAGTCCTCAAGAGAGCTCAAGTTGCTGGCAATAAACAATTCTGACTCGCCTTGTAATATCGGTGGTGAAAAAGTCATGATTGCCTCTTACAAAAATACACAGTTGCGTTTTCGCCACTGAACAAAACCAAAATTATCCCCTGTTACGGGGTTATCGTGTCCAGCTTCCCACAGGGTGGTTGTGGTCGTATAAGGGTGGCACCACGCTGCATCAGGGGTGGGTGACGACATCTGATAGCGGTAGCGAGATTTTGGTAAAATTGGGTCGGGATACTGGTAACAAATTGCTCCGTCCTCACCGCGCGTTTCCCACACAATGCCTTGCCTGTGAAGCTTATAATTCAGCTTTTCCATGAGCAGCGTTGCGGCTTGAATGGGAGTATCTCGGTAGTTAGTTGTTCCCGTCAATGGATACGCGCTACCTTGTGAGCCCAGACACCAAAATAACGCATCAATAGGCAGTGCAACGTTCGTGGAGGTGAGCATCGCTTCGGGGACACAAGCAAGTTGTGCAACCAGATTGCCAAAGAGTAATGCTTCTGGGTTGAGTATGAGCGAGAGCTCGTCATCGTCCCAAAGTGGATCAATTTCCGTCATGTACGCCACATCAAAATTATCCGTTGCCATACACGCGGTCGATTGCATCAATTGCAGCCAGTAAATGACCGGGTATTTATACCAGTGCGCATGATAAAAGCCGCCGTCGCTACTGTCGCTGTCACGAGCGGTGACACGTCCTCCTATTTTTTGGCTGTTTGCACCAGAAAGCTGTGTGCCCATATTCACCATACAATAAGGCACGCGGGTGACGTCGGTTAAGGCATAAGGCTCCCAATAGCCGATATTTACCCCAACTTGAACAAAGATAGGCGGCGGTTTAGGGCAGTAGGATATCGGCATTGTCGGGTTATTGGTGTCGGGGTATTTGGAAGGCATCACGGTGGCAGAGCCGATGGTCATGGGAAATAAACAGTCCCAACAGATGTCTGTGATGGGATTGATAAAGCGGCTTTTGCACGCCGCACTGGCTGCTAGGGTGGATGGTGCAATAAAAACCAATAGGCAGCACAGCAATAAAGGAAAGTGTCGCTGTTTCATTAGGCGTCCTTTTCCACGCGTTGCGTGGTACTCCTTTTGCATCTACAAGAGGCTTCGCCTCGTTATAGCAGTCAAAAGCGAGCTTGGTGAATAGACAAAGAAGTGATATGGGAAGCATGATCAATGGAGGTGCACAGTCCCAAGTCAGTTATGCTGTGTTAGACTCTGGTGCGAAATTTAATCATTTATGAGGTCTTATATGGCATCCTTAAAAAGTTGTAGGGTTTGTAATGACTCTATATCCTCAAATTCTAGAGCTTGTATACACTGTGGAGAGCCAGATCCGTTTGGTATAGAAAAAGCAAAGAAGATAGTTTCTATTCTCTTGCTCGGCACCGTCGGGTTGTATTGTTATTTTTCAGGTTACTTTGATTTCCTCTATCGTTGAGATCAGTTGGGCTAGCTGAACAAGTTCTTTGTCGGCTTTTTCTCGATGATATCCAAGGTGGTAAGTCAATGAGAATGGCACAAGAGAGCGATACGCTTGTCGGTAGCGCCTGTGAGTGAGATGAAAACACAGCTGGCAACGGTTGTTGAACATGGCAGAGAGATGCCATGGCGATGTTTGTAGCTTTTGGCAAAGTTGGTTAGCAAACCAAACAGGTGCAGTAAAATAGAGATAAGGTGCAGAAAACCGTCCCGTTAACCAGGCAACATGCCCTTGACAAGAGCCGATGGTCGCCACGCCCTCAATGGCGTTAAGTGCGTGTACTGCAGGGGCAATTTGTGGATCGAGTTCTTGATAATCTTGTCTACGAAGCGCAATGCCTGCTAATGTGATTTCGTAGAGCAATCTTTTCCATCGTTTTTGGATTGTCATTACTCTATCTCCAAGGGCTGCAAGCCTGAGACGTTAACCTCATCGATGCGCCAGCGTGTGCCTTCTTGATAAGCAATGGCAGGAACATGAGTAATGTTCAACCGGCTGGCCAAAAAGCCGTCTTGAGCAAAGTATATTCTGGCATCGAGTAAGGTTGCCATTTGGTTTGGGCTCCCTGCGGTCAGTACCCACTTGATAGGCTTATCATTGTGGTACTCGCTGGCAAAGCGCCTTTGCTGCGCATCTCTGGCATCAAAAAATACCAGTACCTTACTAAGCTCAAACTTAGGCAGAATGTCTTTGTCGTCTGCCTTTGGCCACGTTCGGCTGTCAAAGGGGTTGACCCTAGTGCCCGCTTTGGCGATGACTTGCCCGGTGGCGGGTACAACGATGTCTTTAGGGATAGTGATGCTTGGGTCAACGTAAAAGGTACGTGGGTTGGTTGTACTCGTCAGTCCTTCGACGGGCGGCGGGTTTTCAATGCTTTTCTTTACTCGCTGAGTGAACGCTTCCTGCATGTCAGCCAGCTTACCATTGGCTTCAAATTGTCTCAGCCTGTGGTCAATCCATTCAAGCATGTCAATTTCACCGATAGGAAAGACCGGGGCAACTTGCCCCAGTGCTTTTCCATAAGCGTTAAAAGCGGCAATACCCGTTACGAGGATAATAGGCAGCGAGTTAAGTGTGCGCCCCAATCGCTTGGTTAAATGCCTCAATTTCCTTGCCGTAGTAGTGCATGGACGTTTGTTCAATGGCCTCTTCCAGTGGCAAGCCTTGTTTATAAAGATTTTCACAGTATTCAAACTCCTTGGGTTCCGTTGAGAACATGGCGCGTTTTACTGGTGAAGCAAAAAAGCGATGGTAGGTCACGTGCCCCCCGGCTTTGATGCGTGCGCAGCTGTAGCCTGCAATCGCTGAGGGAGCAAAGTTTTTGATAAGTTGCTGCTCATACTTTGAAAAGGCGTCGGGGTTTTGGGCTAGGTATTTATCAAAGCCTTCACCTTGGCGAAGAATGATGTGGATATCGGAGTTGTTGTAACACGCTTTGGCTTCTTCACTGCTAAAGAAGTCTTCAATGCCTTGAGTCACGGTACAAAAACTGCCGCCGAACTTACGCGCTGTGCGATAGCCGGTGTTGATGAACTCTCTGGCTTGCTCGTTAGCTCCAGACAGCAAACTCCACGCCTCTTCAATGATGCACATCTTTGGCGTTGAGCGAGAGCCAGATAGGTACATCTGCTGGTTAATCGAGACCATTAGAGCAAAGATAACCGGTCTTAGAACGGCAGGTGGGAATCCATCAAGCTCTAGGGTGGTGATGTCCACATTAGGGTCAAGCATGGAAGGTTTGTTGAACACATCGCCATACATGCCGTCAGTGCAGAACTTTTTCAGCTGCACGGCAATGTCTTTGATGCGTCGATCGCTCTCTTCTCCGGCAATCTCAATCAGCGCATCTCTGACATCATCCACGAGTGCTTGGTTGCCCTTGCGCTCCCATGCGGTCACGATGGCATCGCCTAACACACTTTGCTGAAATGCGGTCAGTGGTGTGTAAGGCGAAGCGATGGTCGCAAACAGAGCCGTGATGTTATCGAGCGCTTCCATCATTGGGTCTACTGGCTTGCCTTCGTCGTCCACAAACTCAAAGTCAGCGTCCTGCATGGCGCCAAGATGGGTGAATGGGTTTAAGAAGATGTTGGCGTGCGTCATGTAAGTGCCACCAAGGCTCAGGGTGATTTTTTTATAGCTGACACCTTTGTCGAGTATCCACACTTTACCGCCCATGGCGTAGACGGTTTTGGCTATCTCCTGAACTAAGAAACTCTTACCTGCCCCAGAGCCACCGGTTAAGGCGATGTTTTGGTTATCACTGCCACAGGTAAAAGGGTCAAAGAAAGAGATTTGCTGGCGCATGGTTGGAAGCAATACCCCGCCTTTGAGCTGGCAAAAGTCCATGATGAGCGGAAAGAAGTTAACCAGGTTGGAGCTTTTTAATGTGCGAACTCGCCCGGCTTTTTTGCAGTCACCCCATAGTCCTTCACTCATCATAAAAGGCAGAGTGGAGAGCAGCGCTTGTGGCTGATTCATTTTCAGTGGAATGATATCGAGTCCGGCATTACTGAAAGACTCTTTTGCTGCTTGTGTGTCTTTCTTTTGACGGTTTTTGTCCGTAAAGAGAGAGACCGTCAACACCATGGAGGCAATGGTGAACTCTTTGGATAAAAGGCCTTTTTGTAGGGCTTTGCGCTCTTTAAGTTCATCTTCTGCCGTTGGCGCGAGCAGCGCCATTTGGCTGTTCACCGTTTTGGTGAGGTCTTTTATCTTGTTGTCATTATCTGCATTTTGTTTACCCGTTGGCTCATTACGGAAATTCAATGTTACGCGATGAGGGCAGGTGATATTACGTGAAACGTTGCGGATAGAGGAAAATGCCTCTGGCAGCGCATAAAGGCGATAATCGCCTGGCAGTCTTGACAGTCCCATGTTGACAATACGAGTGTGAACCTCTTCCCCTTGGTCGTTGGTGTGACGGGTGGCAATATGACCTCGATGGGTCAGCGCTTCGGTGTCTGGCGATAAGGCTTGCAGATTTAACGGCTCTAGTGGGTTGTAGTTTTTTTCCTTCGGTCTGTCTTGGATTTTATCAAAGTTTAAGATATCTCCAACGCCTGTAAGCAGCATCTCTGGTGTGACGGGCAGCAAATCAAAGCCAAGCTGCGCCAGTCCTGTCTCTAATGTCATGCGCGCATCAAGCAGCTCTTGCGGGTCTTTTTCGGTGGTCGAAACAAAAAAGAAGGCGTCGTAGTCGCGAAGGTCAAAGCTGTTGTTCTTTTGTCTGTGCAAAAAGCCGTGCTGCGCAGCGTAATGGGCATAAATGGCATCATCATTCGCCATCTTCTGACAAATGCCGCCACGCTGACTGAGTAGGTGTTGATTGCCCTCTAAGTAATGCGCCACGCGGTTATGACCAAATAGCTGGACTTGATAATCCCACTTATCGCCTTCGGGTAAATCCCCGACAAGGTGGCTGAGTGACTGAATTAAGTCATCATTTGCACCGCCAAGCACACTGATTTTAAATCCAAACCCGCGAGAGTGGGTGTTTTCAAAGACGTGCTCTATAGGGTCGTAGTCTCGATACGGCAGTTCATGGTGAAGGTGGTTTTGGGCGCGTCTTGCCTCTTGGAATAAGGCAGATAGACCGCTAGTTGAGGTGGAAAACATGGATATTCCTTTTTCAGTTACCAAAACAGAGACAGTGGCCAGCTGACGCTTTGCATTGCGCTGTCGCTGGTCTGTATATCGATAGCGAGCTTTGGTTGATTTTGCTGGCGCAAGCACTCATACACGCTAATAGGTGGTGTTGGCGGTGGTATGGAGAGCGAGTCTGTTTTCAGCGTTGATGGTTCTAGGCAGTGTTGCACGGCTTGGGTGATGGCTGGCTCTGCTTGAGCTGGTTGAGAGGCGATATAGTTTGCAATGGCGTAGTCTCTGGCATCAAAATGTGAGGCAACAAACTGCGCTACTTGGGCTAAAGCGCTGCTCAGTAATACACCCCATAACACCAATAATGCCATGAATGCTTTTTTTAGTGTTCGTCTCATGGTTAATCCTTCCAAATAGCACGTGCTGGTCGTCCTGACCAACGACTTTCATCCAAGACGAAGTAGACGTCCATGGTGTCGATATAATGGTTATCTTTATCGATAAAAGGGAAGATGGTGAGCTTTTTGACCTCTTCTTGACTTCGCTGTGGCTCTCCATCTCGGTTTCGCCTTGGCAGTAGGGTGAACGCGCTCGGTGGTGTGGTTCTTGTATGGCTGTTTATCGTGGCATTATCACCGGTGTAACCGTACAAGTTGTCTCGTACCTCGTTCATGGTGACGCAGCCAGAAACGCCGCCAACTTTGTCGCAGCTGTATTCACTGTCAAAGCCAGCGCTGCAGCCAGTTAGCGTGAATAATGCAAAAGATAAGTAAGATAAAAGTTTCAATCTCATGATGGTTACTCCTCACGCCCAAAGCCCACGCTGTTTAACCCTTGTTGGGTGAGTTTTTGCGCTAATGGGTTGATTGGGGCAGTTTGGTTGACTTGGGGCAGGGTTGGCGCATTGGTGATGACATCGAGTATCTGATTGGTGCTGGAGACTTGTTCTCGCTGCTCGTTAATACGTGTCTCGTACTCCTCGGCAAGAAGCGGATCGAGCGGAAAGCCTTCTAAAAAGACAATGTTCACTACGGCGCCGGGATTCACTTCGACAATCGGGTGGTAAAGCTCAGCCAGCTTGATGTAGTAGTCAGCCAGTTTGCTACCTACGCCTTCTGTTGCGCCGCCAAGTAGGCTTAACCCGATTTTATCGGGGTCAACACTGGAGCTTGGTCCCAGAGCCGTAGGAGTGGTGGTTTGAGCCAGCGCTTTACCTGCATCCCCCACACCTTGCAAAATGGCCGCAATACCGGCCATTTGAACGATTTTACCGTTTTTCAAAATGGTGGTGCCGCGGATACCATTGCGACCAAAGTTAAACACGGTGGCATTGATAGGAATATCTAAGATATCGCCGTTGTCTTGAATGCAGCTCATGCGGTTAGTTCGGGCGACGCCACGACTGGATGAGATTTCACCGTAAACCGCCCCGGTAATGGTACAGTTGCCCAGCTTAGACTTTTTACCGTTAGGTAAAATACCTTGATTGACGGTCTGAAAGACAATTGGAGAGGTATCCCCTTGACCTGAAACGCCGGCGTTAGCATCAGCGCCGCCTGTCACTACGGCGGTAACAAAAGTGCCTGTCGGAACATAATTATCGGTTGTGCGACGGGATTTTTTCTCATCGATGCTGGCTTGCCAATGAAATTCAAAGCTATCAAACGCATCGCCGTTAAAGGCGATATCATCTTGTCTTTGGTAGGTGAACTCATCAATATTGCTCGCATCCACATCGTCCCTAATGGCGGATTTTGCCGGCAGTTTGTATTTGCCGAACACCTCGCCTTGAGCCGTGTTCGACTCATAAGGTTGATTTGGGTTGATGGCGGGACCTGCTGCAAGCTGCGCCTCAAGTTCAGCTTTGAGCGCGTCCACTTCATCAAGCTTTTGTTGCATCTGCTGCTCTAGTCCGGCGAGCTGTGACTCTTGATTGCGCTTTGTGGTGGTTTTGAGGTTATCCATTTCAGATTTTAAACTTTCACCAATGCGATTGAGTGTACCTTCAAACTTGGTCAGGCTTTGCTCAAGTTGGTTAATTTTATCTTGCTGAAAGGTGAGGGCGGATTGGTTGTCCTTATCGGTAAAGTCGTCAGTAACAATAGCGCCAAATCCTACCGCTTCGTTTTGGGTTTGCTCTGGCTCGGAAGGCAAGGTGAATCGCCAAACCGCGAAGGCAATCACACCAATGACGGTTAGCGCCACAAACGTGATGTTGCGGTTACGCTTTTGTGTGGCTGCATTGACTTCTCCCCCTTGCTCAAAGTCGCCGTCAGTGTCTTTGAAAAAACGTTTCTTAAACCCATTCAAAGCGTCTCTTTGTTTATCGAACATGGGCTGCACCTCCTCCAGTGATGAGATAGAGCGTTGTGGTTTGTCCAGGGGCTAAGTGGTAAGCCTCAAGCGCGGCTGAACGAGCGGAATAGCTGTAAAACTGCGCGGTTGTGAGAGGCATATCGCTGCTCCCTTGATTTTTGAGCTGGTAAATCACGCCAGAGTAATCGCTGCCAACAAAGACGGTTTGAGGAATGATGGCAAGTTTACTTTCATCTTTTGGCAGCGTTTTGGGGTCAACGTCATGACGTTTAAAGCCGGCAATGGGTGAGCCATCATGGACAAAACGCATCATGGCTTTAGTCAGAGCTGTCATAGCGGCGGGATAATCTGCAGCAAGCTCTATCGAACTTTGCTGTTCTTTGTAACTTTCAGACCAGACAAACTCGGTTACTAACGCCGGGGTGGCTTTTGGGGTGATAAATAGGGCAAACAAGCGTCCTTTTTCTGTGGTCAGGTGCGCAGTAAAGGGTAAAGCAATGTTAATTTTTAAGGTGATAGAGCCAGAGGCGTCTTTTTGGTTGCCTGATGAGGTACAAAACCCTTTTGGACAAACAATGGAGATGATACGGTCATTTTTGACCACTAAGCGGTTGATGTTAATTGAAGAGAGTGCCAAGGGTATCGTGTCACCTTCGGCAAATTCATAACTGACTTTAGATGCGTTCTGCGCCATGGCAAAGGGGGCGATAAAAAACGCCAGCAGCAAGACGATAGAGATAAAGTGATAACGCCATCGCTGCTGTGGAGTTAATGATTGCTCATAAAGATTCATCGGTATTGACCTCGACTTCTTCAATGGATAGTAAAGCTATCACGCCATGCTTATAGCTAAAGCTGACCTGATACCATTTCATTTCTGGCTCTAAAGCGCGCTGTCCTACGTACTTTTGCAGTTTGCCGTAGAGCTGCACTTGGAGGGTATCGAGCGAAATGCGGATAGATTCGACAGAAAATTGACTGCTGATGTTGTCTTTTTTAATCACCGTTGCTTCACGAAGTAGCTTAGGTTGCACACTATGCCAGTTTTGCTTATCGACATACTCAAGGAGTTGTCCAAACTGACGTGCGACGTTGGCAGGGGTGACGTTGAGTTTTAGGTAGAGAAAATAATCCGCCATCTGCTCAAGGTAAGGTTCATCGACGGCGCCATCGGAGACAGTAAACGCTTTTGAAACGGTCGGAGGAATGAGGGTTCGACTTTGATGGGTTAGGGCTTGATAACTGGTGTAACCCAATACCAAGTTGGTGATAAGCATAGCAAGAAAGCCTGCAACCAATAAGAAGTTGAGCAGGCTTTTGATGGCTAACCTATCCCGTTTTACATACGGGTCCATAAGAGGTTGGCTCCTTAGAAAATCCAATAGCGTCGGCAAGCCGGCGGAGTGCATTTAAAGAAAGTAGGACTGACAAAGGAAGCGCCCCACCAATACAGGGACAAGATGATGATGTTGTCGCCGTATTGCGCTTTGATGTAGCGCAGTCCACCGAACCAAGCCATTGATAACGCCAGCCCTATCATTTCGTGCTTAAGCCAGAAAGCGAGACCAAAAATAAAGAAAGCAGGCGCAATCTCATCGACTGGGAAGCCGAGCCATCGGCGTCCTTTGTTCATGTGCTTAGGGATAGAGAAAAACTGATGAGGGTCTTCCATCACTGCTTACCCAAGCCCAACTAAAGGCGCACCGACGTTCCATAAAATAGAGCCGCCAGCAAAACCGCCAAGTGCTGCAAACCAGTTGCGACTCATTAACCCTGTGACGACGGCCCCGACAAGTCCAGTGCCTAGCATGGCGGTTTCTACCGAAGAGCCTTTACCCGCGGTATCTTTCATGGCTTGTTTACCACTAGCAAAAATATCGGCAGCTAAAGCAGGCTGCGTTACTAAAATCGCAGAGACGGCAAGTCCGAGAGCAAAAGCCAAAGTGCGTTGAGTTCGTGTGTTCATAACATTATTCCTTGGTTGATGAGAGAGTCACCGCTTCGTTGTTGGTGCCGTCGGCGGTGTATTGAAATATTAAGTGGACGCTTTAAATGCTCACTGGCCTTGGATGGGGCATGGGTGCTTTGGTCGGGCCGCTTGCTCTTTTTCAGCCTACTGCCAATAGACTGCGCGATAAGTGCTCTTACAAGGCTGACGCCCAGAGGTATAACGGTTTATTTTTGAAGTGTTGGCATCACTCACAGTTTTACTGTGAACAGAAGGTTTTCTGTGCTGTTTTCAAGAGCACAACCCATATTGGGTCAGTGAACATTTAAAGCGTCCAAGAGGTAAATTGCGGTAGCGGCTAAAATTTTATATACAAATCCGTTAAGGACGGGGTGCTACCGCAATTTGAAAGAGGTCGCCAGAGCAACGTCTTTCAAATTGCCTCTCAGTCTGAGAGTGCGGTGAGTTCAATCCGCTGGCGCGGTACTCCTTTTGGCTCTACAAGAGGCTTCGCCTCGTTATAGCAGCCAAAAGCGAGCTTAAAATAGAAAGGTTTCTTCGATATAACCGCTCGAAAGCGACGGATCACCGTTACTGTCATATTGGTGATTACAGATGCTACATTCCCGCTCCTGACAGATACGGACATCGCCTAGCATACGGCTCGCACATTTCCCGATTTATGTATCGGAGAAGGTTTTCGGCCTTCTTAGGAGTAACCCGCCCTGCGCGGTTCTTCGCGCTTACAGTTGCGGTAATCGCATTCCTATAAAGCTTTTCAGGGAAAGGCTATATAGGAGTGAGCTAACGCAAAGCGATCCAACTTCGGGATCTTTTTTTGAAAAAATTACGGTTTGTTTTTTGGCACTTCCCAGTTCACACCAAAAAGTTCAAGGTGGCCTCGGCACGTTTTGTTCGGTTATTCTGAGCCTTAGAGCTCTCAAGGATTTGGTTATGTTTGCCCGATAACTCAACGTTGACGTGCGTGCCTTTTGGCTCTGATGACGCTTTACTCAAAATTGCTTCACTTTTATCTAATTTAACATAATTTATATAACGCGAATGTGTCATAAGAAATTGAAAAGTATATGTTAATTGTTTATTTTTGATTGATGAGTGCGCAATTTATAAAATATAAATGCTATGAAATAAGTATCAATGGAGTATAATCTGTGATTGCTTATCACAGATTATAGAATTGACATCTAAGTTATTGATATAAATGCGGATAATATAAATTATGTTAAGCGATTTTTTAAAAATGTGATTTAGGACTTGAGACTAAGAAAGTAAGTGCGCTATACTTTAGCCAAATCCTTAAAGCGAAAAGTGCATTACATAGCACGCTACTACATAGTTTTCTATGTAGTGTATTTTTTAAGGATTGAGAGTGTGTTAGACCCTCAATCTAACTAGATAGCATTCGCAAAGTAGCCGTTCTCCCGAAAGTGAACGGCTTTTTTGTGCCTCAAATTTAAGAATTTGACCTTTTTACAGATCTTGTGTAAATTGAATATTCATTGTTTGGCGTGAGAAACCAAACAACCCTAAAAATCTTTCGGAATCAAAACATGAATAAGCCAATTGTGTCTTGCCTATGGCAAGCGACCCTCAGACTCAAGACCTCAGTAATAACCGCATGGACATCAGATGAACGCACTCTGATCTTGCTCGGTTATGGCTTAGAGGGTGAGTCTCATGTGGATTGTTAACCTCTCCCCTACCCTAATAAAACTTGATTGCCAGTGTGGTGCAAGGGGGCGTTATGCCGCTAAGTAACCGCAACCCACGTGATCGCAGTGCAGAATTTGCACACCATCTTCGCTTTCATGAATCACTCGAATCTCGATTGTGTCGTTTACACATTCGTGTGCTGTGCTTTGGAAAAATTCCAGACAAGTATTTTGCTGCGTATGAAAAATACCAGCGTGAAGGTCAAGATGAGATGCGCCTTAAAGTTCATGAGCGCGATTCATTAGAAGTGATCCTGGCATACTTGGAAGAGTATGGTTTACCTCAATGTAAGAAGAACGGTAAGCCGATGAAGTGGTTCACCTACTTTCAGATGCGTATCTTGCTGGCGTTTTGTGATTTCATCGATGATCCACGTCGATGCCATCAGGGGCGTTTGATGGGATTACATCAATGCAAAAGCGGTCAAAAAACCCTTCAAGCTAAGCAACGTGTCGCGATCGTGCAGACCGTGACGACCATGTTTTGTACGATGAACATTGATGGTCATCGTATTGGGCGCTATGCGGATAAGAGTAAAAATGAGCAACCGGTGTTTGATGAGCATGGTAACGAACTACTACGTGGGATCACTCACTATGAACTTCGAGGTCTGTACTCTCAGATTTGGCGTCAACCGATTTCAAGAACCAAATACAATGACGTGGTAAAAATGCTCAAGCTAGCGGGCTTTTTAGAAGTTGAGGCTTGCTATTTGGCGCAGCCAGAAGCTGCCGTGCTTCGAGAAGAGCTGCGTGAGCAAGGCGCAAGTGAAAAAGAGATTGAGGCAATTCCTTCGATTAAATCTCAAGCAGCCTATAAATGGTTTACCCATCAGTTTATCGAATTGTTTGGCATTCATTTCCAAGAGAAGATGAAAGAATCATTGGCATACGCAAAAGAAGCGATGGCAAATAAGAAGCTTTCCAATATCTTTGCCACGTACAGCCCATTCTCAGACGGATTCTGGACTAAGAAACGCAAAGACCACTTGTGGCGTTTAAACCAATTACGCTATCCACAAGGACGTCCGCCAGATCCAAACCCTTATGGAGAGGATGTGTTGCCTGAGCTGGCGATCTCCTGGCATTAACCTCCCCTTCCTTTTTGAATTAGCTGCTTGAATGCGGCTTTTTGTGTTGGCATCACGCTAGCATCGGTCTGCTTTTCTTCATCTTTTCCCCACATTTTTGCTCATGTCGATGATGGTAGTTGTGTACCACCCTCATTTTTGTGCTCAGATACCGGTGGTTTTCATCGATATTTGGGTGTTGTGGATAACCTTGTCGATAGGTTTCTAATTTAGACCTTAGAATTAGGAATATTGATTGAGCCGGGATTCTTTAAGGATTAATTACTAGCGTATTAATCACTTATATTAGGAATATATAAATATATTCACTTAATAAGTCGCACGCTTCGCTGTGCATAAGATACCTCCCCTAAAAATCACTATTACGTACAGAGCTAAAAAATAGACGGAGGCAGATTTTTAGGGGCAAAAACGCACCCACCAGGCAAAGCGATAAACACTGCGATCGCATTAACTTCATCGCATAGTCTTACTCGCTTCGCTCGCGCATTCTAGCAAGGCGAAGGGCAATTTCTGTGCCGTTACCTTCATCAGACCATTAGGCTTCATATTGAGTGGTTGGAGAGCGTCTTACTCGCTGCGCGAGCGCGTTCTAGTATTCGTCGCACAGCGACTCATGGAATAAAAATGACAGGGCGGTGGATCTTATTTTATCTGCACAGATCTTGCGCAAAGAAAGAGAGTTGAATACGATATTAATTACATTGATAAAGTTGCGTTGTAACGTATTTTTTGCATCTGTCAGGGGAAATTTCGGCGGTTCTGGCGTAGAGCTCCATCAAAGGGGTTTTGCGCCCATTTCAGCGATAAGTCCAATGTGGCTGCTTCATCCCTTATCCGTAAAGGCGTTACAGTAAATCAGCTTCAACAGAATAATCAGTTAATACCTATGGATTTGCGAATCAAAGTAGGCATAGCTACCGCTATTTAAGTTATGACACTGGCAAGTGTGACAAATAAGTCATGACATATGATGTTTTTAGACTCAATAACGGCTGTATCTAGAAGTACACACCAATCTCATAACGGTGTTTGTACAAAAACCACTCAGGAGTATCTGTTATATTCATAATTTCGCTAGACCTTACAGGGTATAGTCTGAGAGCCAAGTCTGGACTTATCGCTGAAATGGGCACAAAACCCTAGTTAGATGTCAAGGTATGTGCTTACTTTCCGTCATCTACGACCCTAAACTGACATCATCGATCCTTAATGCATACGAATATCCTTTGAGTTGAGTGACTCCAAAATTGTTCCATTGACTCTCAAATTCCAAAGATCTTCAACTTTTACGACCACACTTCCTACCCTGTTTTTGGCTCCATTTACCAAAATGCAAGTAGTTTTATAAAATCCGTTGCGCATGAAAACTATTGGGAGTAATATCAACTTGACAAATTAGCCGCTGAGGTTCCATATGAAAAAGTTATTTTCTATAATTGGAATATTGTTTACAAGTTATTCTTTTGGTGAAGTAGCAAAAGCAGATGAATATATTTCTTGTAATAAATGCTCATCTGCTGATATATCTTCTGCCGCAGACTCTTGGGGATTAAAAAATATATCAGAATCAGATTCAAAGAAAAATATTAGAAAGAAAGTTCATATTGTAGATTTAGTGAATTTAAAGTCATCATCTTATTTAGTATCTAAAAAGAATTCTAATGGTACATTCTACATCGAAAAAAATAGAATAAGCCCTAGTGAAGAACTAAAGGAAAAATTAGATGATGTGATACAAAGTAAAGAAGAAATGAACTTAATGTCATCTGATCTTGTCATTCCAAAAGACGTAATAAAAGATCCTTGGGAGTTCGTTGGTTGTAGCTACTGTGTTGTAGATCTTCAAAACTTTCTCAACAATTCTTTACAAGGTCAAATTTCCCAATTTAATAGTACAGTCCAAACTCTCGCTTACACATTTGGATTAATAAACGGTCCTTACCAGCAAACTTTTACACTAAAGTTTGCTGGAGGGGGGAGCACTACCTTTGAAGTAAAACAAGTAACAAATACATATGACTTCGTTATTATAAAAATATTACAGGTAGTCGATGAGTCTGGAAATGAGATACCATTAAATAGAACTAATGCTAATTTCAAATCTCTTCGCATTCCAAGTCATGACCGATGGCAGATTATTAATAATTATTTATGGAGATATAAATTATCAATCCCTCCAACCGATGGTGGTGTAGTGACAGTAACAGAGTGCCCCCTAGCTCCGCAACATAACTGCTGGTAAAGAGAATTCCCCATCTAACTTTAGATGGGGTTATCGAAACAAACCCATAATGTAACCACTCTCTTCCCATTCAAATCCTAGATCTTTCTTTTTCGTGCCGTAATGCTTTTCCACTACTGGAGCTGAACGCTCTGTTTGATTCACAATCATCGAAATATCAGTAACATGTTAGGTATCTAACACTGCTCTACAGGTACGCCAGAATGAAAGCTTACATTATTAAAGTCGCTCTTCGTGATGTCAGTCCTATGGTTTGGCGACGATTTAGGCTGGCTTCTGACACATCACTGGGGCTTTGTTGCTTAAATCTATGGAACTAAATCTAGAAGCTACGATCTGATCGGCTACACCCATCAATCGTCGTAGCCTCATGCCTAAACCTCGTTACAAAACAACTAACTGGAAGCAGTACAACAAAGCCTTAATCAACCGTGGT
>NZ_JAMZAM010000014.1:0-42952 GCF_024181835.1 Vibrio sp. Y29_XK_CS5
GTGGGTGCTTGTATCTACTGCGATATGCAGCTTACGCCAGACTCTGCGCTTCCCATCAGTACCATGCTTCTTGACCTTCCATTCACCTTCTCCATAAACCTTGAGGCCAGTGGCATCAATGGCCAGATGTTGTATTGCTCTTCTGGTTTTGGTTTTAAATGAAACTTCAACTTCCTTAGCTCGGCGGCTTATACAGGTGTAGTGCGGGCAAACAAGTGGGATGTTAGCCAGCTTAAATACTGAGTTTAGAAAACCTTGCAGCGCTCTCAGTGGCATAGAGAAAACGCGTTTCACCATCAGTGCGGTAGTAATTGCTAAGTCGCTGAATCGGCGAGGTCTACCTCGCTTGCCTTGTTTGTTTTGCTTCCACTTGGCTATCGCTTCCTCATCAATCCAAAAGGTCAGAGAACCACGGTTGATTAAGGCTTTATTGTACTGCTTCCAGTTAGTTGTTTTGTAACGAGGTTTAGGCATGAGGCTTCGACGATTGATGGGCGTAGCCGATCAGATCGTAGCTTCTTGATTTAGTTCCATCGAATTACGCAACAAAGCCTTATCCGATAAGAAAATCGTAATGCTTGCCGCATCAGAAGATGGATAAAGGAAAATAACATTAAAAATCATGTACAAAATGGCTGTGACGAAAGTTGTTCTGAAAAGCCAATTTAAACATCCTTTCTTTCGCGATTTTTGCTAATTATCAAATGCTTTACCATTCATTAACCCGTTCCTTTTTCGTTAATTGAAGCTAGATGTACGCCAAGATACTATCACTACTCAGTCGTTTATCTCATGTCACCTAACGAATGACATGGATTCCCCCTCCCGAGGATCTGCCACACTCAAGTGGTCAACACTATTACTGGAGGCACCATGTCTAATCTTTCTTATTGCGGTATAACAAGCAAAGGACCATGGAGAAGCTCTAAAACGGCGGGGATACAGCTAGCACTGAGTAATGAGTATTTGAAGCAAGTAGGATTAGCTAAGAGATGGATGGATCGCAGTTCATTATCCCAACCAGAAAGTAAGTTAGGTGTTCTAAATGAACCGCTCTGTGCGGAGCTGCATGCAGGGTGGTGGGGACTGGAGGCTAGACAACTCCGGCTACCCGATTAGCTTATTGGTCAAGAGAGTTGATGAAATAACCAATAACAACCCAACCAGTTTTACTTTTAGAGAGAGTTAAGGTTTCTGTCGATTGTTTACCCGAAAATATCGTTTGATTATGACGCTCTTGGTCGCATGCAGTATCACCCTGACTTTCACCCTAACCACGGTTTGCCTTGGAAAACGACAGAGCAAAAATATCTGATTGAGCGTTACGTGCTTGATGGACCTGAGTAAGTAAGCTTTGCGCTTGGTCGAACCATTCATACCGTGATGGCAAAAGCCTGTGAACTGCGAAAGCTTGGTCTCATGCTAAAGCCAGTCAAATTAAAACGCCATCGCCGAGTTCAACGTTCAGAAGGAAAAGTTGTTATGGAGAAGGTTTCAAGGCTGCGTAATTCAAGTCATAAGAGTGGAGTGCCTCTCTGATAAGAGGCACTATCATTACTAACTTTATGGTTCACTGATTAAAGTGGTTCGTAAGCGATTGAGTTTGTGAGAAATATCATTAGCTAATCGGACATCCCGGATAATACTATTATGGTCACCGTTTAAAATTGTTACATTCGTCTTTCCATACACATCCCACTCATATTCAGATGCCCCATGTTGATAGTCGCGATCTACGAGCGTATCGCTCGCCCACCAGACATCTATGGGCGAAGACACCGCTTCAAGTTGATGGTTTTGCATCAAAGTATGGCACTTCATAAATAGTTTCATTTGCAAATAATACAGTTCTTTATTTTCAATACCCATATTGTGACCCATCTCAACATCATGAATCACATCAGAGAAGGCATTAAAAGCAATATCATCGCGACTCGTATCAATTGCTGACTGCAAGCGCAACTCTAATTCATCTAGAAAAACAGCATGTTTGCCAAGAAGGAAGCGTCTCGCTTCATTATCTAAACACGCCAAGTAACGGCTAACATGAGGTAATGTCGGAAGTGTTAGCACTGCCCTTTGAGGATTTGCTCTCGCATCTACCAGCCCAAGCCACTCTACTCTTTCACCATCCGCTTCTAGTAAATGAGTCACTGAAACCGCCAGCCAAGCACCAAATGACCAGCCCAACAAACGTACTGCTCCCGTTTTTTGCACAGAGCGAATGAGATCAGCATACAGGCTAGCATAGCCGTTCACAGAGTTTGGTGCATTCTCCAAATTAACAAGTTGCGGTGATTGAATACCATATACGGTCTGTTCTTTTGGCAATAAGCTAACTAGTTCTTCATAAGCTTTTACATGACCACCCGCAGGGTGAAATACAAATAATGGAGGCTGCATTGACGAACCTCTATTCAAACATACCAGCAGGTCTGAATGAGGTATTTGGCTCGCTATTGGTACTTGTGGATCACTACAGTCATAGCCATGTTTGCTTTCACTTTGCTCTTCGATCAATCGCGCTAGATCACGTAGGACAGGGAATCGAAACAATTGTGTAAGGGATAGTTCAATACCTAGTTTCTTCTTGAGCCCAGATACAAAACGACCAGCTAACAATGAATTACCTCCGATAGCGAAGAAATCATCATCTGCAAATACATCCGCACTATCTAGTAAGGTTTGCCACTCCCCTGCTAGCCAAGTTTCTGTTTCCGTTGCTGGTAATAAACCAGATGGAATGGAATCGTCTGGTTCTGGCAATGCTTTGCGATCAACTTTGTTGTTTGCATTTAGTGGCATCGATTGCAAAACAACAACACGTTTCGGCACCATGTAGAAAGGCAGAGATTTACGTAATCTCTCTAAAACCTGTTCTGTATTTATCTCCTCTCCTGATGCGAGCGTTACATAACCAATTAAACATGCTTTCGCTGAGTCCGGGTAGCATAGCTTTACCGCAGACTCTTTTACTGCCGTAATTTTCGCTAGCGCAGCTTCAATGTCGCCAGCTTCGATACGATAGCCACGCAGCTTCAACTGAAAATCTTTCCTACCTACAAACTCAATCTGCCCCTTCATACCAATGCGGACAATATCACCCGTTGCATACATTCTCGCACCTTTTTGAGTACTAAACGGATCAGGGGTGAACGTTTGTGCCGTCAGGCTTGCTTGTCCAGCATAACCACGAGCTAGCCCTTGGCCACCGATGTATAACTCCCCTTCGGCTCCAACAGCGACAGGGTTTAGCCAATCGTCTAATACATAGAAATTGGTGTTAGCGATAGGTAGGCCCAGCGAAGGAGACTGTGCTTGCTGTTGATCAACATTAAGCATCGATGACCAAACTGTCGTTTCAGTCGGTCCATAAACGTTCATCACTTTCGCTCCCTGTTCTACCATGTAGGACGCTAGAGGCGCTGGTAATGCCTCACCTCCAGTCAGGACCGTCAGTGCTGACCAATTAACTGACTCGTGCTCCGCAAGCATCTGCCAGGTGACTGGCGTTGCCTGCATAAATGAGATGTCTCTTTCATCTATTAACCGAGCTAGTTGACTAGCATCACGGGCATCATCGTAACTCGCCACAAACACTTGCCCGCCGCTAAGCAAAGGTAGAAACATTTCTAGACCCGCGATATCGAAGCCAATGGTTGTTACAGCAAGCAGTCGGTCAGATGCTTGGATTTGGGTTAACTCCAACATGCTTTGCAGGAAATTAGCAAACGCAGCGCGAGAAATCTGAACTCCTTTAGGTACCCCAGTAGAACCAGAAGTAAAAATAATATAAGCCAATTGTTCGGGGTGATTCGCTGGTCTTGTGTTCATCCAACTTGGATCATAGGTACATTGATTTAATAGCTGCTGCGGCGACTTGACACAGCCATAATGGTCAAAGTCAGTCACTGATTCATCAGCTAACATTAATGCAGGACTCGCTTGCTCTAAAATCAACGCCAAACGTTCTTTGGGTTGATTTGGATCCAGTGGAATATAAGCCGCGCCAGACCAATAAACCGCTAGCAAAGATACCAACATATCAACGCCCCGACGCTGACAAACCGCTACTTTAGACTCACAACCAATACCTGACTCACTTAAGCTTTGAGCTAGATATGTCGCGCGCTCCACAAGCTGTTGATATGTCAAAGCGCCTTCAGTATCACTAACGGCAATACGTTGTGGAGATGTGTTCGCTACTGATAAAATTTCAGTTTCTAACGTCCAGCTTTCCGACCAATTTCGCAGGCTCTGCTCCACAAACTGTGATGGAAGCAAAGTAGGCTGATTCATCACATTTCCTAGCAGCTGATCACAGCTAAACACCATACTTTCAAGAACAGTTTTAAAGGTCTCTACCATTTTGATTACATGAGAATACGACAGTCTTTCGCCATCACAACCAACTCGTAAAACAAGCTCACTTCTTGGCATCACCGTAATAGATAAAGGATAGCTATTACGCTCATAACCGTCTAACGGTGTAACTGTAAGATGTTCAGCAATATTGCTTCGCTCTGACATCGCCTCGTTTTCAAACACAAGCAATGAATCAAACAGCGATTGACCGCGGTTGATTTCACTTTGAGCGATAATCTCACTTAATGGGGTGTACTCATATTCTCTTAACCTTACTCCTTGTTGATGGATATTTTGTAAAAGGGTTCCAGTATCGAGCATTGGGTTCAGTTGAACTCGAACCGGCAATGTATTAATGAAGATTCCCACCATTTGATGAGCTTCCGCCAGTTCAGCAGGTCGACCCGACGTTGTCATACCAAAAACAACGTCATGCTGACCGCTATGGTGCGCTAGGGTTTGTGCCCATGCAGCTTGGATCACCGCATTCAAGGTGACGCCTTTACGCTTAGCGAGTTCTTTTACGTTCTGTGTCAACTCATGAGACAAAGTATGATCTTCAAGGGTAAATTCTTCTCCACTCTGCCCGGGTACCAGTTTTAATGGTGAGTCAAAACCTTTTAACTCTTCATTCCAAAAGCGCTTACTGTGTTCTAAATCTTGCTGACCCAACCAATCTAAATATCGAGTGAATGGCGGCCTTTTCGAAGGCAAGCTCGCTACTTTTCCAATGAGATTGAGATAGCGATGAACCATATCTTTGATGATGATCGACGAACACCAAGCATCAACAATCAAGTGATGTCGGCTCCACACTAACCAATGGCGATTTTCATTTACTTTTATTAAATGCAGCCTCATTAAAGGCGGCTTGGCTAAATCAAACCCTTTCTCCCTATCTGTTTCACAAAGTTGCTTCAACTGAGCTTGTTGCCACTCCAGCTCTTTTCCACACCAATCGTGTCGGGACATGGGTAAAGATGAATGAGCCGAAAACCATTGAGTTGGCGCTTTGTCACCATGATCTTCGAAAGCCGCATTTAAGATAGCTTCCGCATCAACAGTCTGCTGCCAAGCCCGGACAAACGAATCAACATCAAGCTCTCCCTCAAGCTCGACGGTCGTTTGATTAAAATAGAGCGGTTCTTTTGCAGACGCACTATGTAAGAACATTCCTTGCTGTATTGGAGTCAACGGGTAATGTTTTATTTTCGTAACATTGCTCGAACGCTCTAAAGTAGCTTCGTTTTGTGACTCCGCTTTGCTTGCAACTATCGATTTCACGTTTGTTTCAAATTGTTCAAACATGTTTTTTAGTTTTGGTCCGATGTCAGATGGATATTGCCAAGAGACATAGAGTTGCCCTTCACGAATCTGTGCCGTCACTTCGATGAGTTGGCGTCGCAAGCTTTCAGGATGTCTTGATTTTCCAACACCGTCTGCGACCAACTGCCATTCACCATTAGTGCTCATAACTTGCCCTAGATAATTGAACACTAGTTGCGGGTGTACAAACGCTAATTCTTGTTTGAGGTAACGTAAAACACCGTATCCAACACCATTATTAGGCACTTGTGAAAGCGTCAATGCAGCCTCTTCAAGTGATTTCTGCTGCGCAGAAAAAGCGACAGGGTAGCGTGAAGTAAACCATCCTACTGTTTCAGATAAGTCAACATGCGAATCCAATAACTCACGGCCATGACCTTCTAGTTCAATCATTACTTTAGACTTATTGAACTGATTGCAAAGTGCTTGTGAAAGTGCGGATAACATAGCAACTTCACAGCCTGTCTTTCCGTGTATTGAACCAAGGCAAATAAGCGATTGAGTGACTCCCTCGTCGAAGACTTGTACTGTTTTGTCAGCCGTCGCAATCGTTCCATTCTGTGCCTCCGGGAGCAGTTGCCCGTCCAGTGAACGCGCTGCCATTGGTAACCAAAACTCACGAGCCCGCTTCAATACATCGGCAGAGCAATTCATTAGTGCATTATGCCAATCTGACACTGATGCCGATCCTTGACCAAGTTCGATGTTATGACCAAGACACTTTGCTTGATACGCGTGAGCCAGATCGTTTCCAATGATTCGCCATGAAACACCATCAACGACTAGATGATGGGCCACCAGCAACAAACGAGCTCCCCCTTGTTTGAGGTTAAAAGCGACCACTTTGAACACTGGGCCGGTAACTAAATTTAAGCTTTCTTGACAATGTTGTGTTAACTCTTCAACACTTTGTAATGTTTGGTTGTCAAAGGTGGTGTAAACGCCAGCAACTTGCCCACTATGACTTTGTCGTATTTCAGCGCCTTGCTTGTATGCAAAACGACTGGCCAGTGCAGCATGCTTCTCAATCAAAGCTTCAACCGCTGCCGACATCGCTTCATGATTCACAGCTTGTGGAAGAGCAAGCATGATTGCCTGGTTCCAATGATGAATTACAGGTTGCTCGACTTCATAAAACCAGTGCTGGATCGGCAATAAGTTGGACTGTTGAGAAGGCACAGTCGTTTCTATCAAAGGCGTATTAATAACGGAAGACGGCAGTACCTTGGCATCAGAATTATTCGGTTCAGAGATCACCTTATGTTCATTATCAACCAACATATCTACGAGTTCATTCAGGCGCGGCGAACTAAAGATTTGTTTAGGTGTTAACTTCAAATCGAATTTACTCAATCGAGCAATCAATTGAAGCGCCATAATCGAGTCACCTCCCAATTCAAAGAAGTGAGCATCAGGAACAATCGACTCTAAATTAAATAACTCTTGCCATATTTGAGTTAACTGACCAAGTACTTTACTACGTTCGGAGGCATTCAATGACTCTCGCGCTTCCAAATCAAAATCAGTATGTTCTTCGGTTGAAAACTCGGTATTAGATTCAATTATTGGTTCGACAGAAGATCTCGAAACGGTCGATAAGGACTGATTTTCACCCTTATCAGTTGCAGACTCTTCAAGGCGCTTAGCAAGCATACGAATACTTGGATCCTCGAAAACCATTTTAGGCGTCAATGTCAGACCTTGCTGTTTTGCTTTTGCAATCATCTGCAACGTAATGATCGAATCACCACCTAAGGCGAAGAAGTTATCATCCACATTTACTTTCTGTTTTAGAAGCTCCTCCCATAACGTTTGAAGAGTTGCTTCTGTTTTAGAGGTGGATTGAACATTCACCGCTTCAACTACCTTCGTAGCTAGTGCATTTTCAGTTTTGCGTGTTGCTGTAAACTCACTTAATTGCAGCAATGACGGCGCAGAGAAGATCTGCTTAGGCGTGAATTTAAACCCTTTACTAGCTGCTTTAGCGATAAATTGCAGGCAAATGATTGAATCGGCACCCAAGCTGAACAAGTTATCATTGGGCTGTGGCCGCTGACCCAGCAAACCTTCCCATAGTTCAGTTAATACGTGGAGGCTATCATCGTTTTCAACGTCAACCGCACTCGCTCCTCTTGGAGCGCTGCTTGAAGACTTGGATTGCTCTAACCACTGTGCGATTAGAGTACGATCAACCTTACCATTAGAATTCAGTGGTAAGGATTCAACGATCATCCAGAGCGATGGCACCATGTACTCCGGCAAAACTTCTGAGGCGCGTTGCTTAACCGCCGCCAACGAAGCTTCCTTTTCAATCACAACACAGGCCGCGAGACGCAGTCCTGAAGGCCCCGAAACTGCGGTTACGGCGCAATCAATAACAGATTCAAAACTACATAGTGTCTGTTTAACTTCATTAAGTTCTACACGATAACCACGTACTTTTACTTGGTCATCTATCCGTCCTAAGTAAATGAACTCACCATTGTCAGTTTTAGAAACTTTATCACCTGTTTTATAAGCACGAAGCATTTGCTCCTGACCTTTACTATCGATAACTGACACTGACGTAAAGCTGTTTGCTGTCTGTTCTGGCTTATTCAAATAACCTTTCGCGACACCTTGTCCTGCAATTAACAATTCACCTGGTATGCCTTGAGCAACAGGTAAGCCTTGTTCGTCGACGATTAGCGCAATACCGTTGCTAAGTTCAGAGCCCAACGTAATAGATGCTGCCCGATCGTCGACGACTTTAGCCATGCACCCAATTGTTGCTTCTGTTGGACCGTAGTGATTTGCAACATTGATTGTCGGTAATAATGCACGAACGTCTTGCACCAAATCAGTTGTTAATGACTCACCACCGGAAATCAACCATTGACGCGGAAGAAGACGCTCTGGTTTCTCTACAGCGAGTAACGCTTTTAAGTGCGACGGCACAATCTTCAGAACATCAATTGGGAAGCGCTCTAGATATTGTGCTAGTGCGGAAGGGTCAAAACTCAGTACATTCGGTATCAAAGCCAGCGTTCGACCCGTAACTAATGCGCCAAGTACGCAAGTCAAACCAAGATCCGCAGAAACTGTGGCTAATGTCGCCATCGTTGCGTTGGGTTCTATATCAATACGCTCAAACAATGCATCGACATAACTGATAGCATTGCCATGAGTCACTTCGACGCCTTTAGGTTGCCCTGTCGATCCCGATGTATAGATAACATAGGCCGTGTCTTTCGACTGTATTATTGCCGGAGGCAACAACGCGCCTGATTTCGCTGGTAGAGAGAGAAGAGTTCGAATATTTAACCAAATATAACGTTCATCCAACTCATCATTTTCCCAATACTCGGGGGTATCAAGCCCCAAGACACAGCATACGTTGGCATCCGCAAGCATGTAACTCACCCTCTCAGCAGGCAACTGCGGATCAATGCACAGCCACGCAGCCCCTTTCCACCAAGCTGCAAGCATCGCCACTATTTGTTCTTGCTCTCTTGGTAAGACAAGCGCAATGACACGTTTAGAGGCAGTAATATCTGGAAGATAACTTGCCAAATGTTCGGCTTGAGTTAGAAGATGCTGGTAAGTGATAGAAAGTTGTTCTCCCTTTTCATCAACCAATAAGCCAGTTGCAGAACCTGAGTTCGACATCACCCTTTCCAGTAGATTACCAACTGGCTTAGCCATGCTCGTCTGGAGTTTAGGGAACCCTCCTACAACCCAATCTTTAACGCGGGTTTGAAGCGTATTTGCGTCGTTGATTAATTTATCGACCGCTAATAACAATTCGTCGATCATTTTCGTAGCTATATTGTGATCAACACGTTCTAAATCTAGCAGCAGGTCAAATCTCAGGTCTTTTTGAGGTACAACGCGTAAAGTGAGAGGGAAGTTATTACGCACGTGATGATCGTCTAGCGTCAACGTCAAACCATGTTGAGGTTGTTCATCGGACGCAGGTAGGTTCTCAAACACCAATAGTGTTTCAAACAAGACTTGGTCTTGCGGAACTGAAGACGCTCGTTGAATACGAGCGATTGGTGTTTGTTCAAATTCTCGCATAACTAAGTTCTTATCTTGCAACTCAGTCAGCCACTCTAAAACCGACAGATCAGAGTTCAAATCCAATCTTAGTGGCAAGGTGTTAATGAACACGCCCAATATACGATCTGATCCTGGTAAGTCACTTGGTCGTCCCGCTGTCGTCACACCATAAACTACATCTCTCGAACCCATGTAACGAGCAAGAATACTTCCCCAGAGACCTTGAACAAGCGTATTTAGCGTCAATGAGTTTTGCTGACAGAGTCGTTCAATTTCAGCTGTACGCGCCTTACCCAGATACTGGTGAGTAATCAGATAAGCGTCTTCTTTTATTGCGTGTTTAGGTTTTGAACCTGCGATGTAAGCGGCAGGAAGTGAGTTCGTAGATGTAAAACCCGTTAGTTGCTCACGCCAAAACTTATTTGCACCTACTTCATCTTTTAACTCTAACCATTCAATGAAGTTTCGGAAAGGCACTGCAGGTTGTTTCGATATCTGCTCCCCCGATAGACGAGCAAAATACCCTTGCATCACTTCGCCTACCAGCATATTCAGGCACCACCCGTCCATGATCAAATGATGTATGGTCCAAACCAATTGGTGATGGTTTTCACTATGTTTGATAAGAACAACACGCATCATTGGTGCTTGAGAGAACTTAATCTGGGAAATTTCACGCTGACGTAAACTTTGCAGCATCAAATCTTTATCTGCCTGAGCGATGTCCTGCCAGTCTAGTTCCTCAAATGGCAATTTAGCGGACTGAAACACAACTTGATGGGGTTCGTCAACGTCATCAGTAATCACCGCAGTTCTAAGGGCTGGATGACGTTCCACGACGTCTATCCATGATTCTTGCAATTGCTGAGAGTTAAGCGCTCCCTCACACTTAGCAATGCTTTGGCTGATGTAAGCAGCATCGTGATCCAAACAATGGAAAAGCATGCCTTGTTGCACTGGGGTAAGTGGATAGACATCCTCTACCGCACAATCTACATATTTTCGAACGAGGTTAACCGCTTGATCATCGCTCAAATTCGCCAGAGGGAAATCAGCTGCAACCGCCCCCTTGAGGCTTGGGCTATTATCACATAGTGCATCCAACATATCGCCTAGTTGAGATACATACTCAGCCCCAAACTGGGCTATGGTTTCTGGAACAAATGAACTGCGCGAGTACTGAAGGTTAATTTTCAGCTGATTCTTACTGATAAACGCATTTACTTCGAGTAGCCATGATAATGGGTTCTGAGTGTCACGAAACCCTGTAAGCTTTTCCGGAGCCTGCTGCATGAAACCACTGCTTTGTGCATTATCAAGCTGCCCTAAGTAGTTGAAGACGAGTTGCGGCTCCAACGCATCGCTCAAGAATGATTTAACAGCACTAAAAGGAGTATGGGATTCTGGTAATGCACTCAACTGGCGGCGTACAGTAAGCACTCTTTCTTGCCATGAACCTAATTCACTGCTGATCAACGCTGGGTAAAGTCGAGTAAACCAGCCCACTGTTTCACTGACATCACAATCAACGAGATCACGCCCGTGTCCTTCTAGACTAATGAGGTGGTGCTGAGATTGAGTCCAATTTGACAGCGCCTTAGCGAGCGCTGTCAAACAAAGTTCGTCAATGCGAGCGCGCAGTGTACTTCCTGCATGTTTGAGCAATCGTTCGGTCTGGTCTGTCGATAGGCAAACTTGTGTGCTGCCTTGGAGACCTGCGGGGTATGGCACCTCAACTGGATCTGTTGGTAATGTGGTAGAAAGAGCCTCTCTTGATTCCGGCCTGTTTTGCCACTCATGCCACTTAATAATCCCTTCAGAGCTCGGTTTGTATTCAGCCACTTGCTCAGACCAGCGTTTGAATGGCTTAGTTTGGTATCGAGTTGGTGCCAATGATACTTTGTTACATAACTTGATATAGTCACTTTCCAACTGAGAAAGCAATATACGCCAAGAAACACCATCAACTACAAGGTGATGTGCTACTAGTAGTAAACGGCTTTCTGACCCACCAAAGTGAATTAATGCACATCGAAACACCTCTCCTTGAGCGAGCTTAAGCCGAGTCTGCTCAAATTCACTAATCTCTGAGACAGCGTGCTGTTTCTCTTCATCGGTTAGAGAGTGACGTTCATACACTGTAAACGCGATGTCTCTTTTCGCATCAGTCTCCGAAACACTTTGCACCCATTGCTTGGTATTCTCTTGGTAATTGAAGCGCGCGACTAACATTGGGTGAGCGTTTACCAAGCGCTGTAAAGCTCGACGCAAACAGGAGACATCAACCTCTGTATAACTTGCCAGCAAGAGTGCTTGATTGAAATGATCAGGGTTCACCAACGCTTGATTTAAGTACCACTGTTGAATAGGTGCCAATGGTACTTCACCAAACATATCCCCTACATCGTAATCTTGCTGCTTATCTTGTGTTGCAACAGACGCAAGCAACTCTACGGTTTGATTACGGAATATATCTTTCGGCTCAAGTTTTAGCCCCATATCTCGAGCGCGTGCTACGACCTGTAGGCTGACAATTGAATCTCCGCCAATGGCAAAGAAATTATCGTTAATTCCGATTTGCTCAACACCGAGTAGGCTTTGCCAAATCTCAGCAAGAATCTGTTCTTTCTCTCCTCTTGGTGCCACGAACTCGTTTCGATTCAATGCTGCTAAATTTGGCGTTGGTAGAGCTTTTCGGTCTACTTTTCCGTTCACACTCAATGGCATTGCATCCAATGAAACGAAAGCGGTAGGAATCATATACTCAGGTAGACTCTCTAGTAGATATGCTTGCCACTGTGTAAGTTCCGGTAGACTATGTTCACCTTTAGCTACGATATAAGCGACTAAGAAATCCGATAATTTCTCATCCTTACAAACTGCGACCACGACTTCTTTCACAGCAGAGTGCGCTGCTATTCTTGCCTCTATTTCACCAAGTTCGATACGTAATCCTCGGATCTTAACTTGGAAATCAGCGCGCCCTACATACTCTATGCTCCCATCTTCAAGGTAACGGGCGACATCACCTGTTTTGTAAAGCCGGCTGTATTGAGCATCACCCACCGCGCCGTCTTGAGCGAACGGATTAGGGATAAAGGTTTTAGCGGTGAGGTCTGGACGATTGAGATAACCGCGCGCTAAACCAATCCCGCTAAGATAAAGCTCGCCACTGGCACCGATTGGAACAGGATTGAGCTCTTCATCTAGAATCCAAGTTTGAATATTCGCAATCGGGGAGCCAATTGGCACGAGATCTTTAATATGTTGTTTTCGGCAATCCCAATGCGTCACATCAATAGAAGCCTCGGTCGGGCCATAAAGGTTATGGAGCTCTGCGCCCAGCACTGATAAGCATTGCTGCTGTAGCTGATAAGGTAACGCCTCACCACTACAGAAAATTTGCCTTAAAGAGCGACAACAGGGTGCGTGAGGGTTATCTAGGAAAACTTGCAACATGGCTGGGACAAAGTGCAACGTAGTAACTTGGTATTTCTCTATTAGCTCAATAAGTCGTTGACTGTCTTTATGCTCTCCCGCCTCCGCCAATACGAGTGTAGCTCCTGTCATCAATGGCCAGAAAAACTCCCAAACAGAGACATCAAAACTGTACGGTGTTTTCTGAAGAACCACATCTTTACTGCCAAGACAATATTCATCCTGCATCCAGAAAATTCGGTTCATAACACCGCTGTGAGGAACAGCTACACCTTTAGGTTGACCAGTTGAACCTGAAGTATAAAGCACATAAGCCAATTGATGAGGATGATACTCGGGAGTGTTAAATTCAATGCTTTGACCGTCAACCAAACTGAATGCGTCATCTAACGTCCATAGATCTTGTGTTAGCTCAGTTTTTTCAAAACGACTCGAAAACTCGGGAAGCACCAAGATTACCTTAGGTTTGGCATGTTCCACGATGTAATCTAAACGTTGTTGCGGGTGATCAGGATCAAGAGGTAGATACGCACAACCAGCTTTCACAGCAGCGAGAATGCTCACCACCATTTGAGGGCATCGAGTCATACAAATCGCCACTTTGTCTTCCGTTTTACACCCTTGAGCGACTAACCAGTTCGCAAGCTGATTAACCTTTTGGTCTAGCTCTTGGTAGCTCCATGACGCATTTTGATATTTGAGCGCAATATGATTTGGCGTTAACTCTTGCTGATCGGATAACGCCTCTGCCAATGTATTAGGCAAGTCATACTCTTTCGCAGTGTCATTCCAATCTTGTAGCTGAATTCGCTCTTTGTTTAATAATGAGGAGTGTAATGCTAAGGGCTGGTCACCCGCTGAAATTAGATACTCCAGCGCAGCAAGATAATGCTGTGCTAAGTCTGCGACAGTTTCTCTATCAAACAAGTCGACTCTGTACTGGAAAGACAGGCTGATACCGCTTCCGTCATTGTTCGCAAACAAAGATATATCAAACTTGGCGCTATACTCTGGCACAGGTAATGGTTGAAGTCTCATGTCAGCCAACTGGATCGGTTCGCTAGGCTCATTTACTAGATAATTAAACATAGTCTGAGCCAAAGGTTCATGCTCACCTTCTCTAGACGCGACCAATTCATCGACTAACTTCTCAAATGGCATCGCTGAATGTTGTTTTGCGCCTGATAGTGCTTCATTTACTTTCTTAATCCAAGACGTTGTTGTTTGCCCTTCCGACCAATGCGTTTTCACCACCATAGTGTTAACAAACAGGCCAAGCATGCTCTCTAGATCTTGATGTGCCCTTTCAGAAACTGGGCACGCGACTCGAATCTCATGCATACTTGAACGTCTTACAAGCAGCCACTGGTAAGCTGCCAATAACACGGTATTTGGCGTAACTTTATGCATGAGACAGAACGATTTAAGAGCAGTAAAGAGTTCTGGATTCAATTCGAAGTCATACCTCGCACCAGCGTGAGTCGTTTGTGGCGTTTTTGGCCGATCAGTTGGCAATGATAAGCAATAGTCTTCCGTTCCAAGTGTTTCGCGCCAATAGGTCTTTAGCTCCTCATAATAATCGCTCTCGAATAGGGCATTTTGCCACGCAGCATAATCCAAATACTGTAATTCTGATGACTGTGTTCTTGTCTCTACGCCCCCTTGTAATTTGGCCTGACATTTTTGGACAAATTGTTTGGTCAATAACTGCAATGACCAGTGGTCGATAACAATATGGTGAAAAGTTAGCACCAAGTGAGACAGATGCTCTCCCAGTTTTAATTGCGTTAGACGAAACAGTGGCGGATTAGCTAGGTCAAATGGTCGAGTCATTGCAGATTGCAATGCTTCTTTATACTCATTGGATTCAAGTTCGTTGGCCGCTAATTCAACACATTCAATCTCAAACTCTTGATCCACTGATTGAGCTTCTAGCAATTCTACCTTTGGTTTTCCTGCCACTTCCGAAAATTGAGTATGGAAAATTTCATTTTCTTTAATTAGATCAGAGAAAACTGAGCGAATTGAATCAATATCCGTTGAGCCTTCTATCGACAGCAGCGCATTGACATTGTACTGACCACTGTTTGGCTCCAACTGCTGTAAGAACCACAAACGCTTTTGAGCAGAAGACATCGGTAATACATCGCTTTCGCGATCTATAGCGTCAGGTATAGGCAACTGAGCTATCTTTTTCTGTTCAACAAGGTATTCAATAATGGCTTGTTTATTTTCCATTAACTCTTGCTTAATCTGCGTGGTTAACGCCCCCTTAGGAGCGTCAATTTTCAGTTTTTCGTTTTCCAGGCTAATTCGAATATTGCGCTGAAATAACTGCGTAATATATACAGCAATACTCATAACTCGAAGCTCTCCCATTCTTCGTCTACTTCTGTTGCTGACTCGGCTTGATGCATTAACATCTCGATATAGCCAGCTTGTTGTTCCAATACAGACATTTCCAACACGTCAGTTAATCGAATACTCAGCCCATACGTTTGGTTCACTCTATTGACTAGACGTGTGATCAGTAACGAATGTCCACCCAAAGAGAAAAAGTTATCGGTTTTACTGACTTCCTTGACATCGAGCAGTGCTTGCCAAATTTCCGCAAGGGTCTGCTCCGTTTCTGTCTCAGGAGCTACGAAAGCCTGTGTGTGCCATGCCGGTTCTGGTAACGATTTGCGATCCAATTTTCCATTTTGAGTAACTGGCATTTTGTCTAGCTCAGTCACGACTGCGGGGATCATGTATTCGGGTAAAGTTCCAGATAGATAATCGCGCCAAATATTAGGCTCACTGAGTTGGCCAACATAGTCTGGTTGAGGAATTATGTAAGTGGCTAAGTAATCCCCCGATGAGGCGTTCTGACGGACAATCGTCACGACTTCTTTTACACCATGATGCGCTGCGATAGAGGCGTCTATCTCGCCGAGTTCGATCCGTAAGCCACGAATTTTCACTTGGAAATCAGAACGCCCAACGTACTCAATAGCGCCGTCTTCACGATAGCGAGCAACATCGCCAGTACGGTACAAACGTGCATACTCAACATCAGACGACGCATTACAATCAGCAAAAGGATTGGGAATAAAGGCCTGCTTTGTCAGATCTTCACGGCCCAAGTAACCGCGAGCCAATCCGACACCAGCAAGATATAGCTCCCCTTCAACGCCTACAGGTACAGGATTGAGAGAAGAATCCAAAATCCACGTTTGCATGTTCGCGATTGGATAACCTATCGGCACGACACCTTGGATATTCTGATTTCGGCAATCCCAGTAGGTGACATCGATAGAGGCTTCCGTAGGTCCGTATAAATTGTGTAATTCGGCTTGCAACGTATGCAGACATTGCTGTTGAAGTTGGTATGGCAGAGCTTCACCACTACAGATGATTCGCGATAACGCGCTACAAGCTTGAGCATTAGGGTTATCCAAAAAGCTTTGCAACATGGATGGTACGAAATGAATGGTAGTAACATGATGCTGTTGAATAAGTGAGATCAAACAGTCAGTGTCTTTATGTTCGTTCGCTTTTGCCAACACAAGCTTGGCACCCGTCACTAGTGGCCAGAAAAACTCCCAAACGGATACATCAAAACTATAAGGTGTCTTTTGTAATACTGTATCTGCGTCTGTTAGTTTGTATTGAGCTTGCATCCAAGCTAACCGGTTGACGATGCCGGCATGCGGAATTGCCACGCCTTTAGGCTTTCCGGTCGAACCCGATGTATAAAGCACATACGCCAGATGATCGCCTTTAAGTTCTACATTAGGTGCCACATCAGGATAGGTTTGGCACAGTGAAACCGACTCGTCTAACAATATTGCACGCGCTTGCTCCTTCGCAGGTAATGCGCTTTTGCATGATTCAATCGTCAATACAACCTTTGCCCGAGCATTTTCAGCGATAAAGCCCAGACGATCGGCTGGGAGATCAGGATCAAGTGGTAAGTAAGCGCAGCCCGCCTTTAGGATACCTATTAGACTTACGACCATTTGCGGTGAACGTGTCATACAAACCGCGACCGTTTGATCAGTTTTGCATTCGTGACGGTTGAGCAAGTAATGCGCTAATTGAGAAGCTTTTTGGTTGAGCTCGTTATACGAGTATTCGCAAATTCCCTCTGACGTTTCGTAAACTAAAGCGACGCGGTCGGGTGTTCTTCTAGCTTGATCTTCAAGCCATTGAACCAGTGTTTCAGGAATTTCATCAAAGCTTGTTTCAGTTTTATTCCAAGCCCAAGGAGCGAAATGTTCTCCTCCCATGCTGATTTGACGTAGCAAACTCCCACAGCTTTGTTTTTCATCGCTGCTTTCTTGCTCTTGCGAAATCAAGACAAGCAACGACTTAAAATCAGCTAGCATGTGTTGAGCGACTGAAAAATCGATATGCTCAGGATTAATCTCAATCCTAAAGTCGAGCTGTTGATGAGGTACAACGACCAACGTTAATGGGTAGTTATTACGCTCTTTTGTTTCACGAACTGAGAGTGTGAGCTCTTCAGTGAGCGGTTGTGGCTCATTCGGATAGTTTTCGAACACTAACAAGTTATCGAACACTTCTAATTGCTGTCCGCACACCCGTTGAATGGTAGATAGAGGTAGGTGTTCGTGTTCTCGACTTTCCGCCATTTGAGATTGTAGCTTCTGTGCCAACGACACCCAACTCGCCGAAGGGTCGATGTTCGCACGTAATGGTATGGTCGTAATAAATACACCAACCATTTCATCAGCACCTAGCAAGTCATTTGGTCGACCGGAACTCGTCACCCCAAAGGCAAGGTCATTGCAACCAGTGTACCGTTGTAGCGTAAGGGCCCAGATCGCCTGGCACAGAGAGTTCAATGTCAGTCTATGCTTAGCTGCAACATTTCGAAGTACTTCAGCATCGAATATAGACAAGCTATCTAATATTTGAGTTTGGGAGCGTGCCACTGGGCTCGACGCTTCTTGAGTCATTGTCTTAGGTAAACGAGCCACATTCTCATAACCTGCAAAACACTTCGCCCAATACTGTTCACTTTTCTGCGTATCTCGCTTGTTAAGCCACGCGATGAAATCTCGATATGGTCGGTTTGAGATAAGTGCAGGTTGAGTGTGTTTACAAATAGCTGAGTAAGCTTGCTGGACATCACGCAATATAATGCTGGTGCACCAACCATCAACAATCAGGTGATGGCGAGTCCAAACTAAGCTGTGATGGTCATTATTCATTTTGACCAACTTAAATCTCATCAACCCCGCGTTAGTGAGATCAAACCCTTGCTTTAGGTCATCATTAGCTAACTGAGCAAGTTGAGCATCTAAGTTCGGTCTAAAAGCATCACCTATTGCTTGTTCAGACCAATCAATAAATTGCCAGTCATTACTGATTTCTCTTGCAACAAACTGAACAGGGTCGTCTAGATGTTTCCAGACGAACCCACTACGGAGCATCGCATGCTGATCGATAACCCACTGCCATGCCAATTCGAGCGCTGTTACATTTAATGCCCCCTTTAAATCAACCAAACTTTGGTTAATGTACATACCTTCAGAATGATCTGTTAACGTATGGTAGAGCATGCCATTTTGCAAAGGCGTCACTGGGTAAATGTCAGCTATATTTTCAATGGAATGTGGGATACTATCCACCACTTTATCAAGCTGGCTTTGTGACATGTTACACAATGGTACATCTGTCGGAGACAATGTGCTCCGAGCGTGACAACAATGTTCAACTAATAGTGTCAGCTTTTCGACAACCATTTCAGCAACGGCCTCAATTTGAGATTTCGAGTGGACTTTGTTATTGAAGTTCCAACGCATTACTAGCTCGCCATCTGTAATCATGGCGTTTAAATCTAGCCAATGAGGGCGCGTATTATCGCCGTGGCGTTGTTTTGGAATTGTCTCTTTTGCCAACCCTAATCCTGAGTTAATCATCCCTTTATCTGTTTGGCCTAGATAATTGAACACCATCGCCGGAGTAGGTACGCGCTGTAGCTCTTTGTGTAAATACTTTAATACACCAAACCCTTGCCCATGGTTAGGTACATTACGCAGTTGGTCTTTTATTGCTAGAACGTGTTGGCGTAACGCATCTTGGGATTCTACAAATGCCGAGCTCGCCAGTAGCACTGGGTAACGACTAGTAAACCAACCCACGGTCTGTGAAAGGTCAAGCGAGTCGTGGTGTCGCCCATGACTCTCAAGTTCGATTAAGAAGTCATCTTGACCTCGCCACTCCTGAATCGCTAACGACACAGCTGATAACATCAGTTCATCAACTTTTAACTGATACGCAGTTAGTGCTTTACCTGCGAGCTTATGACTAAGGTCTGCAGATAATCGCACCTCGACCACATCGGTATCCTTGATCTGGTTAAGCAGAGGAGTTTCTGGCTGAACACCAGGGATAGCAGTCCATTTTCCCTTTGTTTCTAAATCAACTTGCTCTAGAGTTTGCCAGTAGTCTCTCGCATTGCTGAGATTCTCTTCTGGCCAGTGATTTAGATCGCTGACCCAAGCTTCGTAAGAGCTTGAGAAAAGCTCTAATCCATCATTCAAAGAAGCACCTGAACACAGAGCCTGATACGCTTGCCAAATCTGTGATGCCAAAATTCGCCACGACACAGCATCAACCACTAGGTGATGTGCTGTGAAGAGGATCCGACCATGAGACTGCCCCTCTATAACCAATAAATCAACACGGAGCATTGTCCCTTCGAAAATATCCAAACGTGCTTGTTGTTGCTCTAAATAATCAGGAAGCTCTTGTAAAGAAAGCGTGTGTCTATCGATCACAATAGGAGATTGGCTGAATGATTTTTGCCAGTTCTGCTTATCTTCCTCTAAGTTATAAGCCATTCCTAACTGAGGGTGATTAGCCACGACATGTCGTACAGCTTGTGTAAATGCTTCGGTCTCTAGTTCACCCTCATGCTGTAAAAGAATAGACTGGTTCCAGTGAGACGGTTGCTCTAACGCTTGTTCAAAGAACCAGTGCTGTATTGGTGCCAACGCCGGTTTACCTGCTTCTAATGCACCATTTCCCTGTGTTTTGTGGTTTTGGTCATTAGCCGCTGAATCTCCCTCGATTAAAGCCATTGCCAAGGCTTTTGAGGTTTGCAATGCAAACACCTGTTTCGGGCTAACTTTTACGCCCTGTTTCTTAAGTAAAGCGACCAATTGAAGGCTTAATATCGAATCCCCCCCTAACTCAAAGAAACTGTCATTTTCGGTAAGAGCAGGATTATTTAACAGTTGCTTAAACGCAGACAATATGGTGTTTAAATGCGACAACTCTGACACCAAAGAAGCGGCCTTAGACTCAACTTGGCTTGTACTGTCATGCTCTATTAGCTGCTGAGCAATGGCTCTTGGAGTTTGTGCTTTAAAAAGCAGCTTAGGAGTCAAACTTAAACTATGCTTTTTAGCTTTTGCCACCAGTTGCAAGCTTAAAATTGAATCGCCCCCCAACTCAAAAAAACTGTCTTCAGGGCGAACTTCGACATCTAATATTTCTGTAAACAAAGCTATGAGTAGCTTTTCTGTTACTGAGTCGATTACATCACTGTCGACATGACGCGTGACAGGCTGAGCCGTCACATCACAGCAATCATGTTCCGCGCTTAAAGCGATAACCTGCTCTGGGTTTGCAACAAGATCTTCGAGCAATACTAAGTAACTCTCAAGCATTTCAACAATTGTCGCTTCATCAAACAGTTCTTTACTGTATTCCATATCAAGACGCAGAGCTTGCTCTGTTTCGTTTAACCTAAGGGTTAAATCAAAGCGCGCTCGATGCCTTTCGCTAGCAACTGGACTAACAGCGACCCCACCAAGCTCAATGGTTTGGCGTGGAACATTTTGATGAACAAACAGCACTTGAAAGAGCGGCGTCCAAGGCTTTCCGCGCGGGATATTGAGTGTATCTACAACCAAATCAAAAGGGACAGCTTGGTTTTCAAACGCTTGACGAGACGTAATAGATACCTGATCAATTAACTCACGGAAACTCACACGATCTTGCAGTTGGTGACGAATCACCAACGTATTTACTAAAAAGCCAATCATTCCCTCTAACTCAGGACGTTGACGACTCGCGACAGAGGTTCCCAAGCTAATATCAGACCCAGCCCCATACTGATTCAGCAGTAGGCTAAAACCTGCTTGCATCACCGAATATAAGGTCGTGCCCTGTTCTTTCGCTAACGCGTTTAAACTCATAAAAGTCTGCGTTGGGATCGTCAGCTGAACCTCTCCACCTTCATACGTTCGCGAAATAACATCAGGTCTTTGGCGATCTAAAGGTAGCGACATACATTCAGGTGAACCGGCAAGTGTTTGCTGCCAAAATGCCAACTGCTGCTCTGCCTGTTCGCTTTCCAACCATTCCTGTTGCCATTTAGCATAGTCTGCGTACTGAAGCTCAAGCGGGACCACCTTTGGCAAAGTACCGCCTTGGTTTGTTGCATTGAGATATTGCTGGTAATAGTTTGCTAGCTCTTTGATAAGAATGGCTTCAGACCAAGCATCAAAAGCAATGTGATGAACGACAAACACTAGACGCCAATGATGTTCTTTCTCTTTTAACAAATAGACACGTAATGGCAACTCAGTACTTAGGTCAAAAACGGCGTTCGCAACTTCTTGGCTTCTCTTGTCGATATCTTTGACATCCGATTCAACCCATAACGGCAGTTCAAAAGAAGCGTTAGGTCGTTGATTAGGCTTGAAAGTGCCTTCAATTGCGTCATCTTCAATGTGATACGTCGTGCGCAACACTTCATGACGTGTAATTAAAGCATTTAAGGCGTATTTCAACGCCTCTATATCGAGTTGACCGATAAGCTGAATTTGGCTGAATAAGTTATATATAGAACTGCCTTGCTCATAATGGTCAATAAACCATAGCCGTTGCTGTGCATTTGATAAGACTTCTTTACCATTCACTCGTGGTGTAGCAACAATGGGCAGTTGCCAACTATCAATGTTTTTGTCCTTTAGCAACGCGCGAAACTGTGTTTTTTTGTCATCCGGTAACTCGGCCAGACGCAGTGCAATATTTTTAGGGTTAAGTTTCTGGTTCATGTTTTACTCAAATAAATCTAATAAGTCTGACATTGCTTCTAAGTCGTCTTGCTGAATCGTTTCCCCTTCCAGCATCTGCGAAAGCTCGGCAATTGTCGGATTGTGAAAAAGATCAGCTAAAGCAATTTGCGCTTGGAAAGTACGCTGAATACGTGCTTGTAAACGAGTGGCGGTTAGAGAATTCCCACCTAAACTAAAGAAGCTGTCTTGAGTACCGATCTGATCGTGTCCTAATAACTCTTGCCATATTTCTACCAATTGCATTTCCAACTCTGTGGTTGGTGCACAATAGTGGCTCATCCCTTGCTGGGCAGGTTCAACTAACGCTTTACGATCGACTTTGCCGTTACTATTTAGGGGCAGAGCATCCATGATCATAAGTGTGCTGGGTATCATGTAAGCAGGGAGATGCTCCGCTGCTAGTTGCAGTAAAGTTTCGCTCCCTAGCACCACACCATCGCGTGCCGTAACATAAGCGACGATATAACCGTGTTGGCTGTCTGCCTGCCAAACTTTAACTACCGCCTCTTTAACGCCCTTTTGAGACAAAAGAACAGACTCAATTTCGCCAAGTTCAATCCTAAAACCGCGTAGCTTAATTTGGAAATCGCTACGCCCGAGGAACTGAAGTTCTTTGTTTTCATCCATAAACACTCTGTCCCCAGTGCGATACATTCTTGCGCCTAACTGGTCAGAAAAAGGGTTCGGAATAAAACTGCTCGCGGTAAGGTCAGCACGCCCTAGGTAGCCACGAGCCAAGCTCTCTCCTGAAATGTAAAGTTCTCCTTCAACCCCCTCTGCCACAGGATTGAGTAATTCATCGAGTACGTGAAACTGCATATTTTCAATGGGATTACCTAAAGCAACAGTCTGTCCTTGGGTATGATCAACAGTCTGACTTGATACCCACACCGTGGCTTCTGTCGGTCCATACACGTTCGTCACCGATTTCGCTTTTTGCTTCAGTCGTTTCGCCAATGTAATCGGTAGCGCCTCTCCACCAGCTAACACCTTCAACGATGCCCACCAAGCTGCATTCATATCCGCTAAGCTCTGCCAAGTTGCTGGTGTCGCTTGCATCACTGTGATGCAATGACGCTCCATCAGATCCGAGAGGCATTGGCTATCTTTGCTCTTTTGATCACTAGCGAGTACGACTGTTGCCCCATGGATTAATGGTAAGAACAACTCCAGAACCGCGATATCAAATCCAACCGTAGTTAATGCCAACAACGTATCTTCACGCGTAAGACGTGCTACTGGAGAAATAGACTGAAGGAAATGGTTAAGTGCGCCACGCTCAATTTGCACACCTTTCGGATTGCCCGTCGAACCAGATGTAAAAATGGTATAAGCAAGTTGCTTAGCATGCTTCACTTTGACTCTCTGCCCATCAATTACCGTTTGTTTGATATCGTCGATGTTGACACTTCGACATTTCGGCAAGACTACATCACTGATTGTTAACTGAGGTTGAGCCTGTTCGATAATGTTACCTAAACGAGCAGGAGGAAGCGCAGGGTCTAGTGGGATGTAACAAAGTCCCAGTTTATATAGACTCAGCAATGTAATTAGTAGTTCTGCTTTTCGGTTTAGGCAAACAGCTACAGGTTGATCATTATCGTAAGTCCAGTGTGAAAGTGACACAGCTAGCGCATCAACTTCGGTGACTAATTCACGATAGGTCAACGTTCTATCCTCTGTGATCAAAGCTACAGCGTCACCACTATCACGCGCCTGATGCTCAATCTCGGTTAGAAAGTCCCAGTTAGAATCACGCGCTGCACGTGGCAAAGGCTCAGGTATAAAGACGAGTGCTTCAACCGCTTGATGTACCTCTTGATACAGGTCTTCAGTAAGGGCGATTAATGCGAGCTCGAATGTCGAAAGCATGCGTTCAATTAGAGTATTTGACACGGACTGACAGTCGTAAGTGCAATTTAATTGAAGAGACTCGTTCGGGGTCACTTGTAGCATAATTGGAAAGTTACTCGTTCCAAATACTTCTAGCAGATCAAATTTAGGGGCTTTCATCTCAGCTAACGCTGGTGGAAATGGAAAATTCTGAAACACAAGAACAGTATCAAATAAGAGCTCACCAGGCTCTAAGCTTACGTTAGATTGAATGTTAGATAGAGGAACATGTTCAATGCCACGAAGTTCGACAACATCGAGCTGCATTTGCTTGGCAACGTCGATCAATTTGGAATCGGGATCCAATTTCACGTACACTGGCAAACTAGAAAGAAAAACGCCTGCCATTTTTTCAATTCCATCCACTTCTTGTGGTCGACCCGAGCTCGTCATCCCGAATAACACATCGTATTGACCTAAGTAACGACTAAGCGTCAATGACCACGCAACTTGGACTAATGTATTTAGAGTTAGACCATGAGAGCGAGCTTGATTCTCCAGCTGTTGAGTAACGCTTTTTGAAATAAACTTTTGGCGGCTCTTCTGCTCCTGCTTAGGTTGTGTTGGTTTAGGTAAATGCGGTACCTGTTCGACATCAGCAAGATAAGTTCGCCACTTCTGCTCTGCGACGTCTACATCTTGCTTCGCAATCCATTTGAAGTAATCTGCGTATCGAGGAGCAGGCGAAATTGGCTGATTTCTGTATATTGTCATTGCATCGTCAGCAATTAAAGTAGACGTCCAACCATCGACCACCAAATGATGGCGTGACCAAACCATTCGATAGACACTTTCATCAAACTTTATCAACGTGATTTTCATCAACGGTGATTCATCAAGAACAAAACCGGTTTGCTTCTCCTCGTCCACAAGTTCTTTAAACAGAGCTAATTGCTCTTGATGAGAAACATCGCTCCAATCCAGCAAATTCGTAGAAAATTGAACATTTCGACAAACAACAAAGTAAGGCTGATCAAGCTCATTCCAAATGAAACGCCCACGATTAATATCATGACGAAGTACTGCCTCCTCCCACGCAGCCAGAAACGCAGCACTATTTATGGGCCCGTCCAATGACATGCTCGTAACATTGAGGTACAGCTGAGGATTTTGGTCTAATAAACAATGAAACAAGATGCCTTGTTGAGTTGGTGCTAGCGGTAAAACATCTTCTATATTCGTCGCTGGAATATGTTGGCAGATCTCATTCAAATCACGTGCCGATATCTCCGCAGTGACTTCGTCGGTCGTGATGGTTAACGGTAGCCTATCTAGATCACTTCGGTGCTTTTCCTTGGCTTGCGACGCCGGTATATCAAAATCATTGTTCTCCAATTGAGGAAGAATAAATTGAGCCAGCTCATTCACACTCTGATGCTGGAAAACATGTTGCGGGAGTAGCGTTAACCCTTCTTTCTTTGCTGCAGCAATAAGCTTAAGTGCCAATATCGAGTCACCACCAATTGCAAAGAAGTTATCGTCATTGTTTACGTTTGATACAGATAGTGTGCTAGACCATAGCGATTTAACTAGGTTTTGTGCGCTTGCTAAATTGGTTACTCGAGAATCCGAGCTAATTTGGTTTTCTGCACTTTCAGTTGCTTGATGTTGCGAAGCTAAAACCTGAGTAAGCTCTTTCGCGGATTGGTGTTTGAATAACAATTGTGGCGTTAGAGCAATGCCTTGTTTTCTTGCCAAAGCAACTAATTGTAGAGCTCGAATAGAGTCTCCACCAATGGCAAAGAAACTATCTGTCGATGACACGACTTCATTCGGCATATCAAGCACTTGTGCAAACAAATTACACCAAAACGCATCCGCGCTTGATTCTTGTTCACCGCTACTTATTGCATTTTCATCGACTTTTTCCACTGCCAAAGACAAAGTGTTTCTGTCAACTTTGCCGTTTACTGCTCGAGGAATTGTTTCCTTAAATTGCCAAAAGTGAGGCTGCATATGAGCAGGTAATTGCTCGCTAAGCTGATTCTTAAGTTCAGCTAATGCCAATTTATTATCTTTTCGATGCCACTCCTTATCCAGCACCACGATCGCGGTTAAGGCCTCACGAACATTACTTTTATCAAAGAGAACTGCAGCTTCTGCAACTCCTGTTAGTGCATTGATATGACTTTCAACTTCAGCTAACTCCACGCGGTAGCCACGAATTTTTACTTGCCCATCAGCTCGACCAATAAACTGCACTCGACCATCAGGCAGTCGCTTCACACGGTCACCGGTGCTGTACATTTTTTCTTGATCGCTGAACGGATCGTCGATAAAGCTAAGCTTTGTTTTTTCTGAGTCTTTCCAATACCCCTGAGCTAATTGATTACCAGCAATATAAAGATCACCGATTGCCCCTACAGGGACGGCTTGCAGTGACTTATCCAAGATATACACCCGGCAACCGTCTAAGGGCTCTCCAAGTGCGATAGGTTCTTGCGATGATAAACTACCAGCAATAACACCAACGGTGGCCTCCGTAGGGCCGTAGTGATTAAAAATTCGCAATGATGGCGCAGTTTGCTCGATATCCTCTAGCAAGCGTTGGTTAACGCCCTCACCGCCTAGGACTAGTGCATCGCGCGGTAACAACCCTTCACACTCTGAAGCCATTAATCCTTGTAAATGGGATGGAACAACTTTGAGCATATCAACTGGATAACGATTTAGGTGCTCAGACAAAGCCTCTGCATCGAGCATAAAGTCTTCGTCTAAAAGGCGTACTGCGTGCCCTGCAAGCAGCCCCCCCCATAGAGATGTATAACCTAGGTCTGTCGCGACACTAGCTAAACTGGCATAAACGCTTCCTGATGGCATCTCCAAGCGTTTGTTAACTGCAATAACATAGGATGCAAGAGCACCATGGCTAACAGTCACAGCTTTGGGCTTGCCTGTGGATCCAGAGGTAAAAATCAGATACGCTAAATCTTTCGCGTCCACGCCCTCCGGTTCAATGGACCCAGAGGGTAGTTTGGAAACATCGATCCATTCTATCTGTTCTGCTAACCAATCCGCCCTTCTCCCGAAACCAATAACAACACTGACTTCTGCCTCTTCAAGCATCATTGCACTTCGATCAGCAGGTTGTGACAGGTCCAATGGCACGTAAGCGGCACCTACATACCAAGCTGACAGCATAGCTGTTACTTGCTCGACCCCACGAGGCAATAACACAGCGACTCTTGCTCCATGAGTTACACCTTTACCACGTAAAGCAAAAGCCAGGTTCGAAGCACTAAGACCTAACTCTTCGCCTGTAATCAATTTGTCATTATGTAAGAGTGCCGGTTCACTACGTTCACGGTTTAACCAGAGTGACAAAGCTGTTGTTTTTTGAGGAGACGATTGTTCAACTGTTGGTAGCCATTGTCGGAAAAGATGTTCGTTCAACTTCACTTCCGGTTTGTTTAATACCGTTTCCAAAATCTCCAAAAAGTCGTGTGAAATCGATTCGACCGTTTGCTTACGATACAAACTAGAATTGAACCTCCAATGCAAGCGGAACGAATCTTCATACTCATATACGACAAGATTTAAATCATGCGCAGCACCTCTTTGACCTGAACTTTCTGCGTGGTCAGTGATAGGCATGGCTAAAGAGTGATCATGAATGCGAGCATAAGTAAACATATGAGACACTATCGCTGTCTTATCAGCTCGACGTTCAGTTAACAACGATTCAGTTAGCGTAGTTAAAGGTACTTTCTGATGACGAACCGTTTTACGATAGAACTCAGTGAACGTCTTTACTAATGCCTCAAAACTCTGTGGCTCAGTGAAATTCGCTGGAATTAAAACAGGATTAACACAGTAACCAACAACACCTTTATGTCTTCGTCCATAACGCCCCATCGTTGGAGAACCTAGTAAAAACTCAGATTGACCCGAAAGTTTATGGAAAAAGAATTGGAAGGCACTGAATAAAACTGAATACGGAGTGGTATTCAACTGAGAAGAAAGCGTTCTAACTTTGCTAGTAATGGACTTGCTGGTATGAAAATGTATTTGCCCACCATCGAACTCTTGGACATCGCCGCGCTCGAAGTCTGTTGGAAGTATTAATGGTTCTGGAAGTGGCGTCAATGAGTCTTTCCAAAACTGCAACGATTTGGTCGCAGCTTCAGATGATAAGTAATCTTGTTGTTCTTGAGCCCAAGAACAATATTGTTCAGACGGCAATGGCTGGTCTTCGCCATTCGCCAAATATAAATAGTATTCTGCCCATGTCTGCATTAACTGCTCAATCGAGTAGTAATCGCCAGCGATATGGTGAAGAGTTAAGATGAGATAAGGTGTTGTCTCTTTTTCAAAAGTGTTAAAAACAACATTCGCACGACATACATAGCCTTTTTCGATGTCGAAAGGTTCATCTGTTTGTTTAGCAACCCAATCATCCAACTCTGACTTAGAGAAACTCGTATAATCAACCGTCAATTTTGCTACATCAGACGTAAACAAGTTCCCATACACCCTGCTCCCTTCCTGTGCGTATCCAGTACGAAGCGAGCGGTGATGTGAAACTGTTTCAAAAAAGCTCTCTTTAAGAATAGTTAGATCAAGCGGGGTCTGTTTTTCTCCCCCTAACACCGAAGTAAAGTACATATTATACGCACTCGATGTTGGAGATAATTGGTACAAAAACCATAAAGATTTTTGATTCGATGACACCAATAAGCGCTCAAAATACTCTGGATACTCAGACATCGTTTCAACAATGTCATCTTGGTTTGATAACAGCCATTGATGTTCCGTTTGAGACAATTTTGAATCCAGCCCAGCATTTATTGGGCTGCTGTTTATTTTCAATAAATCATTGTGAGCCTCAATCTGAATGCCTTTTTCTCGCAAATTAATCAGAGGTTTTAATAAATCCATTTGAGTTGGTTTCCTAGCAGTTAGGTTCAGCCATAGCAACGATGACTTTGCGAGTTCCTGTGAAGCAAGAACGTGCGTGTGCGACTAGCATGTTATCGAGCATTAAGATATCGCCAGATTCCCAAGGAAACTTCACCGTACAATCATCCAAAACACTTCGAATTTCATCTAGAACCGAATCCTCTATGGCAGTTCCATCACCGTAGTACACATTGCGTGGTAGGTCTTTTTCATCAACAACGGAAAGAAGCGTTTCTCTTATGTGGGGTTCTAAGTTAGATACATGGAACAAGTGGGCTTGATTGAACCAAACCATTTCACCCGTTACCGGATGTTTAGCAACAGCCTGACAAATTTGACTCGTTCGCAATTCACCATCTTCTTTCCATTCAAAGTCGATTTGATTTTGTAAGCAGAACTTCTCAACCTCCTTTGGGTTGTCTGTGCCAAACACTTTCTCCCATGGCAGGTCTAGACCATTTCCATAGTTGCGAACATATTTAAGCTTCTTCCGTTCAAAGCGTTCGCGAATTGTAGGGGAGATCTTGTTAAAAACTTGTCTGCTATCAGCTATTGGCGTCTCACCTTCCGTTTCTGCTGGCGTAATACAGTGAAACCAGATCTTCATTGGCCAATTGAGCGTATACGCTTGCTCATTGTGTAATGGAATTGTCTGATGGGCTGGATACTCTGTCGTGGTATACACACCTTCACCAAGATCGGTTCTTGGCGTTGAACCGAACTCATAACTAAGTAGAGGAAAACCGAAGGAACGCGCAAACTCTTGGAAAGGCTCCTCTCCAATTAAATCGAACCCTCTAAATAAAACACCCCCAGTGGTACGTAATTGCTCTTCAGCTATGGCATGTACTTCTTGAATACAGTCAGAGAGGCGCACACCGTTGTCAGCTGTAACGACTTGGGGCAAAAAAGAATCAGATAATAATGGTTTGATATTTAAAAACTTTGGGCTAGTCACTACTGAAGTCTCACTAAATGAAATAAATAAAAATACAAATGATAATGATTATTGATATTACCACCAAGAGTGTTATTATTTTATAAATCAATCAGACAATCAAGTAACATAAGTATTTAAAATGAAACAACAAAGCATTCTCTATAATGTCGTCATAAACATTGAAGAGCAGTACTCCATCTGGCCAACCTACAAAGCAATTCCGAGCGGTTGGAAAGAAGTGGGTTTCCAAGGCGACAAGGAAAGCTGCTTACAATTCATTCAAGAAAACTGGACCGATATGCGTCCAGCCTCTCTCAAGCTATTTCAACAAGCTCTCTAACCACACTTAAAAAGAAGTATTTACAGGAAGTATTATGTTCAAAACCAAATTGGCTACTGCTGTTCAAACAACAGTACAGCCTCATTGTTTGACTCTAGCCCTTTTAGCTTCAACACCAGTTTTCGCTGCAACGGAAGTAAATCAAAGCTCAAACGATGAAGCGCAAGAAGTAATTCAGGTAATCGGCGTTAAGCAAAGCCTGACAACAAACGTTGCGCAATCGACTATGCGCTCCGAAGCGGATTTATCGACCGTTCCTCGATCTGTTCAAGTGATCAATACTGAAGTTATTGAGCAACAAGACATTCAGAGCTTAAGTGATGCTCTTTATAACGTTAGTAACGTCGCAGAACACAACAACTACGGTGGCACACGAGATCAATTCAAAATTCGTAGTTTCGATGCTAATGCCTACGAAGACGGAACGCGTATTTACGGACTAGCACAAGATAAAGCAGTAATAGACGATTTGGAGTTCATTGAAGTAGTAAAAGGACCAGAATCAGTACTTTACGGCAACATGAGTCCGGGTGGTCTCGTTAATTTAATTACGAAACGACCGCAAGCGGTTGCCAACCACCAAGTTAAAGCAACTCTAGATGAACACGGAAAGCAAAAATTCAGTTTAGATTTTACTGGGCCCGCAAATGAAGATGAAACAATTCTTTATCGTCTTGTTGGTGTATTTGACGATTCTGAAGGGTGGCGTGACCACTCGGACAGCAAACAAACATTTATCGCGCCTAGTGTCACTTGGCTAGCAACGGAAGACACAGCTGTTACCTTTGCCTACAAATACAACAAAGAAGAAATGCCATTCGATCGTGGAACTCTGGCGGTGCGAAATGCTAGTAATACCGGGTGGGAGTTTCTTGATATCGATGAAAAACGTCTAGGCGCTACGTTTTCAAACCAAGAACGCGAAACCCATAAATATTCGCTAGAGTTAGAGCACGCTATTAATTACAACTGGACGACGCGCTTTAAAGCCCGTTATCAAGAACGTACTTATAAGGGTGACCGGGTTCACTTTTATGCAGCATCTCCAATTACGACGCCACCTGCTCAAGGGAATTTAACTTTATATATTGAAGACAGAGCGACGAACGCATTTGATGGGACAATTGCCCGTTATATTGCTAGCAGTAATGAGTCAAGCGAAACAACATTGTATTCATGGGAGAATGTCTTTGATGTGGAAACTGAAGATTTCGCTCACCGTATCATTGCAGGAGCAGACTACACATCTTACGAATCCAAGACCAAAACGATGGCATCATCTTCATGGAGCGACCCAGACCTTGTCGGATACTCTGCTTTAATTCAGCGTACGGTGAACCCTAACAGTGGTGTATACAACTACTACAACGACGCCCCTTCTACCGCTACACACCCGAATGACACGTATAACGTCAATACAGATACTTTTGAACTGAAAGAGTACAGCATATTCTTACAAGATCTAGTCGAGTATCACGACTGGAACTTTGTACTGGGTGCTCGTTACGACATCTTCGACGCCGAGTCTTCAAAAACTTGGGACTCAACTGTGCAACAAGGCGCGGCTAGACTTAACGTAACGCTTCAGAACTCTAACTCAGACAGCCCTAAAGAGAAAAACCTAAGCTTACAAGCAGGTGCGCTTTACGCGTTAAATGATCAAGTATCATTGTTTGGTAACTTCACTAATTCATACCTACCAAACCAAAAATACGACACAGTCAAAAACGAGTGGGTAGACTCTCAACGAGGCACTCAGTATGAGTTTGGTACGAAAACATCATTATTAGATTCGCGACTCAACTTAACAGCAGCTATCTTCCATATTGACTTAGAAAACGTAGCGTACCAGGGTGATGTACCAGGTAGCTACGATGTGTACAAACAACGCAGCCAAGGTTTTGAGGTTGACGGCGATTTCGCTATTACAAGAAAGCTAATGGCATTATTCGCCTACGGCTACAACGATGTTGAATTCGTGAACTCTCCATCTTCTGTTAATAAACCAGTAAATGTACCTGAGCACAATGCGAGCCTTTGGTTATCATACCAAGCAACACAAGAATGGGGAGTGGGTAGTGGTGTTCGTTACGTAGGTGACCGCGCAGGTAACCGCCGTGAAGCTTACGATTACACACTTCCAGCATATACCCTGATTGATATGGCAGCTTGGTACACACCAGATTTCGCTGATCAAGATTTACGTTTACAACTTAACGTTAAAAACGTATTCGATGAAGAGTACTACTCGGCAGGATCAGATTCGACACAAAACGCTGTGTACCTAGGCTCTCCAAGAACAATCTCTTTAACCGCAGCATACAACTTCTAATTATATTTGTGTAATAAGCTGAGGGGTACAAGGTGTACCCCTCTTATATGTTGTAAGGATAGATATGTTGACACTTTATTGCTTCCCTTCTTCAGGAAGTGCCGCAAGCATGTATCATGCATGGATACATCCATTACGCGAACATAATATCAATGTAGTTGCCCTAGAATACCCTGGCAGAGGAAGTCGATTCGGCGAACCGTTCGTCAGTAGTATTCAAGCACTATGCGAAGATCTGTGTTCACAAATTGAAGACAATTTATCAGAGAGAAGTGAATTTGCTTTCTTTGGACACAGTCTGGGTGGCCTAGTTAGTTTTGAATGTACCAAGTTAATTTGCAAGAAACACCACCGCCTACCTACCCATCTATTCGTATCTTCACGTCACTCTCCCAACAACAAAGTGGCGTCTTCGCTTTCAAACTCTTCAAGTGATTCCGATCTCACTGCAACATTGACCAAAATGGGTGGGCTTCCAATAGATATTTTAGCAAACAGCGAGCTTATGGAATTGTTACTACCCATCATCAGATCAGACCTAAATCTGAATGAGCAGTACGAGAATGTTGACCCTTCGAAAATAGCTGTACCGATCACTGCGATCTACGGTGATATAGATCCAGTGGTAGACACAGACAAAATCCAACAATGGAGAGAGTTCACCCAATCAGATTTCAAGCTACTTGAAATGCGAGGAGACCACTTTTATTTTCACTCAGACTTGGAGCAACTCTTGCCTTCACTAATTTCTGTATTTGAAAGTAGTTCTAACTTATCCTGACTTGCCATGTGTAATGAATCAACCTTTATAGCGTTGTTCCAAGCAACGCTACATACACCCCAATCAAACTTATATGTTTGAAGCCCAAATTCTTGGTTGTTCCAAAGTATCGAACACCTCTCTTTCACCAGACACTCACTACAATCAAGCTCTTTGAGATTATCCACCAACCCAGAACCAACAGCTTTTAATAGAGACTCTTTTGCCGTCCATAAGCAATAGAAACTTTTATGTTCATCAATCTTCAGTTCAAGTCTTGCTAATTCATTAGGGTGACAGATTAGTTGAATCAACTCGTTCAAATCTTCGATTTTTTGGTAGCATTCAACATCTATCCCGATTTGTAATTCACTTTGCCCCACAGCAGCCACCATTGCGACCGCTTCTTTACTATGACTCAAGTTAAATGAAATTGGTGCTGTTAAAAAGGGCTTACGCTCTGGCGATTTGGTAATCACCCAATCACTGGGGAAAATATCTGGATATTCTAAACTCAGTACATGTCTTTTAAAGTTATGAGCGAATACATAACGGCGCCTATCTAATTCATAACGAAAAGATAAAGAGTGAGCCCACTCCTCGTCATTTAAGCTAAATGGGATCGAAAATGAACTCGGTGTAACGTAGATTGCTAGATTCATATTAACAACACATTATTTTAAACCTTTTACTCCGCACAAAAATTTTTATTTTTCAAAAAGTTCGGAAGGTGGGACACCAAGCCCTTGCCATTCGAAACAGTACTTTGCGGGAGACTGACGCTTTATCTTCTTCACAAATTCGGGTAACGGCGTACCCACTGCAATAGCACCAACAATTTGGTCATCAGTTTTCATTCCAAAAAGAGGTTTCACTTGTTCGTTCGCTAAGAACGTATACCACAGACCGCCGTATCCCATTAGATGAAGTCCATTCATGATATTCTGCGCGGCGGCGGCGGCTGACAACTGCTGATCCCATATGGTCACTTTTTTATGATTGGGGTCAACGTTAGTCATTACCAAAATCATCATTGGCAGGTTACTAATATACTCTGCCGATCGCTTGCCATCTTCACTAACTTGCCCATCAGAAGACTGCCGTTTGTATAGCTCTAATGCCATCTCCCCAGCTTTTTTCATATTTTCACCACGAGCAACCACGAACTTCCATGGCTTAATATTCCCATGATCGGGGGTTGTCATTACAAGATCGAAAAGTTGCTTCAACTCCTCATCAGAAGGACCTGGATAAGTCAATTTTGAAAAACTGTAGGAACGTCTATCAAGCAGTGGCTCTAATGGATTCATTTTCATTTCCTTCTAAACTTGTAAATTCATTTTGTTGTGTTGTTAGCCAAGTGTCTGAAGACTCATAACTAATTTGCTCTCCACTTGATAAAGTTAGAACCTTGTGGCACAACGCTTCTATCAATGTTAAATCGTGAGTAATCAATATAAAACTAACTTGGTGTTTGTCTTGGATCGACTTAAGAAGGTGGATCATTCTTCGACGATTTTTTCGATCGAGAGCAGTAGTGGGCTCATCTAGAATCAAAAGCTTCGGTTGCAAAATCAATGCTCGGGCTATCATCACCCGCTGCCTTTGACCACCAGAGAGTTGATGAGGATAACGTTTTAAAAAAGCGATCGGTAAATCGACCTCTCGCATAACCTTTTTTACTCGAGATGCCAAGCCGATTGTTTTCTGTTGCGCAATACAACCTTCTTTAAGCGTCTGCTCGATAGTCATTCTCGGGTTCAAACTCGAGGAGGTGTCTTGAAATACAAACTGCATTTTGTAACGGAATGCTCTTAAATCTCTTCGATCGGCTTTTAGCCACTCCAACCCATCAAATTCGACAGAACCTTGACTTGAGATTAACCTAAGCAAACTCTTAGCAAGAGTAGATTTTCCCGAACCGCTTTTTCCAATTACACCGATACTTTCTCCCTTATTAAGAGAAAAAGATACATCGCGTAAAAGGGAGTGAGGTGACTGCCACCACAAAGTGGCTTTGATCTCGGTATTCAAATGATCGACGCGCAACAAGGGCTCTGAACTTGCAGGTAACGGTTTAGCAAATTCAATTGGTCGCATTAATGAACGGGTATAATCATGCGTAGGTGACGAAAATAATTTGCGAGCTGACTGTTTTTCGACAATAACACCTTCCTTCAAGACGACCACCGTATCTGCAAATCGCTCAACCATATTTAGATCATGAGAGATTAAAACGATAGCCATTCGGGTACGTTGTTGAATATGCCTTATTAAACTCAAGATTTGATCACGTACTGACGGATCAAGCGCAGTCGAAGGTTCATCTGCGACAAGTAACTTTGGTTTATTCGCAATCGCAATGGCGATCAATAATCTTTGTCTTTGTCCGCCCGATAATTGATGAGGGTAGCGACTGGATAGAGAAGTTGGTAATCCCACTTGTTCCAACAAAGCGGCAATACTTTTTGCTATCTTCTTGCTCGTTTGGAATTGCGTTGCGCTATGAATTAACAAGGCTCGTTTTAAATGCCAGTACACACTTTTTACTGGGTTTAGCGCAGACAATGGCTCCTGAGATACGAAACCAATCTCTTTACCTCGGATGTTTAACCAATCTTTCTCGGAAAACAGTCGGGTATTCTTACCATCGACCATTACCTCCCCCTCTACTAAACTCCCTTGGGGCTCGATTCCAAGCAACAGCTTAGAAAGTAATGTCTTACCTGCTCCGCTTTCACCGACAATAGCGAGAGTTTCACCAGCCTGTACATCAAAACTCACGTTACTTAGAAGAAGAGATTTGTCGACAAGTAGGCGGACATTTTTAACGTTGAGCATGGTGATGCTCCTTAAATGGACTCAACCACTCCTGTACAGCTTCGCCAACTAATACAACAAGCGTAATAACAAATAATATTGCACCACACCCTGTCATTCCCAGCCAGGGAGCATGAAGGTTATTCTTGCCCTGTGCTATCAACTCGCCCAATGATGGATAGCCGACTGGTAATCCAAAACCCAAAAAGTCGAGAGTAATCAGGGAGCCTAAAGATCCTGCAAAGATAAAAGGTAGAGTACTTAACGTTGTGATCAGCGCATTAGGAAGCACATGTCGCAACATTATTCGAAAATCAGACACTCCAGCAATAAGTGCAGATTGAACATATTCTAACTGACGTGTTTTGAGTACTTCGGCACGAATTAGTTGAGCAAGGTAATGCCAACCAAAGAGAGCAAGAACCAGAGTCAATGTCGCAAAGCCGGGGTTAAGTATACTTGCGACTATCATGACAACGAACATAACCGGAATAGCACCCCATATTTCAGTAAGACGCTGACCAATCAAGTCAACCCATCCACCTAGATACCCCTGAACGGTACCGGTAACAAGAGCTATCGCTGAGATAGCCGATGTTAAAGTTAAAGCAAAAGCCAAACTGATTCTCAAACCATAAATTAAGCGGGCGAAAACATCCCTTCCTTGATCATCAAGCCCTAGCCAATTTTGTTTTGAAGGCGGTGATGGGTAAGTTAAATCATAGTTAATCGTATCGTAGTGATAACGGACGAGTGGCCAAAGAACCCAACCCGACTGTTCTATCATGTTAAGTACATATGGATCTTTATAATCCGCTTCTGATTCAAAATCTCCTCCAAAAGCGGTTTCAGGATAGCTCTTGAAAATCGGCACAAACCAATCACCATCGTAATGGACTAGGATCGGTTTATCGTTTACGACTCCTTCAGCAAACAAACAAATGAAAGTCAAAAGTATCAAAACCAATGCCGCACATTTACCGCGAAAAATCACACTATTCTTTTTACGATGAACAAATGATTTATCTGTGACTTGTGCTGCAGCCAAAGGCTTATTCTTCGAATCGTTCACCCTGACACCTCAGAAAATGAGACCCTTGGATCTACCAAACGGTAAAGGAGATCACCAACTAAATTTAATATCAAACCTAATATTGTATAGACGTATAAAATACCTAACACGACAGGGTAATCGCGTTCAAGCAATGCTTCGAACCCCAAAAGAGCGATACCATCTAAAGAAAATACGATTTCAACCAGCAAGGTACCTCCTATAAACACCGATAACAGATCGGACGGCAACCTAGCGACGATAACTAATAAAGTGTTTGGTAACACATGATGAATCACAGCGCGTGACTTACTTTCACCCATACAGATTGCCGTATCTACATATTGCTCGGACATTTGGTCGAGTATGGAGTTTTTCGTCAACACGGTTAAAGACACCAATCCACTTGCGACACACGCAAGTACAGGAAGAGCTAAATGCCAGAAATAATCTAGTATCTGCCCAGTCAAACTCAATTCATTATGATTAGATGAAACAAGTCCTCGAAGCGGAAACCAGTTAAAAACGCCTCCACCAGCAAAAAGCATCAGGAATATAATGGCAATAATGAAAGTGGGGATCGCATAAGCCAGCAGCAAAATAAAACTGGAAAATGAATCAAATACACTGCCCTGTCGACTTGCCTTAGCAACCCCTAGAGGTATAGCAATCAGGTAAGTAATAAATAATGTCCACCCACCCAATGACAAAGAAACCGTTAATTTATCTAAGATGAGTTCGCTAACAGGTAAACCATTAAAGTAACTGTTGCCCAGTTCAAAAGATATATAGCGTGAAACTGTGTCTTTATAACGTTCCGATAAAGGTTTATCGAATCCATACTCCTTAGCAATTTTTTCTTGTAGCTGCTGATCTATAACATTATCCGATAGAGCACTTTCTACGCTATCAAACAGATCAACAGCTGAATTATCTACTCCTTGTAGCTTAGCTAATGCCGACTCTACTGGACCACCAGGGAGCCATTGAAGCAATAAAAAATTCAGAGATATAACGACAAAAAGCGTAGGCACTAACAATAAGAGCCTGCGGAGCACATACAAACCTAACATAGTTATTCTTTACGACTATCCCACCAAAATTCGACTTCATAGCCATACTTAGGAGCTTGCGCTGGCTTCTGGATATAACTCTGATAGGCAACTAATTGAAAATTGCGGGCCCACAGTGGTAAATAGTAATAGTTCCACTTCAACACTCTATCGAGAGCACGACCATATGCTTGAGTTTCAGCATACGAGTTGGCATGAACAAGCCCTTCAACAAGTTCATCCACCACAGGGTTACTGATACCCGTAACATTGTAACTTGCTGATACATCAGCAAACTCAGACTTGAGTGATGAGCGCAATTCTGTATTCGGCGGAATTCGAACCTTATATTGAATCGGCGTCATATCGAATTGCCTTTGCAATAACAGTTTGAAGTACTCAGTGCCCGTTTTCACTATAACATTAGACTCTATTCCTAGTCTCTTTAGGCTTTGAATGTAACCACCTATAGCGGGCTTCAGAGAAGGAGAAGGCAATAAAAATTGGATAGTCATTGCTTCACCTGACTGACCATTAATCAGTCTACCATCTTGCATAACCCAACCAGCTTCCTTCAGTAGTAGCTGAGCCTTCCTTAGATTCTGACGATTCCGTCCTGAGCCATCAGATGTGGGCAATGAAAATGAATCACTAATTACAGACTTTGGTACAGAGTCAGCGAACTGCTCTAAGATCTCGAGTTCATCTTTATTCGGCATTCCGTAAGATGCTAAAAAACTATTATTAAATAGACTCTTAGCCCTAATATATTGATGATCAAAAGCCTTCGCGTTTAACCATTCAAAATCAAACGCATAAACTAAAGCTTCTCGTGTTCTAATATCTTTAAACTTATCTAAACGAAGATTAAATGCCATTGCGGTAACAAAGGAAGGCGCCTCATAATTGATCTTATCCTTGACCACGCTACCAGCATCGAATTCTGAACCTTGATATAACTTGTTCCAACGTAAAATATCGGTTTCAGCAATGTAGTTTACTTGGTCAGATTTAAGAGCTTGCACTGCGGCAGTCCTATCACGGTAGTACTCGACCTTAATTTTCTTAAAATTGTACTTACCTTTATTGACGGCAATGTCTTTACCCCAATAATCTTCTCTCAATTCGTAAGTAATGTTACGTCCCGGCTCTACTGAAGCTACTTTATAAGGGCCTGAACCAACAGGTACATTTAAGGAAGGCTTTGTGAAGTCATGATTTTCCCATATATGTTTTGGTAAGACTGGAAGGTTGCCTGAATTCAAAATCTGGAGCTTGCTACCTTCTTCACCAAAATCAAGCTTAACTGTATGAGAGTCGATAACTGAAACTGATTTAAGCGCTTTAAATCGTGATTTGATATTACTTAGCCCATGCTTCTGATAAAGATTGATTGAGTAAGCAACATCTTCAGCATCAACAGGGTGCCCATCACTAAACTTAGCTTCTTTTCGCATGTGGTAAGTCACAGATGAATAGTCATCTTCAATAACCATTTTTTCAGCTAACCATCCGTAACGTACCTTAGCTTCATCTTTATCATGACCGCGTACAGTCAAGCGATCATAGATCCAGAACAGTCCTCGCGGCTTTTTGCCAAGATCAATGAACTGATGTAATGAGTCGAAGCTACCAATCTCCACCATAGCAAGTTCACCTTGCTTAGGTGCATTTGGGTTAGCATATTCAAAATGCTCAAAACCCGGCTGATATTTAGGTTCATCATACAGGCTAATGGCGTGTGTTGTGTCACTTGCCACTGCCGGTTGCACCATTAACAACGACAACGCCAGACTAAAAATAGTCGTCCTGTAAGAATAATTTGGTCTAATCATTAGTAAGTCACTTTCATTTGAGGTTGTTGACGATGTTCTTTTTCTACGATCGATATGTTCCCAGCATCAACTCGATACACTTTATCTGCTAAATGGAAGTAATGATCATCGTGCGTAATTGCAATTACCGTTTTGCCATGAGCTTGTAACTCTGGTAAAAGCTCTGTGTAAAATACACGCCTAAACGTCGGATCTTGGTCAGCTGCCCATTCATCAAGAATAATCAAGCTTCGCCCCTCTAGATATGCTAGAAGTAACGCCAAGCGTTTCCGCTGCCCTTGTGAAAGTTGTGTGGTGCTAAGTTGACTTTCTTCAACCGAAACTTTGTCACGCAACGCCAATTTGGTGAGGTAGCTCTCGACGAGCTTCCTATCAGGTCGTTTACCTTCCTCATTGATTAGATTTTTAAACAAATAGAAATCAGCAAAGACCACTGAAAAATGGTTTCGATACCAATCGATATTATGCTGCTCGATACGTCGTCCCGAGAACTCAATAGATCCTCTATGCGGTTGGTACAGACCTGTGATCAGTTTGGCGCATGTAGACTTACCACAACCATTTCCACCAACCCAAAAAATAAGCTCCCCTTGTTTAATTGTTAAGTCGATCGGTCCAACGGAAAAACCAGGCTCTCCGTTTTCTGTTGAATAATCATATTCAACACCTTTTAAAGTCAATTGCTGCCAGTTTTTAAGCTGTGGGTCTAGTTGTATATTATTTTCGCGTTCTTCAGAAAGCGCTAAAGAGCGAACTTTGGCGTAAGCGACTGCACCTTGAATTAGAGCCGGTAAAGACCCAACAAAACCAGCTAAAGGTGAGCGTAAGAATAAAATAGCGAGCGCATAGCCAGTTACTTGCTCTGAGGTTCCAATTGCGAACTTAACGTGCATCAAAACAACAACTGCAATAACGAGCAAAACCGAAGTATTGACCCAACTTCCATTCAATACGTTCATGCGATCCGCTTTCGTGTCTAACACTCTGGAATGCTCAGCTGTGGGCTCCAACTGATCTCGATAAAAAGACGAACGTCGTTCATAACTTAACTTAAGCTCATTTCTTCCACTCAACATTGCCTGGTACGTACCATACAAAGTGTCATCATTTTCTCGAACTTTTCTTTTGTATTCGCGGGATACCAACATTAGCTTGCGCCCCAAGAAAACAGATACGATGGTCATTGCAATGGTCGCGGCAAAAAATGGAATCGATAACCAAAACAGATAACTATATGTAAAGACAATAACCGAGATACCAAACACCACGAATGGCAAGCTGTTAAACGCTTGACTAATTGCAGTAATATCCTTGGTAAGAGTAGCAAGTATTTTAGGCTGCCCAAGTTGTTCAACTCGTTCAACTGAAGTATTCATGAGTCGACGACTAATACTTAACCTAAGTTCATATACAACTTTATGCCCTAAAGCAGTGATCATAGATTGAGATAAAAAACTCAACCCAAACAAAAACAGAATCAGGACGAAAAAAATTGAGACTGGAAACTCGCCACCGCGACTCAATTGACTGATAGCTTCATTGATAAAAGCAATAACGGAAACACCAGCCACCGCACTCAAACCACTAAGTAAGATTGCGAAAAGAAACTGACGCTGACTGCCTTTCAATAACGATAGGATTAATTTCATGGGTAGACAACACTGCTAGGAGGCTTTATTTCTGTAACTAAGCCTTCTCTATGATAAATATTTATAAAAAGAATCGTAATGATAACACTTATCAATTCTATTAACATGAGTTAATTAACAAAATTTCGCATTTGTATAACCCCCAGTCAAAACGCTTGTAGAGACGATGATGTTGGGCTAGTAGCTGTTGAAGCTGAGCTTCAACAGCTTGTGCAATAAAATCTCTAGCCCCTTGCGCATCAGTTCAGTAAGTGGGTCTTGTGGTGCATTCAATGAAACAACAGTATTATCAGTCATGCGGTGTACTTATCTGTTAATCGTTCTGGGGAGAACAGCATCAACAGATTACACCGCAACTTCCTTTCTCTTCCATACACCAGAAATCAGTATAGCTCTGAAGTATCACAAAATGGCCAAAAACTACTTTTTTCACGAATTTGAATGTGGATCATCTATTGAACAAACTGCTGAACTTTGTTTCAAAAATGGGCTTTGTTGCTTAATTAAGTGAAAAGACATGGCTGTCCCATGTTGATTAATACTTAACCAATACACTGAGTTTCAGGCATACCAAGCCCTGTAAGTTTGTTCAGTGATTTGATCATGGCGTAAGTCTCACCAACCTGAGCGTTGTAGTTTCTCAGGCTTAATTTTCCACCTAACAACTGTTTCACCCGATACATTGCTGTCTCTGATAGCGAGCGCTTATGATAGCCATACCGCTTTTTCCATTTCTTGTTGGAGCCGTAGAGCTTCTGACAACCTACTGCTAAATTGCGAGGGTGTCCTTGTTCCCAGAAGGCAGCCCCTTCTCGTGGCGGGATAAGCGGAACCGCTCGCTTTATCCGTATAGCATCATGGCAATTCCTTGTGTCATAAGCGCCATCACCTGATATCTCAATGATTTTACGACGTGTCTGCTTGAGTAAGTTAGGGAGCACTTCGGCATCGGTTACGTTAGATAAGCTCAGCTCTGCTGCGATTATTTCGTGGGTGCTTGTATCTACTGCGATATGCAGCTTACGCCAGACTCTGCGCTTCCCATCAGTACCATGCTTCTTGACCTTCCATTCACCTTCTCCATAAACCTTGAGGCCAGTGGCATCAATG
>NZ_JAMZAM010000015.1:0-40870 GCF_024181835.1 Vibrio sp. Y29_XK_CS5
CAAAGGGCTTGGTCAATATCAAGCCTTTTTCTTAGTCGCTCATATTCGAATATGTGAGCTAACTCGCGCGTTGCTTTAAGGAAATGAATAAATGAATAAATGAATAAATGAATAAATGAATCATCGCGTATTTAATGCAGCCATCCCTCTTTTTTTCTCTGGCTTACTCTATGCTCAAAATTTTTCTAGCCTTGAAACAAAGAAAATCTTTGGCTTTTCGGGTCCCTCTCAAGGAGGGCTAACTAAAGTAAAGCAGGTCTGGGATATTGGCGTCTACAGCGATGATATGCCGGTCATTCTCACTGGGTACATTAAGTCCCATCTGGGTGGGGAGATGTACATTTTCACTGACCATTTAGGAAGAATCAGTATTGAGATTGAACATAGTAAGTGGTTAGGTCAATCTGTCACCCCAAAAACTAGAGTTAGACTCTCTGGCGAAGTTGATAATGATGTATCTGGCACCAAAATCAATGTTGATAATATTCAAATTCTTTAACCTCCAATAATAAACTTCATGCCCTACTAACGTATGGGCACAATTTAGCAGGGTAACACCATGAAAAAGCAATATCTCATCGCGACAATCGGTCTCATTTTGGCCGGCTGTGGTGGTAGTGATTCTAGCAAAAACAATGAAGATACTAGCACAGTAGGTTCACTGACTCGCATCACTGGTACCATAGAGCAAATAAAAGAAAACGGCACCATAATGGTAAATGGGCAAGACTACCGCGTAAATCGAGTGCAATATAGTCAAGAATCATTACCAACATCTGTTTTAGCTCCTAACATGTCAGTGCAACTCACGACTTCAGCCACTAAAGCTCAAGAAGTAAATGTTGCTTTAGAGCCTACAATAACGGGTTTCATCGAGGCTATCGACTACTCAAAAAAAACATTTTCGATTAATGGTGTTGAGCTTCAGTTCGCTGGATTAACAACAAATATTGAACTTAATGATTGGATTATGGTTTCATCGTTACCGACAGTAAATGCCGGCTATAAAGTTCTTTCCGTCATCAAACTTGATGTCGAGAATACCTATCCTGGTCTTGCCAACCACTATGAAATTGAAGGGCGAATATCAAGTATTGATACCAATGAACAGACGTTCATCATTGGGTCTCATGCACGCGTGTACTACGGGAACGCACTAGAATTACCACTGAATGGACCTCAAATAGGTCAATGGGTTGAAGTCGAAGGAGAGATGAAAGGTGATACCTTCTATGCTGTCGAAGTCGACGCTGAAGATTATGATGACTACGATGGTGATAATGAAATTGAAGGTATTATTACTTGGGTTGCGAACGACTACAGCGAATTCACTTTGAACTATCGCGGAAACTTTTTGGTTAACAACAATACCGACTTTGAAGACGGGACACGTCAGCACCTAAAACAAGGAGTAGAAGTCGAGGTTACCTCTCGTAACCAAACTGCTGGTCGCCTCGCAACAAAAATAGAATTTGAAACTCCAGATTGGGATGACGGTTCAGATAACCCTTGGAATGGTAAAGAGTTTGAATGCGAAGGTATTGCCTCAAATTATGACGACACTCACCAGACCTTTGTCATGACACGTTGTGAAAATGGTTTTGATGCAACAATTAGTAATCAAGTATTTATTGATGCCCAAACACGCTTTGAACATCTTACTCCATCACAATTAAATGGCGCACGCGTTGAAGTAGAAGGAATCATTATTGATGGAAAAAATATCGCAATAGAGGTTGAACGAGATAACGATTAAACGACCGTTAGAGATATGGCAGAATACGTACATAATTGATCCTCTAAAAGGCTTGGTGTGAACCAAGCCTTTTGCATTAGCGACTATTTATTTAACACACGACCTACGATAGAGGCTAAGGCGTTAATTTTTAAGACTTTTTCTTTCCTAACATATTTATTTTTGACGAAAGGAACATAGCCGCACTTAAAGCTAGCAATACGAATGCTATAGTTCTGTAAATTCCATCAACTCTTACTGGAGCAAAGCTTACAAAAATCCATGTTTCATAAAAAAGCTTGTTGAAGAAAACACCATAATGGTGACTGACAGCATAGCCAGTAAATACTACGTATAGCCCTAATCGGATGTTACTTTGTGCTCGTGTATAGCATATAGATAAATAGTTACTAATCAAAAGCGCGACCGAACTTAGTGCAATCTAGCCAACAAATGTCATTTCCTTTACTCGGTAAAGTATGACTCAGTAGACCCCTCATAAAGTACCTATGGATTAACCAACACTTTGGAAACTGTTCCATCCGCCGCAAAACAGTCCAAATTGTTTTACTATTCTGAGCACGATTACCAACAATAGTCAGAAGTGGCTCCCCATTTTCGGACATGACTTTAAGTGATTGATCTGTTTGTATTGCCCCTAAAAATACTGGAACAGATTATGACAAGAAAAACGTAGAAACCACTCACCCGAATTTAAAGCTAAGGTGGCGCTTGATGCTGCTAGAGATGATAAGACTGTCGCTGATTTAGCTCAGAAATACAACCTTCACGCTAACCAAATCTCTACATGGAAAAAAGAACTGCTCGAAGATGCAGCTATGATTTTTGCCTCTGAAAGCCAGTCAGGCAAGGACAGCTCTGAAGAAGTGGACAAACTGCACGCCAAGATTGGTCAATTGACCATGGAAAATGATTTTTTGACCAAAGTGCTCGGTCGTTAGACCGAGCCCAGCGAAAGAGCTCGCTGGTTAAATCCACCCAATTTCCAATAAAGCGCCAGTGTGAGCTTCTCAGTATTGCTCGCTCTACTGCTTACTATCAACCCATAGGACTCTCTGCTGAAGAGATTGAACTACGCCGCATGATTGACGAAATTCACCTTCAGTATCCACTCATGGGAAGCAGACGCATTCGAAATGAGTTGGCTAAAAAAGACCATAACGTTAATCGTAAATGTGTCGTTCGGATGATGCGAGACATGGGTATTGGGGCTATTTACCCCAAGCCTCGAACGACCCTGGCGAACAAAGCACACAAGGTTTATCCCTACCTTTTGCGTGATATCGAAGTCACTTACCCGAACCAAGCTTGGGCGGTTGACATCACGTATATCCCGATGGCTAAGGGGTTCCTGTATTTAGTCGCCATTATCGACTGGTATAGCCGAAAGGTGCTGTCTTGGCGGCTATCCAACACGATGACACGAGCTTTTGTATCGAAGCCCTTGAAGACGCGCTTAAACATTATGGGCCGCCAGATATCTTCAACTCAGATCAAGGCAGTCAGTTTACCAGCACTGAATTCACACAGAAGTTAATCGACCATGGAGTCAGGATAAGTATGGATGGGAAAGGACGCTGGGTCGACAATGTTTTCATCGAGCGATTATGGAGAAGCCTGAAATATGAGACGGTTTACTTAAAAGCTTACACCACGCCCCGAGAGGCAGAGCTTGAAATCAGCCACTACATGGTGTTTTATAATGAGAAGCATAACCATCCGGGACTCAATGACCTCACCCCTGATGAGTAAACGCCCCATGAACCCACGGGGCGATGTTGTTAATGTTTGAAGTTCCAAGGTAGGAGCGCATCGATATCAGGCTCTGCTTTCGCGAGTTCTTTCATGCACTTGACCATGTAGTCGTAGAGGATAAGGCCGTTGGCTTTCGCAGTCTCGACGATGCTGTAAAGCATCGCGCTCGCATCAGCACCATTTGGTGTGTTCGAGAAGAGCCAATTTTTTCTGCCAATGACCAGCGGTTTAATTGCGCGTTCAGCACGATTATTATCGATAGATAAATGACCGTCATCGATATAGCGAATAAGTTTCGGCCATTGGCCGAGCGTGTATTTTATCGCCTTGCCCAGCGAGCTAGACGCTAGCACTTGTTGAGTCGTCATCCACTCGTACAACTCATCCAGTATCGGCTTGGCATGCAGTTGACGTTCTGCTTTTCGTGTTTCGACAGCCGCACCTTTTAAGCGCGATTCTATCCCATAGAGCTTCTGGATTTTAGCTAGCGCTTTATCTGCTTTGCCTGACTTACCTTTACCTTGAAGCTTCTTAGCATCCATGAACTTACGCCATGCATGTGCCAAGCTACCAACATTGGTTACGTGATGAAGACCATCATAGGCACCATAGCCATCGGTTTGCATATAACCACTGTAATCCCTCAAGAAGGCAACAGGGCATGCCCTCGCGCGACTGTTTTGATAGTCATACAAGGCGATATTCTTCACATTCGGCAGTGCAGCGTCGGGCGAGTCTGCGCCCGAGCAGTAGAGCCACATATAACACTGTTTATCTTCTTTGAGGACATTGAGCCGCGTTTCATCCGCCTGAACCACCACTTGTTGGAGTAGATGCTCTTTTAAGGCGGCATACAGCGGTGTGAACTTCTCACTGACTTGGATAACCCACCTTGCCATGGTAGTTCGCGATAGCTCAATAACCGACTGAGTAAACAGCGACTCTTGGCGGTAAAGTGGCATTGCGTATTGATATTTACCAAGGATGATATTGGCCTGCAAGCTTTCTGTCGCGAAGCTTTTAGGGATTATGCTCTGGGGCGCTGGCTTTTGAACGATGTGGCTTTTGTCTTCAGTTTGCTCGCACTGACGACAAGCATACTTAGGACGAACATATTCCAGCACTTTGAGCACGGCTGGTGAGAACTCAAGTTTCTCACTGCAGTCTTCACCGATTTTATGCAGACTATGTTGGCAGCATGCACACTGTTTTTCATGGTCGTCTAAATCGAATTCGATAACCTCACGAGGCAAAGTATTTGGAAGTGGCTTGCGTTTACCACGCTTCTTCGTTGTGGTCGTCGTCGTTCCCTCAACTTCTTCTTCCTTAGCGGCTTCACATTCCACTTCGTTGAAGAGGTCACCTTGAGATTCATCGTAAGGCTTTAACGCATCCGAGCGCTTTGCGAACTGGCGGTCGAAAGCAAGTTTGAGTTGCTCAAGCAGAGATTGACGCTCTTGTTTCCATTGGTTTTCTGACGCCATCAGCGCTTGTAGCTCGGCAATATCTTGGCTTTCTGGGTTGATATCTGGCGTCTTTTTCATAGCATTTATTATACTTAAATCATGCCATTTACGCTTGGTGGATAAGGCTTTATTATCGATTAACTCATTGTAAAATCGTTTATTTGTACGGGTTTATGGCCGATAATCGTGAAACCAGAAAGCAGTCTGTCAAGCTCGAATTGAGTCAGGGTAAACACTTCATTTTCCTCTTTTTTAGGCCATTTATACTTGGCTTTTTCAAGGCGTTTATACCAAAGCGCAAAGCCAGTTTTACCCCAGTACAGCACTTTGATTTTGTCGCGCTGTTTATTGGTGAACAGGAACAGTGCGCCGCTTCCCAAGGGTAAATCGGTGTCACTTTCGATAATCGCCGCGAGGCCATTGACGGACTTTCTAAAATCGACACTCTCACGATACAGATAAATCTCTGGTGCGCTGAGCATATGTTTAATGACAAGACTCCAATGAGTTCTGCCAGGTAGGCAGCGGGCGTGCTTTGAGGAATGCTCAATTCCACATCATTGATGAGAAGCGTCATGTTAGCGGTGGCTATTTGAGCTTGATATTTCGTTGTCTTTTCGACGACCTCTGCCCGTACAAAGCCTTGAGAGATATTCGCTTTTTTAAGTTGCTGGCGCTTAGCATAAAACGTTGAGGGGTTGAGTTCATTGAGCTTACAAAATGCAAGCATTGACAATGAACTCGATTCAGACTGCTCGATGAGCGTTTGCCATTCTTGATTAGTGTGTCGCTTTCCCATTTCAAATCTCCTCCTGGTCGGAAGCTTGATCTTATTCTTCGCGTTAGGCGATTAGAATGCGGGTTTTATGGAGCGTTTACTGTCCAACCATTGGGGGCCACTTCTGATTATTAAGTGTTCAGATCACACACACGTGAAAGAGTTCAAAAAAATCCCCAAGCTACAAGCTTGGGGATTTGTGTATAAGAGACAGGGCGATACCGAGCTCAGCTTGCACAGTTTTTCGTACACTTGACCATGTAGTAGTAGAATACAAGATCGTTGGCTATCACTGACTCGACGATACGGTAAGGTATCGCGATCGCACCTTTATGAGGGTTGAGAATAGCCAAGCTTTTGAGTCATTTACAAGCGGCTTAATTGCACGTTTAGTACGAATTCTGTTCAAACTAATAAATTCTTTGCCAAATGTCACCATTAAAAACAAAGCGCATCTTACCTCCAGCATATAGGACCTCCTTAGAAGCTGGATCTTCACCCCATATAACAAATCCAGTATATGGACCTTGATTATCCATCTCAAATACACGCCCTATCATTCTTTCAATCTGGTCGGCGGTTAATGTTGCTTTGCTCGGTAACTGGGCTGAACGTTCATCCGTGATGCGCATTATATATTTTAACCAATCAGTCTCTGAACCATCTAGTAAATACCTTTTAAGAAATGTTTCTGCATTAGGCAGCTCAGGACCCATCGAATTCGAGGCTAATTCCTGATAGATATACGTGGTCCCTGGTAACATGAGGTTATTTGTTGGATCCAAATCGGTCGAGCCTAGTATATCAAAGTTAATCTTACCAACGACATCCCCCCCGGAGCGAGAAGTCTGGACAAGCAGAAACTCTAATCCTTCAATCGGCACCGAAAAATTACGTTCAGTTATTACCCCAGTATACTCAGAGCCTAGAGCCACAAGACTGGCATGACCTTCGATAGAGACAACGCGTAGTGGAGCAGCAACTGGCATTCCTGTCACTTTGTCAATTACTTTTACACGAAATTTCTTGTAGTTTTTTCTTCTCACAGGAGAAGTATCAATATCGGTAACTTCAATATCAGTGGCAATATAAGGGTGAATAACTTTCACTCTAACAAACGGACCGGCTTGTTCATCCCCTACCGCAATCCTAAGGTTTCTTACTGGGTGTTCTTCACTTACCAGCGCTTTTACAGGTAAAGCCTTAAAAGCCGTATGTATCGCGCCCTCTTCATTGGAAACTAAGTCAGCCCAGGAAAACAAGCGATGAAAATATTGACCGGAGATTTCGTCTCCTATATCTTCATCATAGGTTGGGTATATGGCAACCATTCGGTCAGGAACTGGAATGCCATTCGCATCCAAAAGAGACAGGTCTGCCTGAACAATATCTTGACCATTGGCAATAACAATACCGGCATCCTGATATTGCGGACTGTATTTTATAGTATCGCTTAGAGCCATGGTTCTAAAGTCTCCTATAAAACTGATTGGAGCAGAATAAAGTGGTCTTTGAGGTTTAGCTCTATCATAAACTTTAAACGAGAAAGAACCTTTAGCAAAACCACCAAGGTAATAAATAGCCTCTACAGCTTTTGTCGGATCAGTCGTTGGTTGACTATTCTCATCTAGGAACCTATGACTAAGACTCAATGTCCCACTAATCACTTCGACATTGTTTTGTTCGAGTTCTACTTCGACCAATATACTAGCCGGTCGCGGATTTCTTACCCTTAATACTTCTTGTCGAGCACCATTTGCCATAATACGACGCACCGGCGTTATAATTTCGAATCGATCATCATACATACAGGTTACATAATGATAACCTGTTTTGTAAGGTTCGAAAATCCCTGTATCAATATTGAATAACTGATAATCGCTGCCGTTCTTAACGAAAAATAGCCTTCCTTTCGGCCAGCTATCTAGATCACCAACCAGTTGGTCCCAAACGTGGTTCGTCCGCATTTCCCTAATATTTGATGGTGTTGGTAAACGTCCTTTGAAAGCACAATAAGCATCAGCTTGCAAAGGGGTAAAGCCTGCAATTGTATTGTTAACAGTTTGATCGAATAATGGCTCTACACGGAACTCGCTTGCTACCTCATTGTACGTTGGTGGAGCGATATAGTTGCGCGAAAAGTCTGACTTTACTACCTTTACATCCTTCCATGTTTTGGGTACTTCCTTGACTCCGACTTCAAATAAAATCAACCCAGAATTATACCCCCCCTTGTGGTCAGTGATAATATAACTGACGATTGAAGGACCAATCTGGCTAGGGGTAAAACTCATGGCTTTGTTCGAGGTCAAGTCTGGGTTTTTTAGCGTTACGGTTGCCGTCATACTTTGAGCATGAACCAGCTGCCAATCATCACCATCAAGATCTTCAATCACCAAACCTGTAAGTTTTGATAAATCAACTTCCAAAGTTTGATTAACAATAACGTTATTATCAGTATAGGTATACTCCAAATTGCTAATCGTTGGTGACTGATTCGAATAGTCTGATACTGTGACGAAAATAACCCCCAACACAGATTGCTGCTCGTCTTCTGGGTTTTGAAACCCAAGTACAATTCGATACCAACCCGCGTGCTGAGGTGATGTGTAAGTGATCTGATTTTCACCAGTAACACTGACCATACCGAGCTCAGTTTCACCTTGTTGACCAAGGACTTGAATCGTATCCTGATTTAATACATATCCTTTTGGTATATCCAATATTAGTTTGGATAAATCGAATACTTTTATTTTTTCTTGTATTGACATCGTTGCCGAAATCGGTGTGAGCAGCGGCTCTTCCATAATGGAAGATAAGGTATTTATTTTACCACTTGCTTGGTTGTCACGGTTATCTCTAACTTCATATTGATAACTGCAATACATACCAGGTTTAGAATTCGCAAAAAAAGAAACATTATTTTCTGGATTAATATCATACCCACAATCTAAAGAAGAACTTTGTACATCAATTAGTTCTATATCACTACCAAAAACAAATCGTGCTATATCAATACTAGCGTTCGTCTCATTAGGATTTAGGAGATAGAAACCGTCCAGAGCCTTTAGTTCTAATGATGGCGTTGCATTTACTGGGTTCTTGCTCCCCCCATCTCCACCGCCACAACCAAGGATAGACATACACGTAATTGCAACAATTGCTCTTATAAATACTTGCATCTTTATCATTGTTTTTTCCAATTTAAATAAAGAGTTAGATGTCTGTTGTTAATTGAAATTTAATTAACTCTGACCTATTACCAATGTTAATTACAGACCAACGACCAGTTTTTATGGTTTTATAGCTGAGCTTCGAAGAGAACTTGAAAATGACCTTGATAATCTCCATTCTCGAGTTCTTCATAGGGCTTATTTTCAAAATGAACCATTAAATCTATGTGAGATTCGCTGGTATTAGAAATATCAAGTTGTGTGAAACTACTTGATGCGCTCCCGTTACTTACAAGAGAATTGTTAGTCAAACATCCTCCTATACACGTTACACTATAAGCTATCTGTTTCGAAATGTCGCTACTTATAACCAAAGGGTTTTTAAGAGTATAGAATTGAGTAGTATCGAGGATTTTAGCCCTAAGACCTGACGTAAAATCTCCCGTAATCTTGACTCCATAAATTCCTTTTGCACTCACAACCTTTTCTGGATAACCATGGTAGTAAGGAGTCAGTTGTCCGTCCTTTCCTTTAACGATAACAGCATCGAAAATAATGGCTGGGTTGTAGTCTATTGTGAATTGCAAGTTAGTACTGATAATGTTTTTGACTCGAATGTTATTTCGGTAATAATCATATTGAAAGTTAATCGGAATAATCCCGTGATAGACACCTTTCGATTTTCCCTTCAATATTTCTTTCAATAGTTTGATATCAATGGGTTCTAAAATTGGTCGATACATACGGATCATTGAACTGTTCGAACTGAACGTAAGTATTTTATCACCAACCCCAACCCCCTTGACTGTAGCAATATTTCCCACTGGTTCTGTTGTAGCATTACCGACTGGATCTGAATCTAAACCAACAGAATCAAATAGCATGTATTGGATTCCTTGGATACCAAGTAAAATCTCAATACTATCCATGCCATTGGACAGCACAAGACTTTGCTTACCATCTGACAATAGACCTCCTGGGATCAAGCGTTCTCCTGTCGGTAGTGCACTAGGTAGGTTCCATTTAATTGGTGCTAACCCTCCTTGTTCTGTTTGGGCTGAGGTCCACAAATTATCAACAGCACTTATCTTCGCAGAAATCTCGGCCCCGTTAGAAATCTCAGGTAAAAAAACAAGAGTGAGAGCAAGAAGGACATTTATATTCATTGTTTTTTCAGTTGACCTGGAGTTAACTCAAACGTTTCTTTATAAGTGTTGTTATTAGTTCTAAATGAAACTTCAACATTACCTTTATTTGTTCTCTCAGGAAGTGGGATCTTAACTTCCCGTCCAGATAAAACATAAGAAGTGCTAATACATTCCTCTACTGGCACTTTTAGTTCAACGCTGTCGCATGCTTTTACGTTAGCGTTGAAGTATGTGCCACCAAAGTTAGTTACTTCTATATATTCTTTACTGTACTTAACACTATATTGAAGTGGCGCGTCTATACTTGCTGGCATTATGACATAAGGCGCAACGCCAATAACCATTTGGACAGTATTGTTTGGTACTTCATTCTCAGCATAGTAGGGTGTAGGCATGATGCTGATTGAATATAATTTATCTTGTTTACGCTGCACTTCTCCAATATAACGAACCAAAATTTTTTTGCTTTGACCGTTATCTAAAATCAATTTATTAGGACGTACTTCTAGCGTCCAGTCTGCAATGTTATCTTTATCATATGGCATTTGACTTAACTCACCGTCAATGATTTTTACGTCTGATATCATTAAATTAACAAACTGACGATATCCATCATTATTTGAGACAGTAAAAGTGTCTTGGGTGTCGTCCATTAATTTGATTAACGAATCCACACCTAATGCACCAGAATTGAAAGAAACACTCACAGTGAGTGCAAATATTGCTAGTTTTTTAATTTTCATCGTTTTGTCACACTAAATATGTTGTCAGGTTTAAACTTCGTAGACACTATATATGTCTCAAGTTGCTCTAGAACTTGCACTTGAGCTATCGTGAATTCACTTTCATGACGAACGTATACGTATAGTTGATCGCCGACTGTTACGTATTTAGACGCCAGCCCTAATTCCTCAAGGCGTTCGATAATCTTTAACGTCTTTTCAGTTGATTCATATACGCCAATGTATTTCATATCGTTGTATACAAGATCACTGTTTTCATCTAAGTCATTTAGCCCTTCCAAGCAATATGAGCTGACGAAGGGTTCACCTAGATGCTCAGGATTGAAAACACAAATTCGGTCTTCGGAAACCAAATGAAAACTTTGTTCTTCACGAAAGGTCACTCTCGATACTCCTTCCGTGATGTCATATATACTCTTACAACCTTCCCCCGCGCAACCCACTTTTTGTATAGCGTTGCCATCAATGTCATTGAGTAAAAACACTTGGCTATGTAATGGAGTTACATGGTTGTTTAGTTGGTAAAGCGTACCTGGCACTGTGAAACCCTCTTTGGATTTAGCGCTAATTTCAACATTACTGTAGTCAGCATCCAATTCGAAACGAACTTGTGAATAAATTGGCAACGGTGCAACAAACGATTGGTCTGGCAAAATGGTGCCACTATAGTCATACTCGCCATCTTTATAAATAGTATAACTGATCTCGCTTTCTTCACTTGGCGTCGATGTCCATTCCGGTTCGACGTTCACAAACGATACCCCTTTTTTACTCGTGATAATTACATCATCGAATGTAACAAGTTGAGTACTCTTCAGTGTCCCAGATGCAGAGTAATAATTATCCGAACGATAAAATCCATAGCCATTAAAACTAAAGGCATTATTCGTACCATTTGCATAAGCCGATACCTCATTGATTAGCTTATTGTCTTGTACTGTTGCAGCAACCGAGACTGTTGTATCATAATTCTCTTCCGAATGTTCCAGTGAAAATTCTTGTGCGACATAATCTACCCCTTCATCATCAGTCAACAGTGATGATGTGTAGCGTAACGTATCGCTGACGTCATAAGACCAGTTCATACCAAGGTTAAATGTGTCATTTCCTCCCTCGGAGAAGCTGTAGTTAGTACTCAAACTGAGCTGCCCGCCAAGAAGATTTCTACTCCATGACAACGACAAGTTATTTGTCTGTGTAGAGAAATCGTCGTTATCTAAAGATAGATGGAAGAAACTTGCGAACGTATTCCCTCCAAATAATGACTTAGAATAATTGACGCCGAATTCCCTTGTATTATTCTCGCCATATAAGGCATGGTAAAAGCCAGAGCTTGTACCTCGAGTATCGACACTGCGCACGGTAATACCAAACGAACCAAATGACAAATTGCCTTGATGATTCATCGCACCAGAATCGAAAAACGCACCGGTATATTGTGTGGTGATCGAGTCATTAAAATAGTACTTACCACCGATACGAATAAAAGAAGAATCGATATCGCTAGCGATCGACCCTCCGACAAGCGCTCTCTCATTGAGTCGGTAACTCAAAGAACCCTCGGCATACTGATTGCGATCTTGCAATTGGCCGAGTTTAACTCGGTAATCATAATCGCCAACCTGCAAGTAAGTATTGCCGTTGTTAACAATAGAGCGTTGTTCATTCAGCAACTCTCTTTCGCCATGTTTGACTATGACCTGTACGGTGTAAACGCCATTTGGTAGCTCGCGGTAACTGACGGAGTTTTGACCTTGTCTCACTGCTTGAGTAAAAATGATAATATCGTCTAAGTGAACTTCTAATTGCCCCGATTGAGGGGAGTAAAAATTCAGAGATTGGCGCTCGGTCTCAGCCCCAATAAGTAGATTGTCACTAGAACCGATATTGACTGCTAAGCCGCGATAATCAGCACCATAATGAAGAAAGTCTGTGGTGTTAATCGTGTCATATGCACTGCCTGGTTGCTGATAGCCAGCGACAATCCGATGCCCCTCTAAGTCTAGATCATATACACCGGTGCGAATGTCGAGCGTAGACGATTGTGACGCGTATTGTGTATCAAAGTTCAAATGACCATATGTCAAGCCTAAAATAGTGTCATTAGACCATGTGAAATTGCTGTTATCGTTGCCATTAAATACATATAAGTTGGTTTCATTAATTAGCGCATTTGAGGCACGAACTGATGAGTAATATTCTTCTTTAACTTTAAAGTCGAACATTTTGTTCGATAAAAATATGGTTAAATTCCTGTTATCATAATCAAAAAAATAACCAACTCTTCCTTCATTTGCAATAGAAATGCAATCGAACGAACATTGATCACTTGTATTAATCCCTGCTTCTAATTTATTAACAACCTTTTCTATATCGGCACTGTTTAATTTGTTTTTTTTCAGAAATTCTACGAGATTTTTTTTACCACCAGTCAATTTAAAATATTCGTAACTGATTAATGCATCAACGCTCTGGCTAAAATCAATACCTGCGATACTTATATCAACAAGTTCAACTCTTTCTTCGAAGAATGCTTCAAAACCGACTGGAGTCACTCTTGCAACAGAAGCATGACTGAAGCTCAAAGCAATCAATATTGAAAAAAATACAGTAATAAATTCGATTTTCATAAAGAATCCAATTTAAGCGTAAAACCAATTAAACCGTAACATGTTTGTTCAATATATTTTTGTCTTATCAATGGAAAGTTCAGAGTTAACGTATGCTCAATACGATTAGAAGTCATAATGTATTCAAAGCCTTTTGAAAAATCACGGCCATCTATTTGAATACCAATATTTTCTATGCGAGTTTCTTTGTCACTACCTTTATCTTTACAATAGCTGTCTTGAAACACCAAATCTAATCGGTTATTTGTCGTTCCCGTCTGATTCTTTAGAATAAAAAATCGCATTTTCAGAGGTTTAAAACTAATATCTTTCTCACTGTATTCTGCGGTGTAGTAATTATCTGATATAATATCAACTTGTTCAGAAACTATTTTCTTATGAATATTTACTTTGGGTGTAAAATCCAATGTATCGAATCGAGTTGCCCCTTGAGTCTCTAAAGATAGCAAAGGAAGCAATATTAATAAGAGAATGTAATTCATACGAAAGCCTCAAAAGATCCGTTTTTACAAACGGATCTCTTTGTGCAAAGAGGTCTCAAATTACAAAGAGCTGCCAGTAGCACTAACCATAACAGTCGCAATGACTACTACCTGTGTATCTTCTTGCTTACCTAATTCTGTTAATGCATCCTCTGTGAACTCAAGCGTGAAACTGGATTTACCAACGTTTGCCTCTTGAGCAGTACCAACTGTCATAACTTTATCATTTCGTTTAACCTGAGCTGAGCCCTCAATTAGTTTATGACTCTCTCCAGAAGAATTGCTGTATGTTGCACTTACACTACTTAATGTCACACTATACTGAATTGCTTTCCCTGCTTTATTAACTACTTGAAATGACTCAGCGACTGTAGGCTCAAGAGTTAGGCTGCCGTCGGACGTACGAGTAAAGGTTAAAACCGCATCGTCCAAACTACCTGTTAGTGATGAAATTGACATAGAGTTGTTCGCCACAACAATTGCTGGAACTTTACCTTTCCAGGTAATTGTATCCGTCAGTGGTTGTGGACTTTCTGCGACTTGCGCAGATACTGCCCCGGAAAAAGAAGCAATAAGAGCAGCCGTTAAGATTGATTTTTTCATTTTTTATCTGACCTTTCCCCTTTTAGGGTAATAGTAAATTGATGAGTGATAAACTCTCACCATGTTTAAACCTAGCGCTTTGAGCGCATTGCGAGGGGATTTAACCTAAGTAAAAAACAAAACGAAACAAAATTTTTGTCGGAAAATACCCACAACAATGAAGCTTGTTATATCCGCTTGTATTACAAGGAATTTTTAAAAATGGAGATTGTGCATTTTTAGGAAATGAGGCGGAGATTGATAGATGAGAAAGGTAGATTGAACGCTTGCTCCGTTAAATAAATGGACATTTACTTAGCGCAAACGTCTCATTTTAACGTAATGCTTGTAGGCATTATCTGACATTGAAAAGAATGGATTTTTGGTGTTGAATAACAATAAATCATCAGCATATAGCCGTACTCATCGAAGATGCTTGTTTTTTATAAAATCAGATTCATTCTACGCACTATGAAAATCATACTGACTCTTCAACAGAAACGACAACTCGAACAAATGCACGATTCTACTCGTGATAGTCGAGTGTGTGACCGTATTAAAGTAGTGCTACTTACCTATGAAGGAGAGAGTCAGATAATGATTGCTCAAGCTCTTCGTATCCATGAATCGACTGTTGCTCGTCACCCCTGACTATGTTCTTTCTGAAAAATTCAAGCTTGATACTACTCAAACTATGCATTTAATTGAGCATTTGACAAATAAGGTCTATTCCCATACTTACCAAATTGTCGCCTATGTTAAAGAGACATTTGGACTTGATTACACGGTGTCTAGCATGAACAAATGGTCTCACCAGAATGGGTTTAGCTACAAACAACCAAAAGAGGTCTACACAAATTTGATGAGGCACGACAGCAAGTTTTCATAGATAGATTATGAAGCGCTAAAGACAAGCTGTGGCAAAGATGAATCGATAGTTTTATAGATGCAGCTCATCCAACATTATCAACAAAAACATCTCATGGCTGGATACGTACTAGTAAAGATAAAGTAATTGAAACAACGGGAAATCGTAGTCGATTAAATCTTGTTGGTGTATTGAATCTGTCAAAATTCGAACAACTATTGTTCATGATTATGAGAGCATTAACAGTGAAAGGATGGATCGCTTTTTCTGTAAGTTAAGAGAGCTATCCGTTGGCTAATAAGTAATAAGCTTCATATCATATTGGATGGAGCAGGATATTACCGCCGTGACTTAATCAAAGATGCAGCGTTTGTTCTTAATGTTTGAACTACATTATCCCCCAACTTATAGCCAAAATATCTATCCAATATAGCGGCTAGGAAAAGTAATGAATGAGAAGTCGAAGAACAACGTTTACTTCAAAAGAAAACGGGACTTCAAAGTGACCATAGATCAATTTTTACTGTGACTCTTCGAGAAATCGCAGGCACTCTAGCGTCTCGAATTAATGATAATTTTCAGGTGCTCAAGTCTGCATCTTCACGTTGATTCGGTATATTCTTAAAATGTCGGCGACCGACGAATTTAATACAAAAGAGAAAGGAAATGCTTGCAATCGTCATCAGCAATTTCGAGCCAATAAAAAGCTATATTAGAAATTCTATTAGAAATCACAAAAAAGTATCTAAGGTTGTCCAATTAAGTAGTGTGAGAGATATAACTTCATCTAAAATTGAAGGCTTTATAAGTGAACATACTGGTGTCATTATAATTCTAGACTTAGATCAGAAAGTACAGCTAGTCGATAAGAGAGTGACCTTATCGCATGACATAGTTGATGTGGTATATAACTTGGATAAAGATATCAACATTAAAATACTTGTCGTCGGTAATAACGAGTCATTGGAAGAAAACAAAAGCTTTGTGATAAACAACAATATAGTAAAAAAACAAATCTTAAACAAACCCTTCAATGGTGAGAGTTTTGAAAATTTTCTTCATGTTAACATTCCTTTAAGAAGTGCTATCAAAGTTCCCTCTAAGTATCCTTCTTCATCTAACGTATTATCCTCATGATCATTGAACGCCTATACTGGTCTAATGAAGCTGGACACTGAATTGAGAGACAATAATTGTCAGATCAATGAGGTGAAACATGGCAGTGAAAAGAGCTTACAAACGCTACCCCAAGGAATTTAAAAAAGAAGCAGCAGCCTTAGTACGAGAGCAAGGTTATAGCGTTGCTCAGGCAGCAGAAGCTGTTGGTGTTACAACCACGGTTCTCTACAGGTGGAAAGTAAACGCCCCATGAACCCACGGGGCGATGTTGTTAATGTTTGAAGTTCCAAGGTAGGAGCGCATCGATATCAGGCTCTGCTTTCGCGAGTTCTTTCATGCACTTGACCATGTAGTCGTAGAGGATAAGACCGTTGGCTTTCGCAGTCTCGACGATGCTGTAAAGCATCGCGCTCGCATCAGCACCATTTGGTGTGTTCGAGAAGATCCAATTTTTTCGTAACCGTTCACCAACAGCTTATTGACTAAGCGTTTGCGTAAAAACTAGTTTCGTTTAGGTCGAAGACATTAGGGTACGGTTGCTGTGAGATCACATCAGTTCAATGCGAGTTAGAGTCTCGAGCGAAGATATCTGTCTCTTCTTGCAGGTTTCTATTAACGAGTGCAGCCTATCTCGGAACTTATCGCCTGCATCTGAGGTTGTTCCGTAGCTGATTTTTCGCTGAATAACGAACCCACGCAACCGTCGCTCTGCTTCATTATTGGTGAGAGGGATTTTGGGATGGGTTAGGGACAGCCATAAACTTTGGCTATGCTCTTTAAGTTTTCGACATCGCCCTCAATAGCGCTGAATCGGGATTTGTTTTGCCCCCTTTTCCAGCCAATGAGTAAAACGACATCGTAGACGATTCAACCGATTTAGGTATAAATCGTCATCGATTTTGCCTGCCTCCCAACGATGGCGAGTTCGAAAGACTAATTTACTCAGCAGTACAAGGCGCTGACCTATTTTGGCAGTGTGGCTTTTGCCCGAGTAGTCAGCAATTTGTTGTAAATTGCGAATAACATGCGACCAACATAGTTGATGTTTATCCTGAGAAAGCCAGTTGTAGCCACTATATTGGTCACTGACCACGATGCCACAATAGTCTGAATCCAGTACCGTTTTTTCTGAATGCGTAGAGCGAGAGTAAAGGATTTTTTCATAAACTAAGTCTTCGCTTGTGACTAGCCAGCACCAACGTAGACGCTCCTCATCGTTTCTCGAGTGAGACGTTTCATCTACATGAACCAATGGCGCAGATTGTATATTAGTTTTGATTGCTTGATGCAGAGGTGTCAGCATAGAGGCAAGGCGGCTTTGCGCTTCACTTATGGCTCCAACTGAGAAGGTCGTGCCAAACTGCTCTTGCAGTAAGGAGCGTATTTTTCAAATGCTGAGATGATATTGACCAGCCAGTATGGCGATATGGCTCATTAAATTTGATCCCATAATCCCTTGAGGGATGTCATTGGGTTTTTGTGCTTTTACGACTTCTCCACATTGCGTGCATTTACCTGAATAGAGCTGATATTCGGTAATGTCTATGCGTGGTGGTGGGATTTCATGAACTTGGTGGCGATGAAACGCTTTGTCACTCATTTCGAGGTCAGCGTCGCCGCAGCAAGGACATGTGTTTTCAGAGTAACAGTCAACTATAGTATCGGATTCTTTTAGTTCTGAGAGTTGTCGTTTATGCCCTTCGTGACCCTGTTTAGCTCCTCTCGAATTGCGACCACTAGAGCTTTGAGCTTTTTTCGTTCAGCCCACTCTTTGGGTCCATCGGATGAAGGTGATTTAGATGAATTAGCGCTGCTAGTTTTGAGCTTGTCCTCATAGTGGCGCAGCTGCTCCCAGAGCTCCACGAACAGAGCATTCGCTTCGTTGATATCTGAGGCTACGGGCGGCGAAGATGAGAATTTAGATTTTTTCTTTTTCATGCATTAAGCATGAAGGCTAGAAATGATCACTCAATAGGCAAAGTGGGATCAAGTGCGACTGGTCACGTTTTTTGTGTCAAGGCTCCAATGAGTTCTGCAGGTAGGCAGCGGGCGTGCTTTGAGGAATGCTCAATTCCACATCATTGATGAGAAGTGTCATGTTAGCGGTGGCTATTTGAGCCTGATATTTCGTTGTCTTTTCGACGACCTCTGCCCGTACAAAGCCTTGAGAGATATTCGCTTTTTTAAGCTGCTGGCGCTTAGCATAAAACGTTGAGGGGTTGAGTTCATTGAGCTTACAAAATGCAAGCGTTGACAATGAACTCGATTCAGACTGCTCGATGAGCGTTTGCCATTCTTGATTAGTGTGTCGCTTTCCCATTTCAAATCTCCTTCTGGTCGGAGATTTGATCTTATTCTTCGCGCTAGGCGACTAGAATGCGGGTTTTATGGAGCGCTTACTGTTCAATCACGACGAGCTTAAAACAATCAGATGATTTTAAGATTCATTGTTGGGTAGTGGAGCGAACCCATATCTGGTTAAAACGTTATCGTAGATTACTTGTTCGTTGGGAGAAGAAAATAGAAAACTACGAAGCCATGTTGCACTTTGCTTGCGACCTCATTGTTTGGAATAAATCCCTTTTTGGATAGATTCTTAAGCTCCAAATTTACATGTTAAGTGCTTTCGCAAGTTCTAGAGTCGTCTTTACTCCCATTTTACTAAATATTCTACTTTTGAAAGTACTCACCGTTTTTTGGCTCACTCCAATTTCGTAAGAAATATATTTATTAGTGAAGCCCGCTAATAAAAGTTGGGCAACAAGCTGTTCTCTCTTGGATAATTTAGGTGTAATTTTTTTATCTTTATTATTATAATTTTCATCTAAATAATCAGAAAGAGCACCAATCGTTTCCTGCATGTTTTCGAGTTTTTTAATAATAGGAAAAACAATTTCTAATCCAGGAGTTTCTATTGGACAATCGCGTGAGACGAATACAACATCAACGTTAATAAGTTTATTATTTAATAGCTTAATCTCTTCAGTTTCTAAAAATTGCAAAGAGTCAGCATCAAATACTAAAATATAATCAAAATTATTATTTAATGAATCAAATAATAATTCGATATTTGATATTAATTTGATCTCATTTTTTGGCAAAAATTTTGATAATATCTTCACCATGGCCTGTCCCCTAATATTTATAAAATCGAAATATAAAATAGAACTGAAATTATTTTTTTCGTCTTTCTTAGGCTGAGTTTTTACTACGCTATGTAAAGAAGTTAAAGCCTCTAATTCCATAGGTTTCCCGGTATAAAACCCTTGGCATGTATCCACATTCAACTCTTTCAAGTATTCCCATGTTTCTTTATCCTCAACCCCTTCAGCTACACACTGAAGACCTAAGGATTGGGCAAGACGTACTGCTGCGATCGTAAGCTGTTGGTGCTTATAATCATCAGCCACATCCGAAATAAATCGTTTATCAATTTTTACTTCGGAGATCGGAAGATCAATCAATTGCTCTAAAGAAGCATACCCTGTACCAAAATCATCAACAGAAAATCGGACGCCTTTGAGGCTCAATCGAGCAATGTTTTCTAATGTTTTAGAAGTAAATTTTAGAGCTTGTTCCTCTGTAATTTCCAAGATCAACCGCTCGAGAGAGAATTTATTTTCATCACAGATTTTTGTTGTGACTTCGTACAGGTCCTGCTCTAAGATGTCCTGATTAATATTGATTGACAAATTAACAAGACTGTCCAACGTAGCTAAAGAAGACATAGCTTCTCTCAGGCTATGGAGGTACATTTCATATGATAATCCTAACGACATAACCTGAGACAGGAAAGTACTTGGTGATAATACTCCATATTCTGAGTGACGCATTCTTATTAATAATTCGACACCAACTAATTCGCCAGTTGCAAAACTAAATTGAGGTTGATACATATTAAAACAACAACCTAATTGGAAAAGTTCTTGAACTTCCTTTTCTGTCAAAACAACGCCAATTTCCATTTTGTCATTATTTTTAATATCTTCCAAAAGCATCATTAATTCATTTTCTAACTGAAACCTCTTATAAGTCTTTGGCAAAGAAGATATATATTTATAACCAATTTGATTACACATCCCCAATATCAGATTCTGAACTGAAATATCAACTAAACTGAAAATTATTATTCTACTCACGAAATCAGGAGTTAAATATTTTGCTAATAATAAAACCCCATCACAATCCGGCATTTTTATATCACAAAACGCAATGTCAAAATAATCATTTTCTGAAATGATAATTTCCAAATCAGACAAACTGCTCGCAATATCGATTTTATTATAACCAAGGTAATTTAAGTTTAATCTCAAGTTCAACGATTGAAGAGGATCATCCTCTATAATTAAAATCCTCATAAGCCTATACTCCTATATATCTTGAAGATATTGTTTAGTTTCATTTATGATAATATTTAGCTCTTCAATTAGTTCATTAATAACATTGGTATTACTAGGTGTTTCTTCTAATGTCTGACATAGGTTTATAATTCCATCGAGCTCGAGAATACCTATAGTGCCTTTGAGCCTATGTACCGTATCTCTAATAGTTGCATTGTTATTTTTATTATTTATCAGCTCGTTAATTGACAGATTAAGAGAAGTTACGATTGCTTGCGCCATCGTAACCTTATCCTGTTCATTTATATTTCCGAACCAAGCTCCTAGTTCTAATTTAACACCGTATTTTTCATTTGTAATCGAGCTTGAAATTGGTAAAAACTTACTCAAAACTTTGTTTAAATCCATCAGCGAATATGGTTTATATAGAATTGAGTCAAATATTCTATTATCAAATTTATCTGAAACTGTTTCTGAATTATCAGCAGTACAAATTATAATTGAGATATTATTGTATTCTTCGTTTGAAGACCTTATTTTTTTGATCAACTCTAAACCATTCATTTTCGGCATATGGTAGTCTGTCAGGATCAGGTCAAAACTATTGTTCAACACTTTTAGTGCTTCTATTCCATTTTCAACAATTTCATAAGTGACGTTTAAACTATCTAATTGTTTCATAATAACGAACTGATTTAATGGATCATCATCGACAACTAGTACTCTTCCGCTTAATAAAGTGGGAGAAGATGAAACCGCACAATCATCTGTCCTAGAGTCTGATAAAGTATGAAAGATAGTATCCGGGTAGAAATTATAATGATTGTCAATCCCTCTAAAATCTGCACAAGACTCGTAAGAAAGGTGCAATACGTTTAACCATTCGACCAATTTCTTATCTCGAACTGTTTGATAAAAGATTTCATTTCCAAAATCTAATTTTTGACTTTTTGCTTCAATTTCAAGTGTTACAGTCGTTCCTATACCTACTGAGCTATCTAGTGTGATACTTCCAGACATCATGTCAATTAAGTTCTTAACTATTGACATCCCTAATCCGGTTCCACCATATTTTCTTGTTATATTATCTTGTGCTTGTACGAACGGATCAAAAATTTTTGTTTGTTCCTCCCTCGTCATACCAATTCCGCTATCTTTTATTATTAATTTTATTTTATTAGTCGTTAGAATTATTCTTATTTCAACAAATCCTTCATTAGTGAATTTGATTGCATTTGAAAGAACATTAGAAATAATTTGAGTAAACCTTAGTATATCGGTTTCAAAAAATACAACGTTGCTAGGAATCCAGTCTACTATAAAATCTAAACCTTTGTTTTTTGCAGACACTTCGAAACCTTTAATTATAGGACAAATCTCAGTAACTATATTTACAGGCTCGAGGTTAATGCTTAATTGATTAGCATCAAGCTTAGAGAAATCAAGAATATTATCAACAAGTAATTTCAGCTTATTTGAAGATGCAATAGCATTAAATAGCATTTCACTCGTAATTTTATCTTGAGATTTTTTCTGTAAAAGTTCTAAGATGCCAGTGATTCCTGAAATCGGTGTTCTCAATTCATGACTTATGATAGCTAAAAATTTTTTCTTTTGAATTAAGGATTTTTCTGCATCGAGACTTATTTTAGTCAACATCTTCTCTCTTTCTTTCTGCAAAGTGATATCAGAAACAACTATCATATGCAACTCTATCTTTTCAACATAATGTGATATTGAATTGTTTGCTATATTATAAAAATTCTCAGTCTTGTCACTATTCGGCATAAGCATCGAAAATTCTAGAGAAAAGTCTTCAAAAATTCGTGTGCTAGTTATATCTAACAGGTGCACTACAAAGCTATAATCGTCTTTAAAAAAGTAATTGTTTTTTAACTTTATAAATTCCTCATTAGTCAGTAACACATTTTTTTTACCATCTGTAATGCAAACTGCACTATTCAGATTATTGATAATTTTTAATAGCCATCTACTTTGTGCTTCGGATAGTTTAACTTCTTTTTTTGCACCTTCTACTTTTTTCTTCAGATTGAATACGTATAGATAATAAATAAAGGTAACTATGAAAAATGCTACTAGCACGAAAAATAGAAGTATTTTTATATATAATTTATCATACCCAACATTATATCTAACCTTGCTATATTGTTCGATATTCTTCTTCATGTTTCTCTTCGACAGCATATTGAACGAATCTTCTATTAGACGCTTTGTTATCACATCTCCTTTTCTTATAATCATAGGTAAAAAGACTTGAAAATCCTTATCTTTATAATCATAAGAAATATTAAGATCGAAGTCTTTATCGTAATAAACGAGACTTTCTAAAAGTTGTTTATTTATATATGCTCCTGCTAGTTTTCCTTGCTTTAAATCAAGTATTAGCTTTCTTATATCATTATAATTAACAATATTTTTGTTACTATTTTTATTGTAATAATATCCAAACCTATCATATATTCCAACTTTTCTATTTCTAATATTTTTTTTCGCCTCTACATAAGAGAATTGGACTTCTATCATATTTTTTGTATCTTCCAGATTTCTATTAAAATGAGAGTCTTCTGTGCCGATAGGAATCAAATCCACTATTCCATTTTCCAATAGTTCTTCAGCATCTCGCCCTTCCATAGGGATATAGACAAAACTTAAAGGCGTAATTGACTGAATATCGTTCAATATGTCATACACATATCCTGCATACTCTTTTTTTTCTTTATCAAAGTAAAAATAAGGAAATATATCATCCCTCATGGTATATTTTATAACTTTTCCTGAGAAATCAATCAGCTTTTTATCATCCAGATTAAAACTATATCCTTTCTTTACTTCTTCAGAAGAAAATACTTTATTTTCACTTCTAAATTTTGATATAAAAATCTGCAAGTCATTGTAAAGTCTATTACTTTCTCGGAAAGAAAAGGAAAAACCAACATTTCCAAAATCCTCATTGAAAACAATTCCTTCCTCATCTAAAAAATAGTACCTAATTACATTATATAATCCGACCACCGAATCAATTTCTTTTTTTTCTATACTCTCATGAAAATTTTTACTATCGTTTAAGGTCTTAATTTTATAACCAGAATTCTTAGCTAACTCACAAAAAATTGAATTTTCCCAACATCCCCAAGTAAGAGTATCCAATGCTCTATTTTTTGCGCTTGAAGAAACCCACCCAACAACTGCATCTTGGAAAAGGAAATCTGAATATATGACGTCAGATTTTTTCTCATCATCTTTTATAAAACTAATTGCTAAGTCGATTTTCCCTTCTCTTAAAGCCTGTTCCAAATCAACAATAGTATCAAAAGGGACATAGTTAAACTCAACATTCAGTTGCACTTCAATAATATTAATTATGTCATCAATAATTCCTGTAGGTAAGATTACACTTCCACCCCAGTAAGGCATTATCGGTGTCGAAGGTACGCCTATTTTTACTCTTTTTGGTAAGTGATTTACTTCAATATTTGCGACAACATCAAAGGAAAGAACGCATAGCATTAATAACAAATATTTTTTTATTGTCATAGTACCTTCACATAGTTTATTTTAATGAATCAACTTTAATATGCAGGCTTGGGCACTTAAAAATCATCACTAATTCGAGATGCTAACGTGCCTGCGATTTCTCGAAGAGTAACAGTAAAAAATTGATCTATTGCCGCTTTGAAGTCCCACTTTCTTTTGAAGTAAACATTGTGATCTGCTCCCGTCAGACTGGACACCGCATTAAGCAACATATTGTTTTTCAAAGTTAACAGGACTTAGATACCCAAGGTCACTGTGCCTTCTTGTTCGATTATAAGCGACTTCGATGTACTCAAAAAGTGCTTACCGAATCTTAATGTGCTTCAGCCAGACTGGACAGCACATTAAGCGACATATTGCTTTTCAAAGTTAACTGGGCTTAGATACCCAAGAGCACTGTGCCTTCTTGTTCGATTATAATCAACTTCGATGTACTCAAAAAGTGCTTGGCGCATCTCTTCTCACGTCATTATCGGCTCATATTGGACGGATTCTACTTTCATTGAGTGGAAAAATCTTTCAACACAAGTGTTATCCCAACAATTTCCCTTCCTGCTCATACTTTGTTTTAGATTATGGGATACAATTAAGTCTCGGTAGTCTTTTGAACAATACTGGCTACCTCTATCGCTATGGATAATCTCCCCTTCTGGTATACCTCTGCAAAATAATGCCATTGAGAGCGCATCACAGACCAGAGTCGACGTCATTCTAGTGTTCATTGACCAACTAACGACTTGCCGTGAGTATAAGTCGATTACAACAGCTAAATTTCGCTTGTCGCTATATAGATTATATCTCCAGCCCATTTTTGATTCGGCGCTGTCGCATTAAAGTTTTGCTCAAGCAAGTTCGGGTCAACAGGAAGCTTACGCTTACTGTCTGTCGTACATTTAAACTTACGGGCGGCTTTCGCAACTAAGCTCTGACGTTTCATACTCGAAGCAATGGTCTTTACATCGAGCTTATTTCCATTCTCTGTACCGTCCTAAATAAGGTTGACACATTTCCAGCATGAAATTGGAGAGTGTCATGAAATCAACGAGTAAACGAACCCAACGAGATTATTCTCTTGCCTTTAAATTGACGGTTGTTGAACCAAGTAGAAAACCTATAAACAAGCTCAAGAGCGATATGGAATACAAGGTCGTTCTACTGTCTTAGTTTGGCTTCGTAAGCACGGTCAGCTAAATTGGTCTAAAGGAATAGAGAAACCAAACACAGTAGGTAATGGTATGCCTGATTCTCCTTCTACCCAAACTCCGGAACAACGGATAAAAGAACTCGAGCAGCTCGAAAGCTCAGGTACTTACTCAGTTAGAATAACATTTATATAGGGCGAGACTGTCTATTTTTGTTGCTAAAACAGCATCGCCTGTTGGTCTTAAACCGTAGGGCTTATCATCGAACAACAAACAGCCATCACTGGCTCCACTGCCATCCAAACCGAATCAAAGAGGGCACAGTTCCAAATAAACCGGAGCAGCTGTGGGTCGCTGATATTACTTACTTGGCAACGCGAGCAGGAAATACTTATCTCAGCTTAATCACTGATACCTACTCAAGGAAGATAGTTGGGTACCATCTCGACGATAATATGAAGACGCAAGTCGTTAAGAGTTCGTTCCTAAAGGCTTTGAAAAAGCAGCGATATGAAGGAGAGCTTATCCATCACTCTGATCGAGGGCTTCAATACTGCTCTGAGGAATATCAGTCATTACACAGAAAATATCATGTGACATGCTCTATGACTGATAGATACGACTGTTATCAAAACGCTCTAGCAGAAAGGGGAAATGGTATCTTAAAGATGGAGAACTTGCTGACTAAGCCGAATGACTTGAATGAAACTAAGAAAATGGTTGCTGAGTCGGTGAAACTCTATAATGAACAGAGACCACATACAGCTTTAACTAAAAGTGTCAACCTATATCAGGACGGGTCACAATCTACTTTAGATTTTTCTCGAAATAGGTGGAGGCCTTTTTTACGATATCTAGCTATTCAGCTTGCTCAGCCAGTAATCGTTTGAGCTTGGCATTTTCAGTGGCGAGTTCTCTTTCTCTGTCGCTGATTTTCGCTTCTTTTTTAACGGCTTTACGCCACCCATATATTTGAGATTCATATAACGATAGTTGTCGTGCAGCAGCGACACCGATTTTCTCAGCCAACTTAAGTGCTTCGGCTTTAAATTCGGGAGCATGTTTGATTCGTGTTTTCTTGGTTGGCATTGTCCACCCCGTTAGCGATTGTACTCACTTAACGCAGTGTCCAAAACTGATGGTACAGACACTCCGTAATGGGAACGATAGATGCTGTAATCATGATGATCACCTAATGATTGGTGGATTGATAACCTACGAAACTATCAATCATAATCTTGGCTAAGGCTACCTATCGAATTCGATAGGTAGCCTTAGCCAAGATTTACAACGCCTGATGCGCTGCAACAATATTATAACGACCGTAAGAAAATCCCATCAACAACTAGATTTCTTTCCACTCATTACAAATAAATGAATGTCAAAATATGGTAAATAAAAAATTTGAATAAACAAAAAGATAGTGGAGTAATTGGAAAGGCTTTAGAATAGCGTCGGGAGCTTTTGGTGGTTTACTGAAAGCAAAAATCCAAATCTTTGCGGGCGATAAATATCAAAAAAAACGAATGAACTATAAATTCAAACGAGGTTTTAAGAAGTATATCTCTAGCAAGATGAATCTTAGCCTCTATCACGACAGGAGGCAAGTGAAATGCCAAAACAAAAGACCGCTTTACTAAGCTTGAACGTTATTTTTTTAACGTTATTAAGCTTCACATGAATGGTGTGGGACTCACTCTGTGAGCTTCAAGTAAGGAATGGGAACTCGGCATTCTTGGCAACACTAGCCTACGAATCGAGATAGTAGCTGAACAGATGAGAGTATAGCTGGAGCTCTCTCCTGATTCTGTCCTGAGCCCACATATTACTTAACTACTTAATTGATTAAAGAAACTGTGTTTATGAAGAACCTCGGCGGTGCTCAGCTTTAGCTAACACTCCCCTGACCACCCACTATATTGAATGATGGGGACATGCTTAGGCAAAAAACACAATGAATCACCTTGGATTGTGCCTTCAACGAATGAGTAACGTCCCTTACTCTTACTGACAAAAATACATGGTAAAAGAGCACCAAAAGAATGACTCTCTCGCGTACTACTGGGAGCATCTAAAAAACAAGATAAGCGATGCGGATACCCTCGAAGATTTAGTAAGATATCGGCGAGGGCTCATCAAAACAACTGGTACCCTTAGTTATAAAACCCACCACAATGGTCATCTAATCCCCCACCGTTATAATCAAGGTTCGACCAATCAAGATAGCGATGCTACGCATCGAGCAAGGGCGCTATTAATTCATTGATATCCTGCTCATTCAGAGTGCGCTATCCTCCCCCTTCAGAAAACAATTTAACCTATCAACACTCTCATGAAAAAAGTAAAACTCGGCTTCTATGCCGTAAAATTCGGCTCGGTCGCGCTTTGCCACGGCGCATCTTTGGTTGTCTCTCACGATAAAAGTACATTGCGAGAACTGGCTCCGGTCAACAAAGGTCATGTTTACCAAACCGTTTATTTGCATCATGTTCTGGATGGATTAGCACTTGGCGCTGAGTATGACTTTGATACGCCAGCATTCAATGTGCTCAAAGAGCACATTGACCTAAATGAGTTTACGTACCACGTTCTAGATGAAGTAGAACCAACCTTTCATCGCGTAAAACAGGTCGACGAAGCCTCTTAACGATTTACGTGGTTCAATATTCCGATCGCAAGCGCCGCCACACACCAAATGAATTTGTCCCACGAGCCAAAAAACTCCTTTTTGAAAAGGACAACGCGTGGGAAAAGGTACTTTGGAAGCATGCCCAGATCTTCAGTCTCTGGCAAATCACTTGTGTAGAACGAATGCTGGCGTGCGGTAGCAATATGATGGGCGCCAAACACTACGACTGTGGTACTCCAAACTGCCCGCATACAAAAGTCATCTGTCAGAGCTGCAAGACGAAGGCTTGCAGCTCTTGTGGCACCAAATCTACCGAGCAATGGATATCCACTCAGCTTGATGTCATGCCAGACTGTGAGCATCAACATATCACGTTCACCATGCCGAGCGAGCTTTGGTCTATCTTCGAAGCCAATCCAACACTGCTCAATGACTTGTTCTCATTGGCAGCTGACACACTACTGAAATGGGCGAAGAAGCATGGGCTTGAGGTTGGTATATTCGGTGCGTTCCATACCTACGGTCGTGGTCTCAACTGGCATCCACACATTCACTTATCCGTGACTCGCGGCGGATTAGACAAACACAACATCTGGCGGCCCATCTACTTTAAAAAGAAGCATGTAGAATACCACTGGCGCCGATGTTTAATCGAGTTACTCAGACGAAAGTACGGTGAGCTCAACTTATCGACATTGAGCACAAACCACATCCAGGACTCTCGGCAATGGCACTTCTTCTTAGAGCGTCAATATCAACGTTACTGGAATATTCATTTTGCAAAGAAAACGCAAGAGTTAAAGCAGACGGTGAATTATCTAGGTCATTACCTGAAGCGCCCGCCGATATCAGCATCGAGGTTACGCCACTACAGTGGCGGCACCGTTGTGTTTAAATATCTCGACCATCGAAACGGGAAGCACAAAAGAAAAACGCTAACGCAAGAAGAAATGATATTACGGTATGTGAGTCATATCCCACAGCACCATTTTAAAATGGTGCGTTATTACGGTTTTCTGTCCAACAGAAAACGAGGGCGCCTACTGCCTCTGGTGTATTTAGCTCTGGGAGAGAAAGCACCAAAGCAGCCAGAGCTGCTCACGTATGTGAAGCAATACAAAGGCTTTACAGGTAACGACCCGTATAAGTGTGTGTTGTGCGGAAACAGAATGGTGTTTACATGTTTTACAACGGGCTCAAAAAATCATGAGTTGTTGGATAGTCGCCGGATGAACATGCGCGAATCGCGACGGCTTGGCGTAGCTGCGTAGGATAGGTCTATCTAAAATCAGTAAATTAGGTGCAAAAACGACCGTGTTAGCTGATTAACTCATCATTGGTTCAATTTATCTTTAGGGCAATAACACCCAAAACACTTCGCTACCTCGTAAACTTGCTTGATGGTTAGGATTGAAGTTCCTAACCATCAAGTTGAGCAGAGCATACTTGAAGCGCCATCTCGTTTAAAGCATTGTCTACGATAAAATCAACCTATTGCTTGCTTTTCATTCAACAAGAGGAAGGGATGGCAAAAGTTAGTGATTGTAAAGTCAAAGAGCGGATCAACAATATATTGCGCCATAAACCATACGCATCAACTCTCTATATCAAACAACGCCTTATTAACTTGGGCATGGATCCCAAACATTTTTATCCACTACTCACCCTCTTCTATGAGTGTAGTTTAGGTGTAGGGTGTACCATCTAATTAGTGTGTTACATTCATAACTACAGACCTAATTAACTTATGCCCTGTTTTATTTTCAACAAAGTCTCCATTGTTTTAATGATAAATCATATGGAATATCACCGGTGATATTCCATTTTATTGAAGGTTCAGCTTCTCGATTTCATGCATGGCTTCTTCAATCTTCTTAATTAATATCTCGTTAGCATCCTTACCTAAACGGTTAAACTTGAAAGTCAAGTTGCGAAAATCGGGGCTTAGAGTCATCTCCGCTTTTTGTCCTTTAGATAGGTCAAATCCAGCTAACGATTTCGATTTAGGCTTCTCAGCTCTAATCGTCACATTATCTGATTTTGACAGGGACTTCTTGAATGCCTCAGCTGATTTTCTAGTGATTTCATAACTAGTTCCCACAAATTCTTTAGTCACGGCTCTATTGATCACAGAAGCTCGCTTCAATTCGTTGATGGCATGAGCGTCACCAACCACACCAGTACGATACGCATCTAAAATGAAATCATCTGCATCAACCACGCCGTTAAACATGGAAACCATCTGTTCTGAAATTGTCAGTTTATCAGCAATCTCTTTACCAGTTAGCTTTTCGTTTTCTTTGATATTGCGAATAGCCTTACCAATCTCAATTGCATTTAAATTCTCTCGTTGTATGTTCTCGGAAAGTTGCTGAAAAATACTCCCAGAGTTACGAACAATGCAATCTATGTGCGTCAGGCGGTTACTTAACATAACAGCTCGCCACCGCCTTTCTCCTTGGTGTATCTTATGTTTGCCCGTAGTATCCACGCCAAAAACAATTATTGGCTGAAGTTGACCATTCTCTTCAATATTATACGATAGTTCCTTAATCGACTCTTCATTGAAATCTATACGAACCTGAGCATCTGCGTAAACTAAATCCTTTGGAATCCGCAGTATCTTTTCACCATCAAGAATCTGAACCTCGCTTTCATCAAAAAGATCATCGAGCCCACCATTACCAACTCTATTTCTTAAACTCATGCAGTCACCTCTTTAGACTCAAGGCGAGCAATGAACTCTTCGCAGCATTCCGTAAATCCAAACTTGTCTGCATGCTTAGGACTATACTCTGCCAAGCTTTTCCCCAACTCAAGAGCCTCACTAACTTTTACTGTATCGTATAGATTTGTTGGGAAAATGATGTTCCCGTACTTTTCTCTAAGCAATTCTTCATTTTCCATTTGGTTCTTTGACGCAGGTCGCTTAACTAAGTTAATCAACACACCTAGAAGTTTTAAGTTTGGATTGAGTCTACGTTGTACTTGCCTAGTGGTTGTCATTAACTGATTTACCCCCTTCACAGAAAGAGCTTGAGGCTGTGATACAATAAGGACTGCATCAGAGATTGCTAAAGCTGCGTGTTGAAGCATACCTGCGGTTGGTGGACTATCGACAAACACATAATCGAACTGACCCTTAATTAAATCTAGAGAATCAGCTAGGTTATAAATGTTCTCGTTGGTGATATTGCCAGACTTCTTTGAAGATCCAATCACATAAACATTCTCAGACACTTTGAAAGGCTCAGGAACAAACGGTTCATCCGTCTTCCAGTCAAACATATTGATGTTATTTGCTGAGTGAGTACCGTTGATAAATTCAGGACTACCCATAAGCTCAGCGGCTAAAGTTTCACCCAAGTTGTTTTGAGGGTCGATGTCCAAAAACAAACACTTCTTACCAAGTGCAGCCATAGATAAACCAAAGTTCACTACGACAGTTGTTTTACCAACACCACCCTTTTGGTTTGCAATTGCCACTACTTTTGTCGCCATCTGAGATTCCTTTTTAGTTTCGTTTTCTAGTGCGTCTATGTAGCAACTAACAATAAAATCAGTCGACGCTCCGTTCATTGCTTTACTAATTGCTGAATGGGTTGGCGCTGCGCCAAATCTACTCTTAATAAGGTAGCTAGCCTTTCTGGTACTGCCAGCTTTATTCACTAGTTCAGCCAATTTTGATGCTAACTCTGGTGAGGCCATCATGATTCCTTGATGTTTCCAATGGACACAAAGTTATCATCATATTGCTTCCAGTGGAAACACTAATTCTATAATTTACTTAGGAGGCTGTGTTCCAAAATAATTAAGCTATTACTTTGGAAGAGGTGCATGTTTGAATAGATGAAAGAGAGTCAAGTAAAAGGGGTTGATATCCAACGGAAAGAAAGTGTGCATTTATAGGGTTAAGATATTGATAAATAATTATTTCTCGTTCTTACATCGACTCAGTACTTATACTACTATTAAGATTTTACGCGCTCGCTGCGTAATTGAGTCTGGAGATAAGTACGCCTACATCTAACAAAAACTTTGCGACAGAGCCAACTAAAAAAGCATGACCCTATGCCACTTAGATATGTCTTAAACGCAAAAAAACGCCCAAGTCGTTGGGCGTTTTCGAACAATTAAGTCAGTTAGTAATTGGACATCAGTGGCCCTAGGTCTGGCGGTGGCTGAATTTGTCCTCCTTCACCAGGACCTAGATCTGGTGGCGGCTGAATTTGTCCTCCTTCATCCGGACCTAGATCTGGTGGCGGCTCAATCCCTCCTTCATTTTCCTCATTACCTCCATCAGGTAGAGGCTCGTCAGCTACCCAATATCCCTCTTCGTCCTTCACAATCCGCAACGTTTTTAGTCCATTTTCGTCTGTCAGGAAATATTCATTATCGATTTTGGTTACGTAGTAGTAATAGTATCCAACTCTAACCACACGCGCGGGACGGCCAACCCAACCAAAGCCTCCCAAATAATTCCTCAAAGTAGCGCTATGCACGCCGCTAGAATCTTCAACAATATCGATAATTTCCTTATAAACTCGGAATGATTCGATCGGCTTGGCCGGTATTCTTCCCGGTGGTAGCATTTCATCAAATACACCCGGTATATATACTTTAAGTTGTGCCACATCAATCCCTTGAGTTAGCAAGGCTTCTACCTGTTCACGAGCATTCAAGTAGGCGTGTGATAGTCGATTTTTACGCGCAAGTTGTCCATACTCTTTAGACCACAGTGAATTCAGTGGGCCTGTAAACTGTACATTTGTCATCAACTGATGAAAATTGGCAAAATCATCTACATCTTTGAGGATGACAGTGCCTACCTCATCAACTTGGAAGTAATCCCTTAGCGAACCTTGCCCTGGACCAAACGCATCGTGATTTAAATATCGCTTAGGCACAAAATAAGTCGCGGGGAAATTAGCTTCTATGTCAGGGAATGGGTTGGACTCATCAGCTCCATGGTGGATAAGTTCCATCCCTTTTCCACGACCAAGACGATTGTTAACTTTGTCTTTTAAACTGTTAACACGCTCTGATATCGCCCCCAAGTGCATGTTATTAACCTTGTTATATAAGTCTTCATTATCATAAAGCTCTTTCAAATCGGGACTTAATTTATCAGGGTTTTCGATGGTAGCTTTCCATTTCGCGTGAGGCAAAGGAACTTTGACCAAATCAGACACACCATAATCTGAAATATGAGCCATAACACTGAACAAATCGTAGTCGGCTGTCATTGGTTTATGGCTAGTGTAGTCCCCCATCACCATTAGCGGTGCTGGAATGCTAGATCCATCCTTAACGTGAATCATCCAAAGGCCGTCATGCTCTTGGTAATAAAAGTCGACACCATTTGACGTCCCTTTTAACATCCCACTATCTAGATCTTCGATAAGCTCAGGTATAAGCGGGTTATCACCACTCTGCAACTCTTTAAGACGCTTGTCATCAATTGATAGAGGCACTGGTAGCGCCGCTTTACTTTGGATGGCATTGTCAGAGTAGTGGTTATACTTAACGACGTCGCGTTGAGCAGAAGATTTCGCATATTTCTGATTTACCGGAATAAAGCCAGCGTGAGGTCCCCAATCAGAACTTTTTGATTTAATAAGTAAGCTCTTACTACTATACAGTCCTGACTCTAATAAACTGCGGTTATTAGGATCGACAAAACGCACACCGATAACAGAGTTCTCAGCATCAGCGACACTTGCAAAAGCCTCACGGTCTTTAGTTGGGATACCAACTATCGCATCAGGATCAAAGTCAGGTCGGTCACTTGATGAAATTCTAAAATCTCTAGATTGGTAGACCTTCGGAGCATAAGGGGCCGTGTTGTTAATTTTTACACTTTTTACACGTTGCTTAATCTTCAAAGATGCTGATTTCACCCCTTTTACAATGTCGCCAACAGGAATAAGATTCATTTCGTTCAATATGGTCTTTGGAACATTCAACCATGCTTTTCGAGCCTCAATTTTTGCTGCTTTAACATCAATATCAAACACCTGACCTGAAACACGTGTGTTGCTTCCAATAGTTACCTTATTAAAACGACTCGAAACTTTAAACTTGCGTGGAATCGCATTCGAGACAACCTTGCCCGTTAATTTCGCAGAAGTAAATACGGCTTCCCCAATAGGGAGGAAGAAGGCTACATCTGACAATAGCCCCAACGTGGCCATACCGTCATTACCCTTTTCAAAGTCTTCTACGGTAGCCCATACAGGTACAATTGCCTGCAATACTCCCTTTATATAGTCCGAATCTGTTGTTACTGTTTTTAGCTGATCGCGATTATCAATAAGATGCTTCGTAATCAAACTTGCCATGAGATCTGCGTCTCCGACGTTATTGGAACCTGTCTGCGTATATATTGACTTACAGTAGTTGTATGCATAATACATTGACTCGAAATCTTCCAATTCACACTGTTTTGCAACATTTGGGCTCATCTCCACAAATAAAGGAGACTCGTCCTTTATATCGTGATAATCCAAATTGGCATATCTAAACGAGATCTTATCCGTATCAAACAATCCAGGAATCGAATTCGGTAAAAGTACAGTGTAACCAAGACTAGTGCTTGTTAACACATATTGGTTTATATTCGGTCTACTTACTAATGTGCTTTGACCCAGTGCACTAGAGTCCTGCCTGACCTGATAGAGTTTCACGCCATGATGCAACCTAGCATCGCCTCGAGATGCTACCTGTGTTGTGTATGCTTTTTTTCCCGTCAATTTTGCTTTAGCGTCGATCATTGTACCTAAGAATAGCCCAAGCTTCTGAGACAAGACTTCGTGATTACGATGCCATTCCCACTGCACCGTGTTGGTTAGTGCGCCAAGTTCGTTTTTATCCTTATTTATCAGCCAAGGTTGTACTTTATACCCATGGAGATGCAAAAGGTCGAGTCGTCCATGTTTTAGGTAAGGTCTCCAAAGCTCTTCTACCTCTTCAGACGTAGCACCATAAGTGTACAAACGTCCTTTCGCGTAAAGCTCATCAGTAAGCGGGTAATTAAAAATATGTTGACCCGCCTCTGAATCGTAATCTACAGCAACTAGCGCAGATTTAAGATCCTCATTGGCACTATACCAAGACATTAACGAATCATAGACCGCTTGTTTTTTCATATCCTCACTCATTGATGACGAGAATCTCATCCCAAGATTTGAGTTGGTGAAAGTGTTGTAAACAAGGTCAATAAATGCCTTTTTTGCATCCAACTGTGTTAAACCTTGAGACTCCAATTCATCAAATAAGGCAGGTTCTAACCCACTACCTATAAAGGCTTCCAACGCATTTTCTGTCAGTTGTAAAGAGAGTCGATGCAACAAACTAGACTTGATATTGTTTGGGGAGCCGTAAGCAAAGGTCGTATCAATTCCCACCGCATCAAGCGAAGCTTTAACACTCAATATTTCCCAATCTTCTAAGTCATCGATTTCCTTTTGATAAACTGTGCTGGCGATTTGGACGAAATTTTTTCCAAGAAAACCACCTTCTGACTTCAAATAGTTTATCGTGCCAGCCTCAACGTCGATGCTTACATCTGAGTTATTACTAGAAAAGACTTCTCGCGCTAAATCAATGCCGTCTAAATCTGGATAGTTCATCGCCAATTGCATATGCATGTAAGCATCTGAAGGATGTATATTAATTGGACTATCCAAACTTTCGTTTTGAGGGACAAAATCTGGAGGAGGTAGCGCAACGAGTGATAGTGGCTTCAAGGAAAAGTTACTTTCCCAGAACATTGGTAAATTACCGCTGAACGGGCCTTCTATTATTTTTTTTCCTTGCCCTACTAGGGAGTAGTTATCAGAAATAGCAATTGACCAACCAGCAGGAATCGAAGCAGAAATGGGCTCATAAGGGTTTACATTGAATTCATCTCCCATTGTTGTATCAAGCGCATGAGAGACATACACTCCAGATTCTTCTAGCGTTCTGATAGATACTTTTTTCCCTTCTAGATCTTTCTTTGCATAAATTAATGGGAACCCAATATCCAAAGCTGCTTCTGACATTTCGTCATAGCTTTTTTCAATCTTATTCCATTCAGCGATAAGTGCGCTAGAAAGCTGCGCGTCATCCTCAATCAGTTGCATGCTTGATGAGATGGCTGAGGAATATTGAAAAGCAAGCGTTGCCTGAATATTCTGCTCACTACCGTATTCAAAATAAGAGTCTTGTTCTAACTCAGCGAGAATCGTCTTCCTCAGCAGTGTGGCAAGTAAGGTCTTATCAACTTCTGAAGAAATCAATCGGTGTACTTCTGCTGGCTCAATTAGGCTTCTGACTAGAAATTCTTCAATTCTATCTTTTGTTTTTTCTTCAAGAAAATTACGAGACAATCCATTTTTGAATGCACCTTTAACGCCCGTCTTTCCTGACATTACTTCTTTAAAGAAAACAGCATAGTTTTCAACATTACTTGTGTTTCTGAGTCGTTCATCACCATCACCTACTGTTAATGGCAACATATCTACCAACTCTGAACTAGCATCTTCCTTCAAACTCATTATGAAAGGAACGCTCAGAATGTCAGCAAGCGTTGTTAAACTTGATATCGGTCCAGCCTTTACAGGTTGCTCTTCATATATAGCGATACCTGACTGAAAATCGCTAGATTTGTTCTTAAGCTCACTTCTAACCAATCCAGAGAAGCCCACATTGGTCACAATACATGTCGCGCTTGGGTCCTGATCACCATGGATCATCGCTTCACGTGTCAGACTTAGACGTCCATTTTGCTCTTTTAGTACACCAAAGAATACCTCATGCGCGATATAGGGGTTTTCAGTTTCCTTGTTGAAACGTAATATTTCTACGTTAACAATTGACCCATCTAATAATTTATACCCAGATTTAACAGCAGCATCTAAAGAAATTTGGCATCCATAGTTATTCGCATCTGAATTATATATATTCTCTGCCCGATAATTAATTTCGACAGAAGCAAGTACAGCACTAGGTAACGATGATACCGAAACCAACATAGCTAAAGATAAGGCGCTACGCTTAAATGATTTTTCTTTTTTCATATTAAAAACCAAGAGAACACTCTTCAATTAAAATAAAGTGTTTTGTAAAATAACCATAAATTAACATGAAATTAACATAAACATCAGCAAATGTTATTTACCGAGAACACGTAATTTACAATCATGATTTAACATAAATAACCGGAATATGAAAGGGCTTTGATGTGATGGACACACCTCCTTTTTAGCGTCGTTGTCGATAACGTCACTCGAATGATGGCTTGTTTAAGTCATTCTTGACCGTGCCAGAAACCGCAAAGGATTTCTTAAATATCCATTTGCCAGAACACATCAAACAAATCTGCAATATCGATACGCTCCAGCTTCAATCCGGTTCATTTTTGGAAGAGGAACTAGTGCCGTATTATTCGGACGTACTTTATTCGATGGAAACAAAAAGTGGGGTAGGGTATGTATACGCGTTGATCGAGCATCAAAGCAGTCCAGATAAGCACATGGGATTTAGGTTGATGCGATATGCTATTGCATCAATGAAGCAACACTTAGATGCCGATAATGATACATTGCCTTTGGTTGTACCATTACTGTTCTATCATAGAAGAACAAGTCCTTACCCATACAGCACAAATTGGCTGGATGAATTTGAAAATCCAGAAATAGCGAAAGCACTATATGGCCAGGATTTCCCCTTAGTGGATGTGACGGTGATACCAGATGATGAAATCATTCAGCATAAACGAGTAGCGCTGTTAGAGCTGGTCCAAAAACATATACGACAAAGAGACCTGTTGGATTTTACAGACACACTGGTTACACTGTTATTAGAACGTTTAATAACAGTCAATCAATTAGACAGTTTAGTAGAGTATTTTCTGAGAGTAGGGGAGACATCAAATCTAGAAGATTTGATGCGAACATTAGCTCAGCAAGTTCCAGACGTTTCATGACAGTAGCAGAACAATTAGAAGCCCGCGATCGCGAACAAGGCTTACAAGGAGAGCATAAAAAACGGTGGGACATCCTTACCCGCTAAGCGGCTTTCAGTTCAGGATACCAACCTTCAAATACTGTCTCTAACTCTCCATTGAGCACCGTTGTTCGTGTTTGAAGCAAATAGTGGGCACCTTGCTGACTCCACTGCATTTGCTGCTTCTTCGCCATTCTCTTGGATACCACTTCATTCACCGTCGATGCAACAAAAGAAGTCGATATTGGTTCGTTATAACGGTAACGTTCACCATAGTTAGGGATCATTGACTGATTATTCTTGATGTAGGTCATTAACTCTTCTACGTAGTGAACCAATTTTTTCCGGTTTGGGTATTTAAATTCAGGCTCGTCACAGCTATCAAGTTGAGAAATCGCTTCTTGTGTATTCCCATGCCACAGATACCACTTAGCACTTTCCAGTTGTTCTTGCATCTCTAGCCCTTCTTTTGGGGAGCTGTTGGATACGCCTTTAGCGTATTGATTCAAGACTGTCAGTTTCATTGTAATATGAAACCAATCTAGAATGTGCTCCGCTTCTGGATAGAGTCGGTATTGCATCTCCCGTAAGTTTTCAGCACCATCAGATGAAACGTGATCTGTTGATTAGCTTGCATTCCTTGAGACGTTAATAAAGAAATCATACGTTTGCGTCGATTGGCTTCTATTTTTTGGACATAGCCAAATCGCTTAGCTTTCACCTGAGTTGAGAAGCTTTTCCCTGTGATCACCTCGAAGTTACTTTTACGATTAGTACTGTCTCTTACATAACCACCGTCAAACCCAATCACTATTGGTTTTCCTGGTTTAGGCAAATTTTCCCAGTCCACTGGATAACCGTCGAGGCTATCTGATTGACTTTCTAACTCCGACTCTTGTTTTCTGGCCACGTCAATTAAATGGTTACGTACCGTCACTGCATTCAGCTTTTGGTTGATCGGTAGAATATCTTTCAACCGTTCAACAGTCAGACCATATGACATTAATGAAGCCCATTTCGTCTCTAAACACTTGAGTTCAGGGTGGACATTACTCGGTAACCATTCACTTAATAAGCTTACCGTCTGGAATGGTGAATCCTCACAAGGGCAGCGATAAAGGCGGTAACCTTTAATGGGAACTTGTCCAAATAACGTATCGAATTTACGATGTTGATACCCTTTGATTCGGCGTTCTTTGCCGCATTCTGGACAGCATCGATGCCGTTGCATATAAGATTGGCTTTGTGCATCAACTAATGTTTGCTGTGTCGATTTGAGCAGTGCTTTTGATTTATCAATGGATAGTCCAGGGAGAAGGGGTTGGTGAAGTGATGACTCTAATTCTAATAGCTCTTTACGATAGGTTGAACCATCATCTTGTATGATTACCGCTTCTATCACCATCTTCATCGATACTACCCTCTGTTGTTAGTCTTATTGTTGTTCCCTTTGTAACTGTTTTCTCAGTTTGTAATAAGTCGAGACGCCTAATCCCACACTATCACAGGCTAATTTAAGGCGAATTCCTTTCGCCTTCAGTTCATCAACCAAAGCGACTTTACGCCTATCAGAAGGAGGGCGTCCCGTTCGTTCTCCTCGTGTTTTTTTGCTGCTATCCCTTCCGCTTGGCGCTCTCGAATTAACGCTCGTTCAAACTGACCAAAAGCCGACATCATATGTAACTGTAATTCTTGTAACGGATCGATTCTCGATGCCGAAAAATGGATATTTTCTTTTATAAACATGAGTGATATGCCTTGCTGACGAAGTTTGAGCGTCAAATCACACATGTCCATCATATTTCTACATAACCGGTCACTGGAATGAACGACCAAAACATCCCCTGTTGATAGCTGGTTCAGTAATTGTTGAAGTTTTGGTCTGTGTATATCCTTTCCGCTAGCGACTTCTATCACTGTTTGAGCAATATCATACCCAGCCTTAGTGATGGCTTGCTCTTGTCTTGCTGAGTTTTGGTCAGAAGAACTGACCCTTATATATGCATAGAACATAAAATTTCTTTAAATGTAATAGAGAATTATAGATCTTTCTATAAATACCATAATACCCAAGGTTTAGAGACTGTTTTGAGCCGTATCTGGCTTTGTTGCTTAATTCGGTGGGAAGGCATGGCAGCCTAAAGTTGTTCAGTTCTTAAGCAATATAATGAGTTTCAGGCATACCAAGTCCTGTAAGCTTGTTCAGCGCTTTGATCATTGCGTAAGTCTCGCCAACCTGAGCATTGTAATTTCTTAGGCTTAATTTCCCACCTAGCAGTTGTTTTACTCGGTACATTGCTGTCTCTGATAGTGAGCGCTTGTGATAGCCATACCGCTTTTTCCACTTCTTGTTGGAGCCGTAGAGCTTTTGACAACCTACTGCTAAATTGCGAGGGTGTCCTTGTTCCCAGAATGCAGCCCCTTCTCGTGGTGGGATAAGCGCAACCGCTCGCTTAACCCGTATCGCATCATGACAATTCCTTGTGTCATAATCACCATCACCTGATATTTCAATGATTTTACGACGCGTCTGCTTGAGTAAGTTGGGGAGCACTTCGGCATCAGTTACGTTAGATAAACTCAGCTCTGCTGCGACTATTTCGTGAGTGCTTGTATCTACTGCAATATGCAGTTTACGCCAGACTCTGCGCTTCCCATCAGTACCATGCTTCTTGACCTTCCATTCACCCTCGCCATAAACCTTGAGGCCAGTG
>NZ_JAMZAM010000016.1:0-36785 GCF_024181835.1 Vibrio sp. Y29_XK_CS5
TTTCCGCTCGACTTGCATGTGTTAGGCCTGCCGCCAGCGTTCAATCTGAGCCATGATCAAACTCTTCAATTTAAAGTTTTTGATTCCCTAAATAAATAGGGAGAGGCTCAATGAATACTGAACATTACATAAGTAATGTTTGAATTGACTGTGCTGAATCTTTCGATTCAATGGTCACTTCGTTTCATTGAAACCTAATTTGATACCGCTTTCCGTTAAGAAAGAAATACCTAATTGGATTATCATCAACGAGTGCCCACACAGATTGATAGGTCTATATTGTTAAAGAGCTTGCTTGTCGAGAAGTTTTTCTCTCAAAGCGGAGGTGCATTCTAACGAGATAATTGAGAGTGTCAAACACTTTTTTCAATTTATTTTCTCAGAAGCTTTTCACCTCTCCGACCCTGCTGAAGCCTTATCGCGTCTGCCGTGTCGGTGGATGCGCATTATAGGGAACTCAGATCCGTTCGCAACCCTTTTTTGAAAAAAAATGGAAAAAACTAACTGTTCGATGACTATTTCATCAAAAAAGCAAAAAAGAGGGTAAAAAACCCTCTTTTTCTGCCTCAAAAGCTGTATTTAAATGAATGCGTACGCGTCTGCGAACATACGTTCGCTCTTTGCTTTCTTGTTCTGAGTGAACTGTTCACGTGCTGCGCCAGCCATTTCGAAACGACCTGCAATATAGATATCGTAGTTTTCTAAGCTTTCGAAATCTTCACTCACCGCTTGTAGCACGTTACCAACTTTACCTTGCCAGTCTGCTGGCGCTTCTTCTACTACTGGCACAAAGTGAACATTAGCAAACTTGTCGGCAATCTCGACCAACTCTTCTTTAGCGTACAACTGACAGTTATCACGCGCCCCCCAGTATAGATAGATAGGGTTGGTTTTGTTCTGTGCAACACAGTGATCTAGAATTGAACGCACGTAACTAAAACCAGTACCACCAGCAATCAATAATAGTGGGCGTTCGCTTTCTTCTTGAACCCAAGCATCACCATGTGGAGCATCAATCTCGATATGACCATCTGTTTCTAATGCCGCTTGCATTGCTTCAACGACTTCTAGCGCATAAGCGTTGTGTTCCGCCGCACCGATATGCAGTTCAAGTTCACCTTCATGACGACATGGACTGCTCGCAATCGAGAAAGGACGTTTGTCTTTTTCACCCATCACAACCATGAGGTACTGACCTGCTTTAAAAGGTACAGGTGATTCTGGGTGAAGAAGGATTTGATAAGTATTACAAGCTAACGGCTGAATAGACTTTACTTTACATTGGATGGTCATGGTGTTCCTCTCGCTTACTCGTCAAAAGTAAGCACTAAATTACTTTCTGTATAGGCTTGGCAAGGGAATATCCAACCTTGCTGTTGCTCTTTTTCGGTTAGCATAGGTTCGAGGTGATAGCTCACCTCGCCCGTTAGCTTTTTACACATGCACATGGCGCAAGCGCCAACTTGGCAACGATGTGGGAAGCGAATATTGTTGTTGAGCGCAGCTTCCAACACCGTCTCCCCTTCTTTTACTTGGAACGTAACGTCCATTGGTAGAAGGTGGACTTGATGACTCATAGAATACCTAACTGGTCCCAAATCTCATCGACTTTAGCCACAAGTTTAGGATCTTTTTTGATAGGCGTACCCCACTCGCGCATGACTTCGGATTCGAACTTGTTGGTCGCATCCAATCCTAATTTGGATGAACTAGCAGTCTTACTATGCACTTGAATAGTATCTCTATCTGGATCCATTCGGGTTGTTACAGCCCAAATGATGTCATTCCAATCTCGTGCATTAACGTCATCGTCGCACAAGATAATGAATTTGTTATCCGTGTGCTGAGCAAAGAAGTCCCACAGGTATTCCATCAAGGCTTGCGATTGACCAGCTTGGTCTTTCTTCATGGTCACAACAGCGAACTGGTTATTTGCTGTTGCAGGTAGATAGATATCGACAATCTCAGGGCGTTGCTGTTTCAACTCGTTCAGCTCTGTTTCGGTAATCGCTATGCTGTCTCGCTCAGTGACCTTGGTTCGCGTCGCTAGCTCGGCATCCCATTTAATGGTTGCATCTAGCCCCATCTTGGATCCAAGACCAACCACTGGCGAAGCAAAATCTAGAGAGTCGATTGGCGTGTTATCTATCATCAAGGTATCACGCACAGGATCCATATGCTCTGACATGGCTTTCACGACATCATTCCAATCTCGTGCGTTTACCGATTCATCGCACACAATAACAAACTTGGTATACATGAATTGGCGTAAGAAAGACCACACGCCCATCATTACGCGCTTGGCATGTCCTGGGTACTGCTTCTTCATGGTGACGACTGCCATTCGGTACGAACAACCTTCTGGCGGCAGATAGAAATCTTCAATCTCTGGGAATTGCTTTTGCAGAATCGGCACAAACACTTCGTTTAATGCCACACCCAATACAGCTGGTTCATCTGGCGGACGACCAGTGTAGGTGCTGTGATAAATAGGATCTTTACGCATAGTAATGTGCGTAATGGTGAATACGTGGTGCTTTTCTTTTTCGTTATAGTAGCCAGTGTGGTCACCGTAAGGACCTTCATCGGCAAACTCGTTTGGGTCGATATAGCCTTCCATCACGATTTCCGCGCTCGCTGGCACTTCCAAATCATTACTGACTGACTTCACGACTTCAGTTTTGCTTCCACGCAACAAACCTGCAAATGCGTATTCCGATAGCGTATCTGGCACTGGTGTCACCGCGCCAAGAATGGTAGCTGGGTCTGCACCAAACGCGACCGAAACTGGGAAAGGTTTACCTGGATTGGTTTCCATCCAATCGCGCAGGTCGAGCGCACCACCTCGGTGAGCTAACCAACGCATGATGATTTTGTTCTTGGCAATTTTCTGCTGACGATAAATGCCTAGGTTCTGACGTTTTTTGTTTGGACCTTTGGTTACGGTTAAGCCCCAAGTAAGCAGCGGCGCAACATCTTCTGCCCAACAGCTCATTACCGGAACCTTATCCAAGTCAACTTCATCACCTTGCCAAACAATGTCTTGGCATGGTGCTTTACGTAAACGCTTAGCCGGCATGTTCAATACTTGTTTGAACACAGGCAGTTTTTCCAACGCGTCTTTGAAGCCTTTTGGTGGCTCAGGTTCTTTTAAATAAGCCAGTAGCTTACCGACTTCTCTTAATTCTTTAACGTCTTCGCGTCCCATACCGATTGCGACGCGCTCTGGCGTACCAAATAGGTTCGTCAAAACAGGCACGTCGTAGCCGATTGGGTTCTCAAACAACAATGCAGGACCACCAGCGCGCAAGGTGCGGTCACTAATTTCTGTCATTTCGTAAGCGGGATCGACGGGGTGAGTGATGCGTTTAAGTCGACCTTTCTGTTCTAGGTGGTCGATAAATTCGCGTAAATCCTTAAAACTCATAGGCCTTCATGCTGGCTGATTAAACTGTCCGCAGTATAACAAATAGGAGGACGCTAAGATCCTCCTATTTTGTGTGGGTATGTGAGCTAGGTTACTTCAATGATAACAATGCGAAGAAACGGTCTTTTAAAGTGTCATCACTTCAAGAATTCCTGAATCTGTCGCGCTTTTACTTGGCGATTACTTGAAACAAGCTCTTCTAACCACGATTGATGCCCCTGTTTTGCTAGCTCTCTCGCAACTAGAGTCGCTTCTTCTGAGAGCGCCATCTTAGCAACGAGGAACTGTTTTACGTCTTGAGAGAGTGGATTGGATCTCGTGAGCAGTTCAATAGCATAAGGTTTTAAGGTCGGATTGACCGTAGAATTCATCAATTGTTGTAATGAGAACTCATCACTAACCTCAGCAAGCCTTTCTAGCTCAGTTTGGCTGTTGTAATCCGCACGCATTCGCCAAAGCAGATCATACATCGCCTCATTTTGGCTAACTTGCGCCAAACGCACCACAACGGCAGTGGATGGTAACCAGCTCGTTACATTTGCATGGGTCAATTGTTTGGTTAGCGCCTCAAGTGCATCGGGAGATAGGCTATCTAACTCACGTATAAGTAGCGCTTCTCTGGTTTGTACATGTTGCGAAGTGCCTGTTAACCAATCTTTTAGGTTAAGTTCTTGGCGCTCTGCTGCTAGTACAAACTCCAACGTGCTTTGGTCTTGTTTCCAACGTTTAATCAGACGACTCGCAATAGAGGGAAAGTTAAACGCAGGCACAGTGAATTCGTAACCATCACCACGCTCTAAAACTTGGTAAGTTGGGGTGATACTAATTTGGGATTCGACAAAAATCGCCATTCTCGGCGTAAGGATGATTTCTTGTTGCTCTAGTTTTTCGAGCAACAGAAAACGAACGACTTCTTGTTGAGGAAAAGCCAGTCGGTCGAGAGCAAATTTGAGAGAGTCGACCTCGTCTCTGACTGCATAATCGAGCAATTCAGATACTTTGGCCTGTATATGGGTATCCTGAAGCCACTGCTCTACCACGGTCTCCTGCATTTCCTTAGCAGATAAAGTCACGGGTAGCGTGATAAGTGACAAGCTCAGGAGTAATGACGACAACATTCCTTGTTGCATGTTAACCTCCCGATAACATTTTCTTCATTCTGATACTTCTATCGGGAGAAAGCAATAAAAAAGCCACCGATATACGGTGGCTTTTCGCAGAATTACTTATCTGAGACTATTGGCGACGCATTGCATCAAAGAATTCGTCGTTAGTCTTCGTCATCGCTAGCTTGTCGATTAGGAATTCCATTGCATCGATTTCACCCATTGGGTGAACAATCTTACGTAGAATCCACATCTTCTGAAGCTCTTCATTCTTAGTTAGAAGCTCTTCACGACGTGTGCCACTGCGGTTGAAGTCAATCGCTGGGAATACACGCTTCTCTGCGATCTTACGGTTCAAGTGGATTTCCATGTTACCTGTACCCTTGAACTCTTCGTAGATAACTTCATCCATCTTCGAACCAGTATCAACTAGAGCAGTAGCAAGGATAGTTAGGCTGCCACCTTCTTCTACGTTACGCGCTGCACCGAAGAAACGCTTAGGACGGTGTAGTGCGTTTGCATCCACACCACCAGTTAGTACTTTACCTGATGAAGGGACTACGGTGTTGTATGCACGAGCTAGGCGAGTAATAGAGTCAAGCAGGATAACCACGTCTTTCTTGTGTTCAACAAGACGTTTTGCTTTCTCGATTACCATTTCCGCTACTTGTACGTGGCGAGAAGCTGGCTCATCGAACGTTGACGCTACTACTTCACCTTTAACTAGACGCTGCATCTCTGTCACTTCTTCAGGACGTTCGTCGATTAGAAGTACCATCAACTCACACTCAGGGTGGTTGTATGCGATGCTTTGAGCGATGTTTTGCAGAAGCATTGTCTTACCCGCTTTAGGCGGAGCAACAATCAGACCACGTTGACCTTTACCAATTGGCGATGCCAAGTCTAAAACACGTGCTGTGATGTCTTCTGTAGAACCGTTACCGCGCTCCATAACCATACGCTCGTTAGCGTGTAGAGGCGTTAAGTTCTCGAATAGGATCTTGTTACGAGCGTTGTCTGGTTTGTCGTCGTTTACTGTGTTGACTTTTAGCAGGGCAAAGTAACGCTCACCGTCTTTTGGTGGACGAATCTTACCAGCAATTGAGTCACCAGTACGTAGGTTGAAACGACGAATCTGACTTGGTGAAACGTAGATGTCGTCTGGACCAGCAAGGTATGAGCTGTCCGCACTACGTAGGAAACCAAAGCCGTCTTGCAGAATCTCCAGAACCCCATCGCCAAAGATGTCTTCGCCGCCTTTCGCGTGCGCTTTAAGAATTGCGAAGATGATGTCTTGTTTTCTTAGACGAGCTAGGTTCTCAAGACCCAGGCTTTCGCCAAGCTTTACAAGGTCAGACACAGGTCTGTTCTTCAGTTCAGTAAGATTCATGGTGGTGGATGCTTGTTTAGTCAAAATAAGATCTGTTTTCTAGTTAAGATGGATTTGGTCTCAGGATCGACCAAGAAGAGAAATTTGTTCAATTAACGCGCGATAAGTTAGCACTAATTAATATTCTAGTCCAGAGTTAGAAAAACAAAACCGCGCATTGTCATATTGCACGGTTTTGTTTGTAATCACTTAGTGATTATAGGTTTGCGTCTAGGAACTCTTTTAGTTGAGTCTTAGACAAAGCACCAACTTTCGTTGCCGCTACGTTACCGTCTTTAAATAACAGTAGCGTTGGAATGCCGCGAATACCAAACTTAGGTGGTGTACCTGCGTTATGGTCAATGTTTAGTTTACCGATAGTGAGTTTGCCTTCGTACTCGTCAGCGATTTCGTCCAGGATAGGAGCGATCATTTTACAAGGACCACACCATTCTGCCCAAAAATCAACTAGAACCGGGCCTGCAGCATTGATTACATCGTTTTCAAAACCGTCATCAGTAAGCTGCAAAATCTTATCACTCATCTTCCACTCCAATGTGTTTTTCGAAACTGGTTGGATGATAACCAGTAAATAGATGCCCTATTGGAATGTATTTACTTTCTTATTGCAAGCTTTAGCTGATATTCTATCGCTATGAAAAAGACGCATATCACAGAGCAAAAGTTCGCCGATTTGGGTTTAAAGCCCCAAGTTATTGAAGGATTGGACAAAAAAGGGTTCGAATATTGTACCCCTATCCAAGCCTTGGCGTTGCCGGTACTGCTCACCGGCCAAGACATTGCAGGCCAGGCCCAAACGGGTACTGGTAAAACCCTCGCGTTTCTTACTGCTACCTTCAACCACCTTCTAACGACACCAGAGCACGAAGGTCGTAAGCCAACTCAGCCGCGCGCGATCATTATGGCGCCAACGCGTGAGCTAGCGATTCAGATCTTTAACGATGCTGAACCTTTGATTGCTAGCACGGGTCTTAAAGCCGCTTTAGCGTACGGTGGCGAAAGCTACGACAAGCAACTGGCAAAACTGCAAGACGGCGTAGACATTCTTATCGGCACTACAGGCCGTATCATCGACTTCTACAAGCAACGCGTATTCAACCTAAACAACATTCAAGCGGTTGTTCTGGATGAAGCGGACCGTATGTTTGATCTTGGCTTTATTAAAGACATTCGTTTCTTGTTCCGTCGTATGCCTGAGCCAAAAGAGCGTTTGAACATGCTGTTTTCAGCAACATTGTCTTACCGCGTACAAGAATTAGCTTTCGAACACATGCACAATCCTGAGCATGTAGTGGTTGAGCCAGAGCAAAAAACGGGTCACCGCATCCAAGAAGAGCTTTTCTACCCTTCTAATGAAGACAAGATGGCACTGCTTCAAACTCTTATTGAAGAAGAATGGCCAGACCGCGCGATCGTTTTTGCTAATACGAAGCATAAGTGTGAGTCGATTTGGGGTCACCTAGCAGCAGATGGTCACCGTGTGGGTCTCCTGACTGGCGATGTACCACAGAAGAAGCGTGAAAAGATTCTTGAGCAATTCACTCGCGGTGAAGTTGACCTACTAGTCGCAACCGATGTTGCTGCTCGTGGTCTTCATATTCCTCAAGTAACACACGTATTCAACTTCGACCTACCGGATGACTGTGAAGATTACGTTCACCGTATCGGTCGTACTGGTCGTGCTGGCGCAAGTGGTCACTCTATTAGCTTTGCTTGTGAAGATTACGCAATCAACTTGCCACCAATCGAAGAATACATTGAGCACGCAATCCCAGTTTCTGATTACGATGCCTCGGCTCTAATCCAAGACTTGCCTGCACCACTTCGTATGCGCGCGCCTCGTACTCAACAACGTCGCACCAATACAGGTGGCACTCGCTCTGGTAACCGCAAGCCACAAGGACGTCGTCCTCGTCAACCGCGTCAATCAGCGCCAAAACAATCATAAAAGGAAACTGAAGTCGTTTATGAGTCAAGCAGGATCATCACCGCTATACGCCGCCATCGACCTCGGGTCGAACAGTTTTCACATGCTCGTTGTGCGTCACATCGATGGCAGCGTTCAAACTATGGCTAAAATTAAGCGCAAAGTTCGTCTAGCCGCGGGCTTAGATGAACATAACTCTCTTAGTATGGAAGCTATGCAGCGAGGATGGGACTGCTTAAGTCTATTTGCAGAACGCTTGCAGGATATTCCTAAACAGAACATCCGTATTGTGGGTACCGCGACATTGCGTACTGCGACCAATGTGGATGTTTTTCTAGAGAAGGCGAACCAAATTTTAGGTCAGCCTATCGAAGTGATTACCGGCGAAGAGGAAGCCGCCACTATATATAAAGGTGTTGCTCACACCTCAGGTGGCAGCGGTCGTCGCCTTGTGGTCGATATCGGCGGTGCGAGTACCGAACTGATTATCGGCGAAGGTTTCGAAGCCAAAGCTCTGACCAGTCTAAAAATGGGCTGTGTCACTTGGTTAGAGAACTTCTTTAAAGACCGCCAATTAAATGCACGTAACTTCGAAGCCGCAATTGAAGGCGCGAAGCAAACTCTGATGCCAATCTTAGAACAGTACACCGACCTAGGTTGGGATGTGTGTGTTGGGGCATCGGGTACCGTTCAAGCACTACAAGAGATAATGCTAGCGCAAGGTATGGACGAAGTAATTACTCACTCCAAACTTAAGCGTCTACAAAAGCAGGCGATGCTTGCTGATCACTTGGAAGAGCTTGATATTGAAGGTCTGACCCTAGAGCGAGCTTTGGTGTTCCCAAGTGGCTTATCTATTTTGATTGCGATCTTTGAGCTACTAGAAATCGATGCCATGACACTGGCTGGCGGCGCACTACGTGAAGGCTTGGTGTACGAGATGGTTGACGAACTTCGTCAAAACGACATCCGTGCACGCACCGTTTGTAGCGTACAAAACCGTTACCAGCTAGATTGCCAATACGGCGAACAAGTTGCAAAACTTGCGGGCAAACTGCTTGAGCAAGTTGGCGGTGAAGCTTGGGTTGCAGAACCTCAGGGTAAAGTCCTGCTGGAAACAACAGCCAAGCTGCACGAAATCGGTCTAACTATCGACTTCAAAAAGGGCGGTGAGCACAGCGCTTACCTGCTACAGCATCTGGATTTGCCTGGTTACACCCGTGCGCAGAAGTTCTTTATCGGTGAAATTGCTCGCCGTTACCGTGAACAACTGACGTCACTGCCTGAGCAACATGCCCTTTCAGGCACGAGTGGTAAACGCGTACTGCGCCTATTGCGTCTTGCGGTTTTACTCAGCCACCGTCGTAATCCAGCTCTAGAGCCATGTGTGACTCTCACTGCGGAAGGCGACAAACTGACGCTCAACATTGATGCGAAGTGGCTAGAGGCAAACCCACTGACTGCCGCTGAGTTGGAAATTGAATCCAACCGTCAAACAGACATCGGCTGGCCGTTAAGTATTGTGACTTGTTAAATCTCACGATGACTTATTACTTGGTTAAAGGTCCCTATTGGGACCTTTTTTATTACTCCATTTTTACCTTTGTACAGCTTAGGGAGCTTTTGGACACCCATGATCTAATTACTCCCCACGCTGTACAAAATACTCTAAACTCAAGTAAACAGGCACAAAAAAGCCGCTTGATTTGAGCAAGCGGCTTTCGGGGTTCCCACTGATATTAAGACTGAACGCTTGTCGTCACCTTAAAGTCAGGGTTCACCGCAGTCAGCTTCTTAATGAGGTAATTCAGTAATACGCCATACATAGGAACGAACAGACCAAGACTGATAATCAATTTGAAGCCGTAATCCACCAGCGCGATTTCCGTCCAATGCTCCGCCATAAATGGATCTGGACTTTGGTAGAACGCAATGGCGAAGAAAGCGATAGTATCAAGTGCATTACCGAAAAGCGTTGAACACGTTGGTGCCACCCACCATTGCTTCATTTGGCGTAGGCGGTTGAACACATGCACATCCATGATCTGACCAAGCAGGTACGCCATGAAGCTAGCAATCGCGATACGAGCAACGAATAAGTTAAATTCCCCTAGGTGGCCAAAACCTTGGAATTGACCTTCGAAGAACACCACCGATAAGAAGTAAGACACTGCCAACGCAGGCAACATCACTAAGAAGATGATCTTACGTGCCAACTGAGCACCGAAAATACGCACAGTTAAGTCAGTCGCTAAGAAGATAAATGGGAAAGTGAATGCACCCCAAGTGGTATGGAAACCGAAGATAGTAAACGGTAGCTGAACTAGGTAATTGCTAGATGCAATAATGACTAGGTGGAATAGAACCAGATAGATAAGGGCGTTGCGCTGCTGCGCAGGGGTAAAGTTACTCATGCGATACCTTTTTAGTTTGGTTTGGGGGTGAGGGAACCCAAATCGAGTCACTGAATAAAGTGGCTCTTACCAACAATGTAAAATGAAAAATAAACTGGCTTGGCTCATTCTGAGCGAAGCGGTGGGCGATTATACATTAACCACTTTTCGCCGCAAGTCGTCTGTTTTACGCAAACGTTTGAGCATAAAAAAGGGTGTTTCATGTGAAACACCCTTTCTAAAAAAATTCTATTTTTAGAAGCCGCGTTGGAACAATCCTGCGAGATAATCCAACTCTTCCCTGCTCTCTTCAATCGCTAAAGCTTCAAACCAAATCGCTTCGCTGTAATGCTCTGCTTTCATAAACAGTCGGCAACCTTCAAAATCGATCAGCCAAGAGTGAATGTCCGCATCCCACTGCTTTTCCACCACAGTAGCAGAAAGCAAACCAACTAAACGCTCACCTAAAGCAGGAAAGCTATCAAGGTCAAAGCTCGGCGCGGTAATGATTAAGCGCCCTTCTTGTGCCATGTAGTCCGCTAAGCCAAATTCCTTTTGCATCGTGGTTCCTTATCCGTGGTGAGTAATGTGTTCTTGAATCAAATCGAGGAATGGATCGGCGTACTTCTCCAGTTTGCGCTGACCAACACCGCTAACTGCCAGCATTTCGCCGTAAGACGTTGGCAGAATTTCCGCCATATCAATCAGAGTTGCGTCACTGAAGACCACGTATGGTGGCAAACCATCTTCATCAGCAATCGACTTACGCAGCTTACGTAACTTAGCAAACAGCTTTTTGTCGTAGTTCTTGCTGGTCAGTTTGTCCGACTTCGCCGCACGTGCTGCAGTGTCTAAACGCGGAACCGCTAACTCCAGAGTCACATCGCCACGTAGCAGCGGACGCGCCTCTTCAGTAAGTTGCAGCGTTGAGTTACGCGTGATGTTTTGGAACAGCAGCCCTTTGTGGATTAACTGACGGAAGATACTCACCCAGTAATCGTGGCTATGGTCGCGCCCTATCGCGTAGGTAGAAATCTTATCGTGCCCGTTTTCACGTACACGAATGTTTTGCATGCCACGTAGCACTTCCACTACGTAGCCCATACCAAAGCTCTGATTAACACGATACACACAAGACAACGCCTTACGCGCTTCTTCCGTGGCATCAAAGTGTTTCGGTGGATCTAAGCAAATATCGCAGTTGCCACATGGCTTCTCACGATACTCACCAAAGTAATTCAATAGCACCTGACGACGACAAGTTTGCGCCTCAGCAAAGGCACTCATCGCATTCAGTTTGTGGGTCTCCACCTGCTTCTGTGGACCATCGTCTTTCTCATCCAACATACGACGCAGCCAACTGATATCCGCTGGGTCATACAACATCATCGCTTCCGCAGGCAAACCATCACGCCCTGCACGACCGGTTTCCTGATAGTAAGACTCGATGTTGCGCGGGATATCAAAGTGAACCACAAAACGCACGTTTGGTTTGTTGATGCCCATACCGAATGCCACGGTCGCCACCACGATTTGGATGTCATCACGTTGGAAAGCTTCTTGAACGTAAGCGCGCTCATCGGCGTCCATACCTGCGTGATAACCAGCAGCACGAATGTGGTTGTTGCACAGCTTCTCAGTCACCATCTCAACTTTCTTACGGCTACCACAATAGATGATGCCGCAATTACCCTTTTGGGTTTCAAGATAACGAACGATTTGCGAAACCGGCTTGTGCTTCTCAACTAAGTTGTAGCGAATGTTGGGACGGTCGAAGCTGCCTAGATAAACCTCTGGATTATTCAGTTGCAGACGCTCAAGAATATCTCGGCGCGTTGCGTCATCCGCCGTCGCCGTCAGCGCCATAAATGGCACATGAGAAAACTGCTGCTTGAGTTGCCCAAGCGCGGCATATTCTGGACGGAAGTCGTGTCCCCACTGGGAAATACAGTGCGCTTCATCGACGGCAATCATCGATAGCGGCAAGTTTTCCAAACGCTCAATGAAATCACGCATCAATACGCGTTCTGGCGAGACGTACACCAACTTAAGATGCCCTGTGTGCATGCGGTTATACACGCTGAGCAACTCTTCACGAGGCATGGTCGAGTTAATACACTCAGCCGCTACACCGTTGGCTTTAAGTTGGTCCACTTGGTCCTTCATCAGCGAGATAAGCGGAGAGATCACCAAAGTAATGCCAGAGCGAACCAAAGCAGGAATTTGATAACACAGCGACTTACCGCCACCCGTAGGCAGGATAACTAAGCTGTCGCGACCTTCTACTGCAGCGTCAATCACCAACTGCTGACCATCACGGAACTCTTGGTAACCAAACACATCCTCCAACACACGTTGAGGCGTTACAGGCGAGTCTGATTGTTCGGCTAACAAGGTAGAGGTCATGAAAAATCTCAGATTGGGTCTTAAAAAGAGGTGCTTATGCATGCTACTAGCACGCAAAGTGAGGGCACATTGTAATGGGGTTTCATGGTGAATAAAACCGCAAATTGTTAGGTGATTCAGCTCACGACTCGTATACTGATTTTCTGCTCTATAAAAACTCAATTAGGTGACATCCCATGACACCAGAAGAACAACAACGCTCACGGCAAGGCGTCTTGCTTGCTATTGGCGCGTACACCATGTGGGGCATCGCACCCATTTACTTCAAATCGATTGCTGAAGTCTCGCCACTAGAGATCTTAAGCCACCGAGTGATTTGGTCTTTCTTTTTGCTAGCCGCACTCCTCCATTTTGGTCGCCATTGGCGCTCGGTTCGCGACATCATTAAAAACAAAACCAAGATGATGTTTCTGGTTTCTACTGCCATTTTGGTCGGTGCAAACTGGTTGATCTTCATTTGGGCGGTGAACTCGAATCACATGCTCGATGCCAGCTTAGGTTATTACATTAACCCACTGATCAACGTCTTACTCGGGATGGTCTTCCTTGGCGAGCGTCTACGTAAGCTTCAGTGGTTCGCGGTTGTCCTTGCTGCTTGTGGCGTATTAGTTCAGCTGATCGTCTTTGGCTCGGTGCCTGTGGTCGCTATAGCGCTGGCAATGAGTTTCGGCTTTTATGGCTTGCTGCGTAAGAAAGTCAGTGTAGAAGCACAAACCGGACTATTCATTGAAACCTTGGTGATGTTACCTGCTGCAGCAATTTACTTGCTGTTTATTGCAAGTTCACCGACGTCCAACATGCTAGATAACCCAATGCAGCTGAATACCTTGTTGATTGCTGCAGGCGTGATCACTACCCTGCCGCTACTGTGTTTTACTGGAGCAGCAACCCGTCTAAAGCTATCGACGTTGGGCTTCTTCCAATACATTGGTCCGAGTTTGATGTTCTTGCTTGCAGTGCTGATCTACGGTGAACCGTTCACTAGCGATAAAGCCATCACCTTCGCCTTTATTTGGGGCGCCTTGGTGGTATTTAGCTTTGATGGTCTGCGTAATAACCGCAAATCACGCAAAGCGGCTCGTGCTGCCTGATCGTTTTTTACAAGACATTTAAGAAATTGATGGATAAGCTTGGTCATAATGTGACCAAGCTTTTTTTATTTAATGGAACATATTCAGTACTACGCAACCGACCATGACAACTTGAGTCTGATAGAGGCGAAATACCAGAAATTTGCTTTTCAAAGGCATTACCATCTGGATTTTCATCTCGGTCTGATCACGCATGGCGCGCAGAAGTTCCAATACCAAGGTAACAGCCACCAAGTTGGTCACGGGCAAATTGTGATTATGCCGCCGGATGAGCTGCACGACGGGCAATCTAAGCTCGAAAGTGGCTATGAAGTGAATGTGTTTGCGATCGAACCTCACCTATTGAGCGATCTGGCTGATCTTAAGCAAAACGGTCAAATAATACACTTCAACGAGCTGATCATCTCGGATTCACAGATATTTTCACAACTTAGTAACTTACACGGGCTACTTCGTCGTGAAAACCTCAGCCAACTCACCAAAGATTGCCTTCCTTTTGAAGGATTTAACCAACTTTTTGATCGCTACGGATCGCTTGAGCGACAAAAAGTGGTGCCGTTAGGAAATCAATCACTTGGAACGTTAAAAGATTATCTAATGGCGAACCTTGACCAAGCGGTGCGTTTGGATTCGCTATCAGAGCTGTGCCAACTGAGCCCAACTCAGTTCCAGCGCCACTTTAAAGCGCAAACCGGCATGACGCCTTATGCATGGTTCGCACGCCTGCGCCTTGAGCAAGGCATGAAGTTACTGCAATCAGGTCAATGTGGTACCGACGTCGCCCATCAGATCGGTTTCTACGACCAAGCGCATTTCAGCAAAGCGTTTAAGCAGACCTACGGTGTTTCCCCTTCTCAAGTGACTCGTTAATTTCATTTACCGAGAAAGCTGTCAGTTTTTTACAAGCGCCACAGGTAACTTGCCACGACAATAGCCGCATTGGTTATATTTGAGATGTGTTATGAATGAATCCACCATATTGCTGACGCTCGCCAGCATTCACTTTATTGCCCTAATGAGTCCAGGTCCCGATTTTGCTCTGGTCGTACAAAACGCGACGCGTCATGGTCGTCAAACTGGCTTGTACATTGCGTTGGGGTTGTCTGTCGGTATTTTGCTGCACTCTTTGTTTAGCCTGACAGGCGTGAGTTATATCGTCCACCAGCACCCAGTGTTGTACTCCGTGGTGCAACTGCTCGGTGGTAGTTACCTACTCTATTTAGGTATTGGTGCATTGCGCGCCGTGATCTCAATGATCAAAAATCCAATGGCGGATCAACCTAAGAAGCAAAACAACCTAGTGATCAGCAATAAGCGTCAGGCATTTGCTAAAGGATTTGCGACCAACATTCTTAACCCGAAAGCCTTGGTGTTCTTTATCAGTTTGATGTCGAGCTTAGTCCCTGCAGGTATGTCGATCACTGGCAAAGGTATTGCTTTGGTCATCCTGTTTGGCTTGTCGCTATTCTGGTTCTCTAGCCTTGCATGGATGCTGTCGACGCAGCGCTTACAACGCAAATTGCAACAAGCAGGCATCTACATCGACGGTCTGTGTGGCGTGGTATTTACCCTCGTGGGCGGCAGTATTTTGTACCAAACCATCAGCACTTTTATCGGATAAAGTACTGATTTAAAAGCGTAGCACAATCGACATTTCTAAGATTGCTGACTCGACGTGACTCTTCATGACTGCCAAGCTGAAAGCACAAAACTGGCAACATGGAGAGTCATCATGCATTGGACGTTCAACCGACTCGTGACCACGGGTCTTTTTCTTACTTCCCCACTAATCTTATCTACCTCAGCCTTTGCTAACCAAGCAGCAGATGCCGTTGCGCCGGAGCACAGTACTGGCTTCGAGCAAAAGCAATTGGTCAAAGCCAAAGATTATATGGTCACCGCAGCCAACCCACTTGCCACCAAAGCCGGGGCGGATGTTCTTGCTCAAGGCGGTAATGCTATTGATGCCATGGTTGCCGTACAACTGATGCTGGGCTTGGTAGAGCCGCAATCTTCAGGTATTGGTGGCGGCGCCTTCTTAGTGTATTGGGACAGTGAGAAACAAAAACTGACTACGTATGATGGACGCGAAACCGCACCGCTCGCCGCAACGCCGAAACTCTTCCTAGATGACAAAGGACAACCACTGCAATTTTACGATGCGGTTGTCGGTGGGCGCTCTGTTGCCACTCCTGGCACAGTGAAACTACTGTGGGACACGCACCAGAAATACGGCAAGTTGGAATGGAAAAAGATCATCCAACCTGTGATTACCTTGGCTGAGCGAGGTTTCGAAGTAAGCCCTCGTCTCGCGAGTCTGATTGAGAAAGATGCCAAGCGCCTATCACGTTTCCCTGCGACTAAGGCTTACTTCTTTAATCCAGATGGCTCACCAAAAGCCGAAGGCACGTTGTTGAAGAACCCTGAATACGCGCAAACTCTGACGGCAATTGCAGAGCAAGGGGCAAAAGCTTTCTATCAAGGCGATATCGCCACAGACATCATCAAGACAGTACAGAATGCACCGGGCAATCCTGGCGTATTGGCACAACCTGACTTTGATGCGTTCCAAATCAAGCAACGTGAACCGGTTTGTGCGGCTTACCAAAGCTATGACATCTGCGGCATGGGACCACCTAGCTCTGGCGCATTGACGGTTGGACAGATTCTTGCGATCACCGAGCACTACGATCTTAAAGGTTGGGGAGCCGAAAGCGCGAAATCGTGGCAAGTGATCGCCGATGCGTCTCGCCTTGCGTTCGCGGATCGCGGTAAATACATGGCTGACCAAGATTATGTACCAATGCCAACCGAAGGCTTGCTTGATAAAGATTATCTCAAACAACGTGCTGAGCTCATCCAAGTCGGTAAAGCGTTGAGTAAGGTTGAAGCTGGCAACCCTCCTTGGTCGCACGCCATGAACCTAAGCATGGACCAATCAATCGAACTGCCTTCCACCAGCCATTTCAATATCGTCGATAAGCAAGGCAATGTGGTTTCAATGACAACGACCATTGAGAACGCCTTTGGCTCACGCCTGATGGTACGCGGCTTCTTGCTTAATAACGAACTGACCGACTTCTCCTTCCGCACTCACCAAGATGGTGTGCCAATCGCGAACCGCTTAGAACCGGGTAAACGCCCACGCTCATCCATGGCACCAACCATTATGATGAAGGATGACAAACCTTACATGGCAATTGGCTCACCGGGTGGCAGCCGCATCATTGGTTATGTCGCACAAGCCATTATCGCCCACACGCAATGGGATATGGACATCCAAAGCGCGATTAATCAGCCACGATTACTGAACCGTTTTGGTACCTTAGATATTGAGCAAGGTACCGCTGCAGAAGGCTTACAGCCTGAGTTGGAAAAGATGGGTTTTAAAACTGATGTTCGTGATTTGAACTCTGGACTGCATGCGATACGTATAACAAAAGACGGTCTTGAGGGCGCAGCCGATCCAAGGCGTGAAGGCGTCGCTATCGGGCAGTAAGAGTCTTTCGCTCGACCCCTTGTGCGAGATCTCTCACAAAGGGTTGAGCAAACCTCTCTTTTTTAATGGTAAAACCGTACAACAAAGAACATAAGCCATTGAATTTAAAGTTTATGTATCTTTTTTGAACGCAAAGAGAGTGAAAAAATGTGAGATTAGCCCGTTGTTGGAAATCGTTAAACACGTAATATTAAACCTGTCGGAAGGATGCTGACACGGAACAGGAAACACCACGGATTTGGTGAACTTCAGGAAGAAGAAACGGTTATTCAGGATGAATAGTCGGGCATGGATTGCAAAATTGGACATTGAACGGAATCAATAGTGACTAGGATGGTTGCTACTAAGGACGGGAAATGGACACCTCTGGACGAGGCAAGGATTTGAACATCAGGATGATGTCAGGGACACCGCTCAGGGAACAAGTGATGAGAGCTAACGAGGATGGTTAGCAGACCAGGATAAGGTCATTAAGGACACCGCTAGGAAGGCGACGTAAGGATTAAGCTGACGGATTCAGCACACTATCATGGATTAGATGCATGGAGCACTCTTAGTAGCCGGATTGCTGCGAGTAAGACTATAACCCCGATGGGCGCAAGCCCTCGGGGTTTTTCTTTGCCTAAAATTTTTCTCAGCAGCTCTGCTGAAAACAGACATTCACCAACAACACCTGACTTTCCCTTCAAACAGCATCGTTAAATCGCGCTATCGCACTCCATTTATCATTCCATTTTTTACTGCATTAGTGACATACAAACAGCACAAACAAAAAGAGCCGCCGAAGCAGCTCTTAAGTTGATTAGTTTTGGTGAAGCCTTACAGTTTCTCTAGTCGAGCGTAAGCAGTCACCAACCATTTGATGCCCTCACCATTAAAGGCAATCTGTACGCGACTCTGTGGACCACTGCCTTCGAAGTTGATGATGGTGCCCTCACCAAACTTAGGATGCATCACACGAGAACCTAGCGTAAAGCCAGTTTCATTGAAGCTCTCTTTCACCGCCGTTTGGCTAAATCGACCACTGCTTGCAGGACGGCTAACTTGCGCCTTCATGCGTACTTCATCTAGACAAGTTTCTGGCAGTTCACGGATAAAGCGAGACGGTTTATGGTACTTATCCTGACCATACAAACGGCGCATTTCAGCATAAGTGATGTACAGTTTCTGCATTGCACGGGTCATGCCTACGTAACACAGACGACGTTCTTCTTCCAAACGCCCTGCTTCTTCTGCCGACATTTGGCTTGGGAACATGCCTTCTTCCACACCGACCATAAACACCAACGGGAACTCCAGACCTTTCGCACTGTGCAACGTCATTAGCTGAACCGCATCTTCAAACTCGTCCGCTTGTCCTTCGCCCGCTTCTAATGCTGCGTGGGTTAGGAATGCCGTCAGCAGTGACATGTCTTCCGCTTCTTCTGGTTTCTCGAATTGGCGAGTTGCGGTCACCAATTCCTCCAAGTTCTCAATACGCGCCTTAGACTTTTCGCCCTTCTCTTGCTCGTACATCGCGAACAAGCCCGAGTACTTGATCACATGGTCAGTCTGGTGATGCAGCGGCATCTCGATGGTGTCGTCTTCTAGTGCCGTAACAAGCTCGATAAAACGGCTCAGAGCACCAGCAGCACGACCAGCAAGCACCTTCTCATCCAACATAGCCACACTCGCTTCCCACATGGTGCAACCACGGTCACGAGCCGCAAAACGAATTGTTTCAAGCGTCTTATCACCCAAACCACGTGTTGGCGTATTCACTACACGTTCAAATGCCGCATCATCATTACGGTTGGCAATCAAACGCATGTAGCTCAGGGCATCTTTGATTTCCTGACGTTCGAAGAATCGCATGCCGCCGTAGATACGGTAAGGCAGACCAGCTTGGATTAGTGCTTCTTCAAGAACACGCGACTGGGCGTTGTTACGGTAAAGCATTGCAGCGTCATTCAGAGCACCACCCTTGTCTTGCCACTCTTTGATTTTGTTTACCGCAAAACGGGCTTCATCTAGTTCGTTGTAAGCGCTGTAAATCGAGATAGGCTCACCGACAACGCCATCAGTCCAAAGCTCTTTACCCATACGCTCGGTGTTATTAGCGATCAGAGCGTTCGACGCTTCCAGAATGGTCTTGGTTGAACGGTAGTTTTGCTCAAGACGAATGGTATTCACGCTTGGGAATTCCAGCGTAAATTTCTCAATGTTCTCGACTTTTGCACCACGCCAACCGTAAATCGACTGATCGTCATCACCTACGATCATCACGTGACACTCAGGACCCGCCATCATACGTAGCCAAGCATATTGGATGTTGTTGGTATCTTGGAACTCGTCCACCAAGATATGCTTAAAGCGTGCTTGGTAGTGTTCACGAACGAACTTGTTATCACGCAGTAGCTCATGTGCGCGCAGCAAGATTTCCGCAAAATCGACTAAACCAGCACGATCACACGCTTCTTGGTAAGCGGTGTACAACTGCAGATATGTCTTGGTCACTGGATCATGGTACGCATCAATGTGCGAAGGGCGCAGACCTTCGTCTTTCTTACCGTTAATCCACCATGCCACTTGGCGTGCTGGCCACTGCTTCTCATCGAGGTTTTGCGCTTTGATCAAACGCTTTAGTAAACGCTGTTGATCGTCACTGTCGATGATTTGAAAATCTTCCGGTAGCTTGGCATCAAGATAGTGCGCACGCAGAATACGGTGACAAATGCCGTGGAAAGTACCATTCCACATACCGCCTGCACTGCCCATCATTAGCTCTTCGATACGTCCACGCATCTCTGCCGCCGCCTTATTGGTAAAGGTTACCGACATGATTGAGAACGGAGATGATTGCTCGACCGACATCAACCAAGCGATACGGTGAACAAGAACGCGTGTCTTACCACTCCCTGCGCCAGCAAGGACGAGCAAGTTTTCTAGAGGTGCTGCAACGGCTTCACGTTGTTTGTCGTTCAAACCGTCGAGTAATAGAGATGGATCCATCATGATGAGAGCTACTGGTTATTTATACATAAAAATAGATTATAACCTAAACAACCTCTTCAGATTAGACAAAAATTCATAAAAAATTCGTCGTTTTTTTACTCTACACATCAATAAGTTATATAAATTCCATTCTTTAAAACCATTTGTTTCGAAAATTTTTCTGAAAGTTTTTTAGCCAGTTTCCTATCTTTTAAGTTAAGCAAGTTGATAACAAAAACGCCAAAACAGGCGATTCATCTTGCCAACTTAAAGTAAAGGAAATCATTCAGAGGAATTTATTATGAAAAAGTCGAATCTAGCTGTTACTGCTGCTGTTACTGGTCTTCTAGCTCTTGGTGGCACAATGCTAACTGCAGCTCCAGCTGTCGCTGCTGATAAAGAAAAGTGCTACGGCGTTTCTAAAGCAGGTAAAAACGACTGTGCAACGAAAAGCAGCTCATGTGCTGGTACTTCTAAAGAAGATAACCAAAAAGACGCATTCGTAGTCGTACCAAAAGGTCTATGTGACAAACTCGTTGGCGGTAGCACTTCTTCTTCATAATCTTTTATCGCTAGCTACTGCAAGGATGCGTTGACGCTCAACCAGCGCATCCTTCTCTTCCCGCCCGATTTGAAAAGGAGTTTCACGTGAAACACCACACCTTCCACGACCTAGTTGGAGTTGGATTAAGAACCCCTCACCTCGATTACTTTAGCCAAAACAAACCCGAGTTATCTTGGTTAGAAATCCACAGTGAAAACTATTTTCAACCCAACGCTGCTGAGCGCAATCAATTACAAGCATTGCGCGAGCAGTATCAAATTAGCTGCCATGGCATTGGTCTGTCACTAGGTTCGGTGGAACGTGTGAATCAAAAGCACCTTGCTCAACTTAAAGCGCTGATTGACTCAATCGACCCGATTCTTGTTTCTGACCATTTGAGTTGGAGTGAAAACGGCGGTCACTACTTTAATGACCTGCTTCCACTTCCGTATACGGAAGAAGCGCTCAAAGTGTTCACTCGTAACGTGAATGAAGTGCAGGATTATTTGCAACGCGAGATCTTGATAGAGAACCCATCTAGTTATGTGAAGTTTCAACATTCGACCATCAGCGAATGGGAGTTTCTTACCGAAGTGCAAAAGCGCACTGACTGTCGTTTATTGCTCGATCTAAACAATGTTTATGTTTCGGCGTTCAACCACGGTTTTGATTGCGACACATACCTAGATGCAATTCCAGGCGACAAAGTGGATGAGATTCACTTGGCAGGTTTTACCATCAAACAACTCGACAAAGGTGAGATATGGATTGATACCCATAGCCGCCCAGTTAGCGATGAAGTTTGGCAACTGTTCGCGCAGTGGACAAAAAAACATGGTCCACGTCATGCGTTGATTGAATGGGATTTGGATATCCCCGCGCCAGAAGTCTTGCTCGGAGAAGCGCAGAAAGCATCCCGACTGCTGTTGCAAGGCACACTTCCAAGTGAACAAAGCGAACCAAGGAAGGCATCATGAATCTAGCCACCTTACAAAGCCAGTTTGCGAAAGCCCTACACTATCAAGCACTCGGTGAAGATTGCGATATTGCCAGTGATGAGTTTACCGCTGATGAACGCATGCAGATTTACCGCAATAACTTTATAGTAAGCTTAAGCGAAGTGTTGTCCGCTACCTACCCAATGGTTGAAGCGCTACTTGGTGAAGAATGCTTTGAACAGATGGCTCGCCAGCACGTTCTCACTTATCCATTGGAAGAGGGAAATGTGGTGCATTATGGCGAAGGCTTTCAAGACACCATCATGCAATTCAGTCAGGTGATCGCACAAGCCCCTTACAGCCCTGAAGTCGCACGCTTCGAGTGGCATATCGACCTCGCTCGTCAAGCACAATATGAACAATCCAATGCGACAGAATTAAAACCGCTTGCGTTGCTTGGCGAAGTGAGTGAAGAGCAACAACCCGCTTTGGTTTTGCACCTCAAACAAGGCTGCCGCAGCTTTGACTCCAGTTACGCAGTATTTGATTTGTTCAGCGCGATTCAAACTGGCCAATTCGAACAACTTAATATCAACCAATTACAGCAAGGTGTCATCTCGATTCAAGCCAATGGAGAAGCCTTGTGTCACGCACTCGATGCCGGCGTGTTCCAACTACTGCAATGTTTAGAGCAGAAACAGAGTTTGAGCGAAATACCTGACGTTTTACTCGCTCATCTCAATAGCATCATGGCACTCGATCTCGTTGACGGCTTTACATTGAAATCAATCTAAGGAGCACTCTATGACGGATACGGTTAAAAACTTAGTAAATCGGTACGACGATTTAATCAGCACCCTACAAGCTGGCTTTATCCCTTTACTACTTCTCTTTTGTCGCTTGTGGGTTGCATGGGTGTTCTTCAATTCAGGGCTAATCAAACTCTCGTCTTGGGATAGCACACTGTATTTATTTGAGCTGGAATACCAAGTGCCAATACTGCCATGGGAATTGGCGGCTTACTTAGGAACGGCTGCAGAATTGGTTCTACCGGTGTTCTTGGCACTAGGATTGATTACCCGCCCGATGGCTGCGATTCTGTTTGTATTCAACATCATCGCCGTGGTCTCTTACCCGCTGTTATGGGAGAAAGGTTTCTATGATCACCAACTTTGGGGATTGATGATCCTAGTTGTGATTGTTTGGGGACCAGGACCATTATCCTTCGACCACATACTGAAGAAGAAAATCACTCACTAAAAAAATCCCCGCATGATGCGGGGATTTTTTTATTATTTGTTCAAGTAAGCCAGTAGCTCTTCAGGTGAGATACCCTGCTTCGCGAGATCTTTTGCCATCTGCTCTACTTGCTCGCCTTTACGTGACTCAATCACTTGCTGAAATTGGTACACGATATCGCGTAGGACTGGCACTGGAACTTGTTTTGCCGCGCTACGAATGCGCTCAGAGCTTTGGTTACCTAATTCGTTAAGCAACTTACCAAACATCACCTTTTCTGGTGACTCTTCCATTTGCTCTAGGATACGAGCCATTTCATACGTGGTTAACGACATTACTTTATGAGTTCCGTTATGGTGTCGAGAAAAGTTTGAACGACAAATATACACGCGTTAAGTACATTGGAAAATACTAAATTACCGAGTTTTACGCATTCGCCAATTTCGCATGCCAGTTCTTACCAGCTTTGCTAAACAGAATCACTAATGCTGGAAGCAATACCCACATATGAATCGCAATCAGAGTTTGTGGATCCAGTGATAAACGCTGTAGCGTACCCACCAACAAACCAGAGCCACTCATTTGGAACAAACCAAGTAGTGCAGCCGCAGTACCCGCTTTATCACCGAACGGTTCCAACGCTTTACCTGCTGCTGCGCCAAGAATCCAAGCAAAGCCGACCGATGAGATAAAGATTGGTAGCATGAAAGACAGTGCCGTGTGGTGCTCTTTCATCACCATCATGATCACGCCAGCAATTGCCAGTAAGCAGATACCAACAACCAGTGAATTGTGTGTGCCCCAGCGATCCATGAACTTAGGCGCAAGCATACAAGCAGCAATGTTGAACGCCGCATTCAGACCAAACCAGAAGGTGAATTCATTCATCGATAGTCCCATGCCTGTCATCAACACTACAGGTGCAGACGTTACATAAGCAAGAATGACCGCCATCGCCATCAAACACAGTGAAGCGTGGAAGATGAATGATGGTGTGCTCAAGACTGCCCAGTAGCGGCTCAGTTTAAATACCGCCTGCTTTTCTGTTGCAGGGTTGGTTTCCTTCATTCCAAAGAACATCATCGCTCCTGCAATTACAGCGAAACCCGCCATAAAGCTGAAGTTTGCACGCCAATCAAATTGTTGGGTTAACCAACTACCAAGAATCGGTGCTAATGCTGGGATAAAGCAGATCGCACCGTTAAGGTAGCTGATCATTTTGCCGCTTTTTTCCGGACCAAAGATATCGCGAACTGTTGCAAAGGCTGCTACAGATGTTGCACAAGCACCTAAGCCTTGTAGCAAGCGAGCCGCCAACATCCACTCAATATTTTGAGCACTCCACGCCAATAAAGCGCTCAATGCGTAGATGGTGATGCCTCCCAATGCAACAGTTCGACGTCCGAGTTTATCTGCCAAGGGACCAGCGAATAGCTGACCAACGCCCATAGCAAATAGGAACCAAGTGATGGTGTCTTGTGCCAATGCATTTTCTACCTGAAAAGTGGACGCGATAAGAGGCAAAGCAGGTAGATAGATATCAATCGCAAGCGGACTGAACAGAACTAACATGGTCAACAGCGCCATCTGTTTTTTGCTATTTGTAATATGGCTAGACACAAAACACTCCAAATTGAACAAGAACTTTTGAGCAAAGCTTAATCATCTGATGATATGAATGGAAATGATGTATACTCATGACCATTATTCCAATGGGGAAAATCACTGTGAACGTAGAGAAACTGGCACGCATCGACCTCAATTTGCTGGTCTGTTTTAAAGTGCTGATTGAAGAGTTGAATGTCACCCGAGCCGCCCACCGACTGTGCTTGAGTCAGTCTGCCGTAAGTAAATCCTTAGCGAAATTACGTACCCAATTTGATGATCCTCTATTCACTCGAAACTCACACGGATTGACGCCAACACCGCGCGCATTGTTCCTTAAACCGAAACTGGATCTGTTGATAAACCAACTTGAGGTGCTGACTCAACCCGAAGAGTTCTCGCCACAGAGCAGTGAGTACCGTTTTCAAATCGCAGCGGTAGAGAGTGTCTACCCGCTCATTCTGCCCCACTTCTTGCCAGCAATATTCCAACAAGCGCCAGGCGTGACCATAAGCACCCACTCTTGGTCGGAACAAACGTTCAAGATGATTCAACGCGGTGAAATCGATTTAGGCATGACAGGTCGAGATATCGACATCAACGATGCCAAGCTGACTATGCTGCCGCCCGATGACATTTGTGAACAGGAAATCTATCGCGACCACCAAATGTGTATCGTGCGTAAAGACCACCCGGCTTTGCGTAGTAACTGGAACTTAGAAGCTTACCTAGCCCTGCGTCATGTACAGGTGCGTTGTGATGGCAACGACCGTTGGTTGCTCGACTATCGTTTAGCCGACATTGGTCGCGAACGTGATATCGCAGTCACCGTACCGGACTTTAACAGTGCCGCCAGTTTGTGTTCTTACACCGATTTTGTGTTTACCGCGCCAAGCCACTTTGTGAAGTTGGCAGCTAAACAACACGACATGGCGTTACTGCCGCTGCCACTCGAATTCCCGCCAATGGCTTACACTTTGTTCTGGCACCGAGACAGAGAAAATGACCCAGCTTTAACTTGGCTACGTACTATGATCACGCAAAAAACCGATCATCTTAGATAAAAATCCCGGACGCGATTTGCGCTCTTACGGTAAAATGAGTAGCTTAACAGTCGATAGTCCTTTTTGGCTCATCTATGGTCTGTTGTACTCCGACTCTATTGAAGTGATTGCGAACCTCAATGGAATCGTAAACTGCATGAAGCAGATGGAAACAGCTCCCACACCTGAGCATGAAGGAGCGGTAATTTGAAGGAATAACACAGATGCACAACGATACCCAAAGCCGCGTGAATGCAATTCGCGAATGGCTAGCACAACATAATATTGATGCCCTACTTGTCCCACATGAAGACGAGTACTTGGGCGAATACGTACCAGCGCACAACGAGCGTTTACACTGGCTAACTGGTTTTACCGGTTCTGCTGGTGCTGCGGTAATCACCAAAGACAAAGCCGCTATCTTTGTTGATGGTCGCTACACGGTACAAGTCACTAAGCAGGTTCCTGCTGATCTATTCGAATACCGTCACCTAATTGAAGAACCAGCACTAGATTGGATTAAAGACCATCTTGCAAATGGCGCGTCTGTGGCAATCGACCCTCGCATGCACAACTCTGCTTGGCTAGACATGGCACAAGCAAAACTTGCAGGCGCACTTGAGCTTAAGATTCTCGCCAGCAACCCAATTGATGAGCTGTGGCACGACCGCCCTGCTCCTGTGGTTTCTGATGTTCGCCTAATGGCAACAGAAGCGGTTGGACAATCAAGTGAAAGCAAACGTCAAGAAATCGCAGAGCTGGTGAAAAAAACCGGCGCAGACAGCGCAGTGATCACAGCACTTGATTCTATCTGTTGGTTACTCAACATTCGTGGTCTTGATGTATCACGTCTACCAGTTCTGCTTTCTCACGCGATTCTGCATTCAGATTCAAGCGTGGAATACTTCCTAGATCCAGCTCGCCTACCTGCTGAGTTTGACGCTCACGTTGGTTCTGGCGTAACAGTTCATCACCCAGAAGCATTACAAGCACGACTAGAAACTCTAACTGGCAAGAATGTACTGGTTGACCCTGCGACAAGTAACGCATGGTTTAAGTTGGTTCTACAAAATGCTGGCGCATCAGTGGTGAGTAAAGCTGACCCATGCCTAATGCCAAAAGCGGCGAAAAACGCGGTTGAAATCGCAGGCATGAAAGCATGTCATATCCGCGATGGCGTGGCGATGAGTAAGTTCCTATCATGGTTAGATGCTGAAGTCGTTGCAGGTAACCTGCATGATGAAGCGACCCTTGCAGACAAACTGGAAGCGTTCCGTAGCGAAGACCCGACACTTATGGATCTTAGCTTCGATACTATTTCGGCAGCAGGTGGCAACGCGGCGATGTGTCACTACAACCACGAGAACCAACCTGAACCTGGCAAGCTAGAACTGAACACGCTTTACCTAGTGGATTCAGGCGGTCAGTACCTAGATGGCACAACAGACATCACGCGTACAATTGCGATCGGTCAGCCTTCACAAGAGATGATTAAACAATTCACTCTTGCGCTAAAAGGTCACATCGGTGTTGCACGTGCACGTTTCCCGAAAGGCACTCGTGGTTACCAAATCGATACGCTAGCTCGTCAGCACCTATGGGCGGAAGGCTACGATTACGATCATGGTACTGGTCACGGTGTTGGTCACTTCCTAAGTGTTCATGAAGGTCCAGCGAGCATTTCGAAGAAGCAAATCGATGTGCCTCTAACAGAAGGTATGGTGCTATCCAACGAGCCAGGTTACTACCGTGCAGATGCGTTTGGTATCCGTATCGAGAACCTAGAGCTTGTTGTTGAAACCCCAACTAACGGTGACTTCCCTGTTCTGTCATTTGAGTCGCTAACGCGCTGTCCAATCGACAAGCGAAATATCAACGTTGATATGCTAACTCGTCCAGAACTTGCTTGGCTGAATGATTACCATCAGAAGGTATGGGATGAGATCAGCCCACTTGTTGAAGGTGATGTGAAAGAGTGGCTTCGTCAAGCAACACTACCAGTAGCACACAGCTAGAAGCTAGAAGCTAGAAGCTAGAAGCTAGAAGCTAGAAAAAAGTAGAGGGTTGATGTTTTGCATCAACCCTCTTTTTTTGCCTATGTTTCACGTGAAACATAACGATGACCAGTGGCTTTCTTTGCTACTTAACCAGAATACGCCGAGTGCCAATCTCGCCATACAGGGTCAAACCCTTTGGCTCGAATCATATCTTCCACAGAACCTGCGCTTCGCTCATCACTGATCTCAAACTGCTCGAGTTCAACATCATCCATCGCATAACCACCCGGCTGAGTTTTCGATGCCGCAGACATACTGGTAATGCCTAAAGGCAATGCGTTATCTCTAAACTTCGGTGACTCACGAGTCGATAATGACAACTCCACTTCTGGATTCAACAAACGATAAGCGCAAATCAGCTGAACAAGTTGCTTATCCGTCATGACTGATTTGGGTTGGAGCGCACCCTCACAAGGACGCAAACGCGGGAAAGAAATCGAGTAACGAGTCTGCCAATACGTGCGCTCAAGATAGTCCAAGTGCGCTGCCACATAAAAACAGTCGGTACGCCACTCTTCCAACCCTATCAAAGCACCGATACCGATCTTATCAATACCCGCTTTTGCAAGACGATCGGGTGTATCCAATCGGTATTCGAAATCCATCTTGTTGCCACGCAAATGGTGCTCGGCGTAAGTCGAAGGATGATACGTTTCTTGATAGACCATCACCGCATCCAAACCCAATGTCTTGAGCTCTGCGTATTCGTCTTGATCTAGCGGCTGCACTTCCATCGCCAAATAGTTAAAGCGCTTCTTAATCATCGGCACCATTTCGCGGAAGTATTTCATGCCCACTTTGGTTTCGTGTTCGCCAGTCACCAGCAATACGCTATCAAACTTCATGCGTTTAATGGCTTCAACTTCTGCAGCCACTTCATCCCTATTCAAAGTACGACGCTTGATTCTGTTCTCCATCGAGAAGCCACAATAGGTACAAGCATTGGCGCACAAGTTAGAGAGGTATAATGGAATGTAAAGCGACATGGTATTACCAAAGCGCTTACGAGTTGCCGAGTATGACAGTTGCGCCATTTGCTCTAAGTACGCTTCAGCCGCTGGTGAAATTAGCGCTTTAAAATCTTCCAAATCACGCTTGGGTTTATTCAATGCTCGCTCGACATCTTGTGCCGTTTTCGCGTAGATCGACATCGAGATGTCATCCCAATTCAGCTGCTTAAATTGTTCAACGAAGCTCATGTTTTCCTCGCTTAATAGCTAAACTAATCTAAGACTAAAGATCATCTAGGAATGACGTCAGTGGACTCGACGCAACCGCATGAGAAACCTTACCTGCAAGTCCGGCTTCATAAGCCATACGCCCGGACTCTACCGCCAACTTAAATGCCTTCGCCATCGCAACGGGATCGCTCGAAGCTGCAATCGCAGTATTGACGAGCACGGCATCCGCTCCCATTTCCATCGCACGCGCGGCATGTGAAGGTGCGCCAATACCCGCATCGACAACGACAGGAACATTAGCTTGGTCGATAATGATTTCTAGGAAATCGTGAGAAACTATCCCTTTGTTAGAACCGATCGGCGCACCTAATGGCATGACCGCAGCACAGCCAACTTCTTCCAATCTTTTACACAGAACCGGGTCAGCATGACAATAAGGAAGCACAATAAAGCCTTCACGAACCAGTTGTTCAGCGGCCGCAAGCGTCTCAATTGGATCGGGCATCAAGTACTTCGGGTCTGGGTGAATTTCCAGTTTTAGCCAGTTTGTACCTAACGCTTCTCTTGCCAATTGTGCTGCAAACACAGCATCTTTAGCATTTTTTGCACCCGAGGTGTTCGGCAATAAGTTCACGCCCGCTTGTACTAGCGGCAGCAAAATATCGTCTTGTTGGTCGTTCACATCCACACGCTTCAACGCCATGGTCGCAAGTTGAGAACCCGATACTTGAATCGCTTCTGCCATTAATCGGCTGTTGGCAAACTTCCCTGTTCCCGTGAACAGTCTTGATTCGAATTGTTTATCACCAATTTTAAGCATCGACTTTACCCCCCTGCGATCGCTTGAAACAAAGAGATGCTATCTCCCTGTGAAAGAACTGTGCTAGCCCACTCACTGCGCGGCACAACATTGTTATTAATTGCAAAAACACAGCCCATTTCAGGCAGCGCAAATTGACTAATGATTTGCTGTAGATTCGACTCAATGGCAACTTGATGTGACTGGTCATTGATGACAATAGTGATCACATCTAGGTCAGCAGCGGTCATTTGTGTTGTTTGTTGTTCTGATAACGTCATTGCTTCCAACTCTCTTAATTCTACCCATTACTCGTAAGCTAAATCTGAGTACACACTTGGCACTGTTTGTCTTTGCTTATCGCCATGGTTTGCCATTGCAGTTTCAACCCATCAAACAGATGCAACTTGGCAGTCTCGACATGAAACGTTCCCGTCGCCAGTTTTTGAATTGCCGCTATCGCTTGGTAGTTGCCAAGTGTGCCCACAACCGGACCGACGACACCGCTCTCACTGCACTTTTGCGTTTGCGGTAATTCGTCAAACGGATACAAACAGCGATAACAGGCTTTACTCTGCACTTCTTGTTCACTTGATGTTTGGTAATCAAAAACAGCGAATTGCCCTTGCCAACCAATTGCCGCCGCCGAGATGAGCGGCGTATTTTGCTCGAAACAAACTTGGTTAATTAGCTGGCGCGTTGGCATGTTATCGGTGCAGTCGAGCACCACATCCGCTAGCATCACCTCAAGCTGCAGCTGTGCTTTGTCCAATCGCTTATTGAGAGCACGAATTTGAACCATAGAATTGAGGTCAGTGAGCTGTTTTACAGTTGCTTCTGTTTTCGCAACTTGAAGGTCTTGTTCACGATAAATGATCTGGCGTTGCAGGTTACTGCTATCAACTTCATCGTTATCGACCACAACCAATTTACCAACACCCGCTGATGCCAAGTACAAACTCGCTGCGCTCCCTAACCCACCACAACCGATGATCAGCACATGCGATTTGCTCAAACGCTCTTGCCCACTTTCAGCAATTTCAGGCAGAGCTACTTGGCGTTGATAGCGAAGGAACTGCTTATCCGTGAGCATGCTCGCCTCTCTTGGTATGCGCTAATTCACTATTCTGATCAGTAAACGTTAGCTGTCTTTCTTTCATCAGTTGTGCAAAGAATTCGATGACGGACTGAGGTGATTCTGCCAACGTAATAGCTCGCACAACTGCCAAACTAGATACGCCCGTGCGCCAAACTTGGTCTGCATTAGATTGGTCAATACCACCAATCGCAACCGTCGGAAAGCCAAGCACATAGTCACTACCTACTTTGTCTTTTGAAGGACGGAAAGCAGCCTCTGTATTTGTATAAGGAATGCTATCAATCAACTTTTGATACAAAGCTAAGCGCACCAAACCTTGTGGTTTCGATGGCATCTGTTTAGTGGTGGTTGGGAAAATATGCCCTAGCGCGATGTAACTAGGATGAATTTGTACGATGCGCAGTAGCTCATAATAACCATGAGTAGAAAGACCAAGACGAATGCCGGCTTTGGTTAGCTGAGCCAAGTTCGATTCTTCTATGTCTTCTTGTCCTAGGTGAACGCCATAAGCGCCATGCTTGATTGCCAACTGCCAATAGTCATTGATGAACACTTGTGCTTGGTACTGACGACCTAGCTCAATTGCTCGAATGATCTGTTGTTCTAAATCGGCTTGTTGTGGGTTCTTGATTCGCAGTTGAATAGTGTTGATGCCTAGTGGCAGTAGACGCTCAATCCAAGCAACATCATCAACGACTGGATAGAGCCCTAGGCTTTGCTTAGTTAGAGTTGGAAAGCTAACGCTCTCGCCTTGTGCAGACCAACCAACTTGAATACCTAGTCGGTTATCCTCCAGTACAGGTGTGGGGAAATTATCAAATTGGTCAGCCCACTGAGTAGATCTTCCCTTACCAAGGTTGTCATTCAACAGTGTTTCACGTGAAACATTCGCTTGTTGAGTTAGCATTCCTCGAGCAAGTGTTAACGCATCTTCGATAGGAAAATCGAGTACTGTCAGCGTTACTATCCAAGCAAGGTGATGTTCGGGATCGAACATTGCGTTGAATTTGGACTTAACGGAAAGCGCTCTCACTTCATTGTCAATTGGGTGACGCCAGATATCAAGCTGAAGCACTTTCTCCTTTTCATCGGATACCTGCGTATCAGCAATGCCAATATAAATCGCTTTCGACGGTTGCTTAGCACACGCTTCTACCGATAAAGCAGAGCGGTAATGGAACACAAATGAACTCTCATGCTCAGAGTCATAACCATCAATAAGATCTGTCGTTATACGTGTGGTCTGTTGGTCTCGAACAAGCTGAATAGATTGAGTTGGGCTCACACCCAACTCAATGTCTTCGATACTAAAACCCTGTTCTTTCGCCAACAACAAACATTGTTGAACTAAACCAGTCAGTTCAATCAATGATGACGGAATAAGGATTTTGCTCATTAGTCACTTACCTCGACATGTGCTGCTGGATGGTATAGCTCAGAACCTGACTCTCTAAATTCTTGCGATTTCTGACGCATCCCCTCAAGAGGATCATCCAGCATTTTGATTGAGATAGCTTGGTCCGCAGCAACTTGCTCAGTGTCTTTCGCATACTCTCGTACCTCTTGCGAGATCTTCATCGAGCAGAACTTTGGTCCACACATCGAACAGAAGTGAGCAACTTTTCCAGACTCTTGAGGCAAGGTTTCATCATGGAAAGCGCGAGCAGTATCTGGGTCGAGCGACAAGTTAAATTGGTCTTCCCAGCGGAACTCGAAGCGAGCTTTAGAAAGCGCATTATCACGAACTTGTGCACCAGGGTGTCCCTTCGCCAAATCAGCGGCGTGCGCAGCAAGCTTGTAAGTGATCATGCCTACTTTCACGTCTTCTTTGTTTGGTAAACCAAGATGCTCTTTAGGAGTGACGTAGCAAAGCATTGCACAACCATACCAACCAATCATGGCAGCGCCGATGCCTGAAGTAATATGGTCGTAACCGGGAGCGACGTCTGTCGTCAATGGACCAAGGGTATAGAAAGGAGCCTCATGACAGTGCTCTAGCTGCTCTTCCATGTTCTCTTTGATCATATGCATTGGAACATGGCCAGGACCTTCGATAATCACCTGTACGTCGTATTCCCACGCAACCTTGGTCAATTCGCCAAGAGTACGAAGCTCTGCAAATTGCGCTTCGTCGTTAGCATCGGCAACCGAACCAGGACGCAGACCATCACCCAGAGAAAGAGCCACATCATACTTAGCACAGATTTCACAGATCTCTCGGAAGTGGGTATATAAGAAGCTTTCTTGGTGATGCGCTAAACACCATTTCGCAATGATAGAACCACCACGAGAGACGATGCCAGTAACGCGTTTTGCAGTCATTGGCACATAACGAAGTAGTAAACCGGCATGGATAGTGAAGTAGTCAACGCCCTGCTCTGCTTGCTCGATCAGAGTATCGCGCATCACTTCCCAGTTAAGGTTTTCCGCAACACCATTCACTTTCTCAAGCGCTTGGTACATAGGTACGGTACCGATCGGAACCGGACTGTTACGCAGAATCCACTCGCGAGTTTCGTGAATATTACGTCCAGTAGAGAGATCCATAACGGTATCTCCACCCCAGCGCGTTGCCCATACTAACTTTTCTACTTCTTCCTCAATCGAAGAAGTGACCGATGAGTTACCGATGTTGGCGTTCACTTTGACCAAAAAGTTACGGCCAATGATCATTGGTTCGGATTCTGGGTGGTTGATATTGGAAGGGATAATCGCGCGACCTTCGGCGACTTCTTTACGCACAAACTCGGCGGTAATGTCTTTTGGAAGATTCGCTCCGAAGCTTTGACCCGGATGCTGTTGATTCAGCACTTCATCGCGGTACTGAGCACGCCCCATATTTTCACGCAGGGCGATGTATTCCATTTCTGGGGTAATAATGCCTTTGCGAGCATAGTGTAACTGAGTCACACACTGCCCACCTTTGGCACGTCGAATACGTGGTAGATTACCATAACGAAGATCGTCTAGCGTTTCATCTTCTAGGCGCTCTTTGGTGTATACCGAGCTTACTTCATCGAGTAGTTCAGTATCGGCACGCTCTTCAATCCATCCTTCTCTCAGCTTAGGTAAGCCGTTGTAGAGGTCGATGGTGTGTTCTGGATCTGTGTATACACCCGAGGTATCGTAAACGCGTACTGGCTCATTAGGCTCGAAAATAGGCGCTTCTTTTGTGCCTCCAATAAGGCTATCAGCGAGTGATATTTCACGCATTGGCACACGAATATCAGGACGTGAACCCTCTACGTAGACTTTGCTTGAATTTGGGTACGGTTGTACCGAGAGTGTATCAATGAACTGTTTTGCTTCCAGTCTCGCTTGCTTGCGACTCGACATAGCATTTTTCCTTGCTTTGTTATGCTTAGATAAAAAGTATTGGGATAAAAATGCTTGGCGGATAGATGCGACAAGAGGAATCGAATTAAAGACAGATTGAGCAAGTGCTCTTCGTCTATAACAACATTCGACTATTTGATAGGTCGACCAGATAGAACTCTGGTGTAGATATCTTCTCTTGTTCCCTTCGCAGATTCTAATCTGATCAGGTTCAACGGATCCCGAATTAACGGTCTCAGCCTTATGGCACTCCGACAAGTAAAATCAGTATATAAAAACGGCTTGGTTAAACCAAGCCGACCTGATTAAGATTTGAGTATTTTTGCTAGCTACGCATCAATAATTGGAAACCAATCCACGCAGCTGAAATGCTTAACACGACATTCAGCAATACGTTCAATCCCATCTTAAAGAAAGCGCCTTGCTGCATAAGCAACACGTTATCCATCGAGAAAGTAGAGAATGTGGTTAATGCGCCCAAAAAGCCAAGACCGATGATTTGACGCCATGGGTCAGTGACCATCAACTCAGTTTCAAACGCAGCGATCAGTAGACCCATAATAAATGAGCCAACAACGTTCACGGTCAAGGTACCGTACGGAAAGCCACGACCGAGTAGCATCACACAAAGTTCAGAAATTAAGTAACGAGAACATGCACCAAATGCACCACCCAATGCAATAAAACCCAAAACGGATAGTTGTCCCATAATTCCCCCAGAAAAGTTAATGGCGACATTGTAATCAAATTTACGGCAATAGTGATTATACAATCTTAGAATTCAGCAAAGTATAGCGCTTAAAACTTATCAAGATTTAAAAAGTTACAGGAGTCACTTTACTTCGATGTACCCCATCAAACCCGTCTTCATGTGTTCGATCACATGACAATGGTATATCCAACGTCCTGGGTTATCTGCAACAAATGCCGCTTTCGCGCTGCCGTTTTTTCCAAGTAAGACCGTATCGGTATGAAACGGTTCATCGAGTTTTTTGCCATCTAACTCAAGAACAGTAAATGTGTGCCCATGAAGGTGAATAGGATGATGATATTGGGTGACGTTCTTAAGGTTGAAGATATAGGTTTTTCCGAGCTCCAATGTTGAAAGCGGCGCTGGAATATTATCTTTACTCATTCCCTCCCAAGCTCGTTTGTTCATCAGCCAAAACTTAGGTATCGCTTTGCCCGATTTGTCGGCAGGAGTGACCGCCCCTTCCCATTCAAACACATAATCAATTTGCTCAGCATTTTCTAAATCAAGATCAGGCACAGGGTTTAGAGGCAATAAAGGCAGTTTCTGATTACTCGGCAGGTCAGACTCAACAATATCAAACTCACACAAAGGAAATGGGAAACGTCCTTTCATTTGACGCACATAAACACGTTCTCCAGCCTTCGGAGCAATCAATCCGACATCTAACCTCATTCCCGGACCAATTTTGTGCTGAGTGAGCTTATAAGGCGTTTTAACAGGATTACCATCTATAGCAATAACCCAAGCCTCTGCGCCTTCTATAGCGATCGGGTAAGTAATGGTGTTATCGACATTAGCAATTCTTAATCGCGTGGTAGCATTCTGCTTCAACGCATAAACAGGCTCATGCACACCATTGACGCTACTCCACTCTCCTGTCGTTCCCATACGTGCACTCAAGCGCGGCACCATTAGATTCTTCCACTGACCTTGTTTGTCTAAATGCCAATGCTTGAGGACGACTTCATGCTCTTCATTAAATAGAACGGGTTCTGCCTCTTCAACAATGATTAGCCCGACTAAGCCCATCCCAAGTTGCTTAACGCTATTCATGTGTGGGTGATACCAAAATGTGCCCGCATCTGGTGGTGTAAATTCATAAACGAATGTTTCACCTGGCATGATAGGCGGCTGGCTCAAGAAAGGGACACCATCCATTTCAATAGGGATTCGTAAGCCATGCCAGTGGATTGTAGTCGGCTCTGAAAGCTTGTTAGTAAACCGAATAATAACTTTCTCGCCTTGGCGACAACGAATCGTAGGCGCTGGAATCAAGCCATTAAATGCAAGTACATCCGTGGTAAACCCTGGTACTAATTCAGCAGTAGAAGGCTCCGCAGTGATGTCGTATATATGCTGACCTTGTTTGTTAGTGCTCTTAGATAGAGAACATGCAGGCAGAACGGTAAGCGCAGAGATCGCTAAGGAAGATTGAAGAAAGCGTCGACGAGATATATCCATGTATTTAGTCACTCATTATTCCAACTGATGTGAGTGTAACTAAATATTAATAATGATTCTCACTTATCTTTTAAAGATGTGCAGTCATAATGCTTAGATTCAGAGATTATAAATGAAGATCTATATTTAATGGTCACTAACAAGATAGTAAGCACCTACATACATATAGTAAACAAGTAAAAGAGTTCAGTTTAAGAAGAAGGGAGCTTAATGGTAAATAAGGCTAGAGCGAGTAGGAAATTGAAGGTTCTAGAAACGACGAAAACCACTCCGAGAGCAGGTTTTCCAAATAAATGACTTGCATGCAATTGAACTCGCACACGAGCGGGACTCGTTGGTCGTAGACCAAAATAATAGCGCAAACGAAAAAGCCCTAGCATTTCTGCTAGGGCTTTGTCTAAATAAGTGGCGGAGCGGACGGGACTCGAACCCGCGACCCCCGGCGTGACAGGCCGGTATTCTAACCAACTGAACTACCGCTCCGCACTGGTTAGACCTAAAGTCTAAGTTTTTGTCT
>NZ_JAMZAM010000017.1:0-34702 GCF_024181835.1 Vibrio sp. Y29_XK_CS5
CACTTGCTAAAGTATACGGCGGTGCTGCTCGTGACTTCGCATCTATCGATAACGCTCCAGAAGAGCGTGAGCGCGGTATCACAATCGCTACTTCTCACGTAGAGTACGACACTCCAACTCGCCACTACGCGCACGTTGACTGTCCAGGACACGCGGACTACGTTAAGAACATGATCACTGGTGCTGCACAGATGGACGGTGGTATTCTTGTAGTTGCTGCAACTGATGGTCCAATGCCACAAACTCGTGAGCACATCCTACTAGGCCGTCAGGTTGGTATCCCATACATCATCGTATTCATGAACAAATGTGACATGGTTGACGATGAAGAGCTACTAGAACTAGTAGAAATGGAAGTTCGTGAACTTCTATCTGAGTACGACTTCCCAGGTGATGACCTACCAGTTATCCAAGGTTCTGCTCTAGGCGCACTAAACGGCGAAGAGCAATGGGAAGCTAAGATTGTTGAACTAGCAGAAGCGCTAGATTCATACATCCCTGAGCCAGAGCGTGCAGTAGATATGCCATTCCTAATGCCTATCGAAGACGTATTCTCAATCCAAGGTCGTGGTACAGTAGTAACTGGTCGTATCGAACGTGGTATCCTAAACGTAGGTGACGAAGTTGCTATCGTTGGTATCAAAGAAACGACTACTACAACATGTACTGGTGTTGAGATGTTCCGTAAGCTTCTTGACGAAGGTCGTGCTGGTGAGAACGTTGGTGCACTTCTACGTGGTACTAAGCGTGATGAAGTTGAACGTGGTCAAGTACTAGCTAAGCCTGGTTCAATCACTCCACACACTAAGTTCGAGTCAGAAGTATACGTACTTTCTAAAGATGAAGGTGGTCGTCACACTCCATTCTTCAAAGGCTACCGTCCACAGTTCTACTTCCGTACAACTGACGTAACTGGTGACATCTCTCTACCAGAAGGCGTAGAAATGGTAATGCCAGGTGACAACATCCAAATGCAAGTTGAGCTAATCGCTCCTATCGCTATGGATGAAGGCCTACGTTTCGCTATCCGTGAAGGTGGCCGTACTGTAGGTGCTGGTGTTGTTGCTAAGATCTTCGACTAATTCTTAAAGAATTAAACGAATGTCTTCGGAAAATCTTGAATTAGATTTGACGAACCAGTAGCAAAAAGGGCATCATTTGATGCCCTTTTTCTGCACTCAACATTATTTTAGCTGTTTTCTTGTTCAGATTTTGGTTGAGAGCAGAGCAAGATTGGCCGGAGAGGCTTAATCTTAAGAGAGTAACGCTGATTTTTTCAGCGATATGGAGTTTGCCCTGCAACAGCGGGGTTGTTGTCGTCTATATTAAGACTTGTGACAGGTTGGTTTATGAAAGCAAATAATGCTGAAACTCCTGATAGCTCAAACGCAGCAGATACGTTTAAGTGGATTGCCGCTTTCGTATTAGCAGCGGCCGCTGTTGTGGGTAATTACCTGTATGGTGAAATGTCTGTAGTAGTTCGCGCTGCAGGCGTTGTTGTTCTAATTGCAGCTGCTCTTGGCGTTGCAGCAACAACGACTAAAGGTAAAGCAGCGATCAGTTTTGCAAAAGAATCTCGTATGGAAGTTCGTAAAGTTGTTTGGCCTACACGCCAAGAAACTATGCAAACAACACTGATCGTTTTAGCTGTAAGTATTGTAATGGCTCTAGCGCTATGGGGTATTGACGGCATCATGGTTCGTCTAGTAGCTCTAGCGACTGGGGTATAGAGGGTTTTAATTCATGAGTGAAGCTCCAAAAAAACGCTGGTATGTGGTTCAAGCCTTCTCTGGATTTGAAGGTCGTGTAGCTCAATCTCTTCGCGAGCATATCAAAATGCACAGCATGGAAGAGCTATTCGGTGAAGTACTGGTTCCTACTGAAGAAGTAGTGGAAATGCGCGCGGGTCAGCGTCGTAAATCTGAGCGTAAGTTCTTCCCAGGTTACGTCCTTGTTCAGATGATTATGAACGATGAATCATGGCACCTAGTACGCAGTGTGCCGCGTGTCATGGGCTTCATTGGTGGTACCTCAGACCGTCCAGCACCTATCACAGACAAAGAAGCTGATGCGATTCTTAATCGTCTTGAGAAAGCAAGTGAAGCTCCTCGTCCACGTACTATGTACGAAGCGGGCGAAGTGGTACGTGTTAATGAAGGTCCATTTGCTGACTTCAATGGTACTGTTGAAGAAGTGGATTACGAGAAGAGCCGCCTGAAAGTGTCTGTGTCGATCTTTGGTCGTGCAACACCAGTTGAGCTTGAATTTGGTCAGGTTGAAAAACTTGATTAAAAAAACACCTTTTTAAGGGTTGTCTAAGGCGCGAATTATGACTATAATTTCGCGCCTTTTTACTTCTGGTGAAGTAAAGAGTTTTTTCATTAAACGGGGAGCTGATCGATGATTAGCGTTTGTACCCAAACTTAGGAATTATCATGGCTAAGAAAGTTGAAGCTTACATCAAGCTACAAGTTGCAGCTGGTATGGCGAACCCAAGTCCACCAGTTGGTCCTGCACTAGGTCAACACGGTGTTAACATCATGGAATTCTGTAAAGCGTTCAACGCGAAAACAGAATCTCTAGAGAAAGGTCTACCTACTCCTGTTGTTATCACTGTATACAACGACCGTTCTTTCACGTTCGTAACTAAGACTCCACCTGCTGCTGTTCTTCTTAAGAAAGCTGCTGGCGTTAAGTCTGGTTCAGGTCGTCCAAACACTGAAAAAGTGGGTACTGTAACTGACGCTCAAATCCAAGAAATCGCAGAAACTAAAGCTGCTGATATGACTGGTGCTGACATCGAAGCAATGAAGCGTTCAATCGCTGGTACTGCTCGTTCAATGGGCCTAGTGGTAGAGGGTTAATAAGATGGCTAAACTAACTAAGCGCATGCGCGTAATCCGCGAAAAAGTTGACGTAACTAAAGAGTACGAAATCAACGAAGCTGTTGCTCTTCTTCAAGAACTAGCTACTGCTAAATTCGTAGAGTCTGTTGACGTTGCTGTTAACCTAGGCATCGATGCTCGTAAATCTGACCAGAACGTACGTGGTGCAACTGTACTACCTCACGGTACTGGCCGCGAAATCCGCGTTGCAGTGTTCACTCAAGGTGCAAACGCTGAAGCAGCTAAAGAAGCTGGCGCAGACATCGTTGGTATGGAAGATCTTGCTGAGCAAGTTAAGAAAGGCGAAATGAACTTCGACGTAGTTGTTGCTTCTCCAGATGCAATGCGCGTTGTAGGTCAACTAGGTACTATCCTAGGTCCTCGCGGTCTAATGCCAAACCCTAAAGTTGGTACTGTAACTCCTAACGTTGCTGAAGCGGTTAAGAACGCTAAAGCTGGTCAGGTTCGTTACCGTAACGACAAAAACGGCATCATCCACACTACTATCGGTAAAGCAAACTTCTCTGCTGAGCAGATCAAAGAGAACCTAGAAGCTCTTCTAGTTGCTCTGAAGAAAGCTAAGCCATCTTCAGCGAAAGGTACTTTCCTGAAGAAAGTAAGCATCTCTACTACTATGGGTGCTGGTGTTGCTGTTGATCAGGCTAGCCTGAACACTCAAGCATAATTTATTTGCTTAGGCGCAAAATTTGTGTATAATTTTGCGCCTAATATTTGTGGTTGGGGCTGAACATTGGTTCTTTGAACTGTCTCCTAGTTCGAAATGAATTAAGACCCAGTCTCCGTCCAAGACCGTAGGTGTTTGTTCTCAAAACAAACTTAATCATCCTACGTAGATGGTGCCCGAACTGACAGAAAGCTCTATGTAAATAGTTAACTTTCTTCTGGGAATGCACCTCAATAGCTCTCACTGTCGTGATGATAGTGAGTGGTGTAACGACAACCAGGAGTAAATCCAAGATGGCTTTAAACCTTCAAGACAAAAAAGCAATTGTTGCTCAAGTCAACGAAGCTGCCAGTGGTGCACTTTCTGCAGTTGTAGCTGATTCTCGTGGCGTTGAAGTTGGCGCGATGACTTCTCTACGTAAACAAGCTCGCGAAGCGGGTGTTTACATGAAAGTCGTGCGTAACACTCTAGCACGTCGTGCGGTTCAGGGTACAGACTACGAGTGTCTAACTGACACTTTCACTGGTCCTACTCTAATCGCGTTCTCTAACGAGCACCCAGGTGCTGCAGCGCGTCTTTTCAAAGACTTCGCTAAAGAGAACAAAGATTTCGAGATCAAAGCTGCTGCATTTGAAGGCGCTTTAACTGACGCTGAAGTACTAGCAACACTACCAACTTACGACGAAGCAATCGCACGCCTAATGATGTGCATGAAAGAAGCTTCTGCTGGCAAGCTGGTACGTACTATCGCTGCTATCCGCGATCAAAAAGAAGAAGCAGCGGCTTAAGCCTTGCTTTTTACTGGTTGCAAAATAAACTTATTGTTGACTTAAAAGAGAATTGTTATGTCTATTACTAACGAGCAAATCCTAGACGCAGTTGCAGAAATGTCTGTAATGCAAGTTGTTGAACTAATCGAAGCTATGGAAGAGAAATTCGGTGTAACTGCTGCTGCTGCAGTAGTTGCAGGTGGCGCAGCAGGCGGCGAAGCTGCAGCTGAGCAAACTGAATTTGACGTAATCCTAGAATCTGCTGGCGGCAACAAAGTTGCTGTAATCAAAGCAGTACGTGGCGCAACTGGCCTAGGTCTTAAAGAAGCTAAAGCTCTTGTAGACGGCGCTCCAGCACCTCTTAAAGAAGGTGTTGACAAAGCAGAAGCTGACGCACTTAAAGCTCAGCTAGAAGAAGCTGGTGCAACTGTTGCTGTTAAGTAATTATTGCATAGTTTCTTAGCCTAACGGCTAATTGGCTGGTGGTTTTTTAACCACCGGCCTTTTTGCGCTGTAGGGTATAGGCGAATTTTCCCGCTGTTTAAGCGCCTGTTCCCAAGCAAAAAACATTTCATTCCTACGCAATGAAATGTCACTACAGTAAACAGCTATTTAGTCACTGTCCCTTACCCCCCTTAAGTAACTAGGAGCGGGCGGACAGTTTGGGTCACTTATCAGCGAGCTGAGGAACCCCATGGTTTACTCTTATACCGAGAAAAAGCGCATCCGTAAGGACTTTGGTACTCGTCCACAAGTTTTGGACATTCCATACCTGCTATCGATCCAGCTCGATTCGTTCGACAAATTCATCGAACAGGATCCTGAAGGTCAATACGGTCTTGAAGCTGCTTTCCGTTCTGTATTCCCAATTCAGAGCTACAACGGCAATTCTGAGCTGCAATACGTTAGCTACCGTCTTGGTGAGCCAGTTTTTGACGTTAAAGAATGTCAAATCCGCGGTGTAACTTACTCAAAGCCACTACGCGTAAAACTACGTCTAGTAATCTTTGATAAAGACGCGCCAGCAGGTACTGTAAAAGACATTAAAGAACAAGAAGTCTACATGGGCGAAATTCCGCTTATGACAGACAATGGTACCTTCGTAATTAACGGTACCGAGAGGGTTATCGTATCCCAGCTGCACCGAAGCCCAGGCGTGTTCTTCGACAGCGATAAGGGTAAGACCCACTCTTCAGGTAAAGTTCTATACAACGCACGTGTTATTCCTTACCGTGGCTCATGGTTAGACTTTGAGTTCGACCCTAAGGATAACTTATACGTACGTATTGACCGCCGTCGTAAGCTACCAGCTTCGATCATCCTTCGTGCACTTGGTAAAACGTCAGAAGAAATCCTAGATATCTTCTTCGAAAAAGTGAACTTCGAAGTGAAAGACCAAACTCTACTAATGGAGTTGGTTCCTGATCGTCTACGTGGTGAAACTGCGTCATTCGATATCGAAGCGAACGGTAAAACTTACGTTGAGCAAGGTCGTCGTGTAACAGCTCGTCATATCCGCCAACTAGAGAAAGATGGCGTTGATCACATCGAAGTACCAGTTGAGTACATCGTTGGTAAAGTTGCATCGAAAGATTACGTCAACGAAGCAACAGGCGAGATCATTGTTAACGCTAACCAGGAAATCAGCCTGGAAGCTCTAGCGAACCTATCTCAGGCTGGCCACAAATCACTAGAAACGTTGTTCACCAACGATCTAGACCATGGTCCATTCATGTCAGAAACGCTACGCATCGACAGCACTGTTGATCGTATTTCTGCTTTGGTAGAAATCTACCGCATGATGCGCCCTGGTGAGCCACCAACAAAAGAAGCTGCAGAAGCACTATTCGAAAGCCTATTCTTCTCTGAAGAGCGTTACGATCTATCGACTGTTGGTCGTATGAAGTTCAACAGCTCTATCGGTCGTGAAGATGCTCAAGAGCAAGGCACACTTGACGAGCTAGATATCGTTGAAGTGATGAAGAAGCTTATCGCGATTCGTAACGGTAAAGGCGAAGTGGACGATATCGACCACCTAGGTAACCGTCGTATCCGCTCTGTAGGCGAAATGGCTGAGAACCAGTTCCGTGTAGGTCTAGTACGTGTTGAGCGTGCAGTTAAAGAGCGTCTAAGCCTAGGCGATCTTGACGCAATCATGCCTCAAGACTTGATCAACGCGAAACCAATCTCTGCAGCTGTTAAAGAATTCTTTGGCTCTTCACAGCTTTCACAGTTCATGGACCAAAACAACCCGCTATCAGAAGTAACGCATAAGCGTCGTATTTCTGCATTGGGTCCTGGCGGTCTAACTCGTGAACGTGCTGGCTTCGAAGTACGTGACGTACACGTAACTCACTACGGTCGTCTATGTCCTATCGAAACGCCGGAAGGTCCAAACATCGGTCTGATCAACTCTCTATCTGCGTTTGCGCGTTGTAACGAGTACGGTTTCCTAGAGACACCATACCGTCGCGTTGTAGATGGCATTGTAACAGACGAAGTAGATTACCTATCTGCAATCGAAGAAGGTCAATTCGTTATCGCACAGGCTAATGCTGCGTTAACTGAAGAAGGCGGTTTTGCAGATGAGCTGATCACAGCTCGTCAAAAAGGTGAATCTGGTCTACACCCTCGTGAGCACGCTCAGTACATGGACGTTGCGACAAACCAGGTTGTATCTATCGCTGCATCGCTTATCCCGTTCCTAGAACACGATGATGCGAACCGTGCATTGATGGGTGCGAACATGCAACGTCAGGCAGTTCCAACACTGAAAGCTGACAAACCGCTTGTTGGTACTGGTATTGAACGTAACGTAGCAGTTGACTCAGGTGTAACTGCAGTTGCTAAACGTGGTGGTGTAATCCAGTCTGTAGATGCTTCTCGTATCGTTGTTAAAGTGAACGAAGAAGAGCTAGTACCAGGTGAAGCTGGTATCGACATCTACAACCTGACTAAATACACACGTTCTAACCAGAACACATGTATTAACCAGCGCCCATGTGTGATGCCAGGTGAACCTGTATCACGCGGTGACGTTCTTGCTGATGGTCCTTCAACAGACCTTGGTGAACTAGCGCTTGGTCAAAACATGCGTATCGCGTTCATGCCTTGGAATGGTTACAACTTCGAAGACTCGATCTTAGTATCTGAGCGCGTAGTTCAAGAAGACCGTTTCACGACTATCCACATCCAAGAACTTACTTGTGTGGCGCGTGATACTAAGCTTGGTTCTGAAGAGATCACAGCTGATATTCCAAACGTAGGTGAGTCTGCTCTGTCTAAACTAGACGAGTCAGGTATCGTTTACATCGGTGCAGAAGTTAAGGGTGGCGACATCCTAGTTGGTAAAGTAACACCTAAAGGTGAAACTCAGCTAACGCCTGAAGAGAAGCTACTACGTGCAATCTTCGGTGAAAAAGCATCTGACGTTAAAGATACTTCACTACGTGTACCTAACTCTGTATCAGGTACGATCATCGACGTTCAAGTCTTCACTCGCGATGGCGTAGAGAAAGACAAGCGTGCGCTTGAAATCGAACAAATGCAGCTTAAAGAAGCGAAGAAAGACCTAACTGAAGAATTCCAGATTCTTGAGGGTGGCCTTCTAAACCGTGTTAAAGCTGTACTGATTGAAGGTGGTTACTCTGAAGCGAAACTAGACACAACTGATCGTAAGAAGTGGCTAGAACTAACGCTAGAAGATGACGCTCTACAAACTCAGCTAGAACAACTAGCAGAGCAGTGGGACGAGCTAAAAGCTGACTTCGATAAGAAATTCGAAACTAAGCGTCGCAAGATCACTCAAGGTGATGATCTAGCACCTGGCGTACTGAAGATCGTTAAGGTTTACCTAGCGGTTAAACGTCGCATTCAGCCTGGTGATAAGATGGCGGGTCGTCACGGTAACAAGGGTGTAATCTCTAAGATTAACCCTGTTGAAGACATGCCATACGATGAGAAAGGTCAGCCTGTAGACATCGTACTTAACCCACTGGGTGTACCTTCGCGTATGAACATCGGTCAGATCCTAGAAGTACACTTAGGTCTGGCAGCGAAAGGTATTGGTGACAAGATCAACCAGATGGTTAAAGAGCAGCAAGAACTAGCGAAATTCCGCGAGTTCCTACAAAAAGTTTACGATCTAGGCGAGACTCGCCAGAAAGTAGATATTGCTTCTCTATCTGATGACGAAGTTCGTACTCTGATCAAGAACCTACGTGGCGGTCTACCAATCGCGACTCCAGTATTTGACGGTGCACCAGAAGCGTCTATTAAAGCGCTACTGAAACTAGCAGACCTACCAGAATCTGGTCAGCTAAAACTGTTTGATGGTCGCACAGGTGACCAGTTTGAGCGCCCTGTAACAGTAGGTTACATGTACATGCTGAAACTGAACCACCTTGTTGATGACAAGATGCACGCTCGTTCAACTGGTTCGTACAGCCTAGTAACTCAGCAGCCACTTGGTGGTAAAGCTCAGTTCGGTGGTCAGCGTTTCGGTGAGATGGAAGTATGGGCACTAGAGGCATACGGTGCGGCTTACACTCTACAAGAAATGCTAACGGTTAAGTCGGATGACGTTAACGGCCGTACTAAGATGTACAAAAACATCGTAGACGGTAACCACAGCATGGAACCTGGTATGCCAGAATCGTTCAACGTACTGTTGAAAGAGATTCGCTCGCTAGGTATCAACATCGAGCTAGAAGACGAAGAGTAATCTCTTTCTCTCTTGACTAAGGTTGAGAGAATCTAAAGCGATTATTTGGTAGAAGGTGCTCACTTTAGCGAGTGAGCTCCTTTTAACTCCTTACAGGAGCTGATTGTGAAAGACTTATTAAACTTTCTAAAAGCACAGCATAAGACCGAAGAATTTGATGCAATCAAAATCGGTCTATCTTCACCAGACATGATCCGTTCATGGTCTTTCGGTGAAGTTAAAAAACCTGAAACGATCAACTATCGTACGTTCAAACCTGAACGCGATGGTCTGTTCTGTGCGCGTATCTTTGGTCCAGTTAAAGACTACGAGTGTCTTTGTGGTAAGTACAAGCGCTTGAAGCACCGTGGTGTTATCTGTGAGAAGTGTGGTGTAGAAGTTACACAAACTAAAGTTCGTCGTGACCGTATGGGCCACATCGAGCTTGCTTCACCAGTAGCTCACATCTGGTTCCTAAAATCGCTACCGTCTCGTATCGGTCTACTAATGGATATCCCTCTACGTGATATCGAACGTGTTCTTTACTTCGAAATGTACGTAGTAACTGAGCCGGGTATGACTGATCTAGAAAAAGGTCAGATGCTTACGGAAGAAGAGTATCTAGACCGTCTAGAAGAGTGGGGCGACGAGTTCACTGCTAAGATGGGTGCAGAAGCTATCAAGGACCTACTAGGTTCTATGGATATGCACGCTGAAGCAGAACAAATGCGCGAAGAGCTAGAAACTACTAACTCTGAAACTAAGCGTAAGAAAGTAACTAAGCGTCTGAAGCTGGTAGAAGCGTTCATCGCATCTGGTAACAACCCAGAGTGGATGATCCTAACTGTACTTCCAGTACTTCCGCCAGATCTGCGTCCTCTAGTACCACTAGATGGCGGTCGTTTTGCGACTTCTGATCTAAACGACCTATACCGTCGTGTGATCAACCGTAACAACCGTTTGAAGCGTCTTCTAGAGCTAGCAGCTCCGGACATCATCGTACGTAACGAAAAACGTATGCTGCAAGAGTCTGTTGATGCGCTACTAGACAACGGTCGTCGTGGTCGTGCGATCACTGGTTCCAACAAGCGTCCTCTGAAATCTCTTGCTGATATGATCAAGGGTAAGCAAGGTCGTTTCCGTCAGAACCTTCTAGGTAAACGTGTAGACTACTCTGGTCGTTCTGTAATCACAGTAGGTCCATACCTTCGTCTACACCAGTGTGGTCTTCCTAAGAAGATGGCACTTGAGCTATTCAAACCATTCATCTATAGCAAGCTAGAGACTCGTGGTCTTGCGACTACAATCAAAGCTGCTAAGAAAATGGTAGAGCGTGAAGAAGCGGTAGTTTGGGATATCCTAGACGAAGTAATCCGTGAGCACCCAGTACTATTGAACCGTGCACCTACACTTCACCGTCTAGGTATCCAGGCGTTCGAACCAGTACTAATTGAAGGTAAAGCGATCCAGCTACACCCACTAGTGTGTGCGGCGTACAACGCGGACTTCGATGGTGACCAAATGGCGGTTCACGTACCTCTAACTCTAGAGGCACAGCTTGAAGCTCGTACTCTGATGATGTCGACAAACAACATTCTGTCGCCAGCGTCAGGTGATCCGATCATCGTACCTTCTCAGGACGTTGTATTGGGTCTGTACTACATGACTCGTGACAAGATCAACGTGAAAGGTGAAGGCATGTACCTTTCTGGCCCAGCAGAGGCTGAGAAAGCATACCGCACTAAGCAAGCTGAACTTCACGCACGCGTTAAAGTACGTATTACAGAAACAGTTGTAGACGAAGACGGCAACAGCACAACAGAGACTAAGATGGTTGATACAACTATCGGTCGTGCAATGCTATGGCAAATCGTGCCAGCTGGTCTACCGTACAGCATCGTTAACCAAAAGCTAGGTAAGAAGCAAATCTCTAACCTACTAAACGAGGCGTACCGTAAACTAGGTCTGAAAGACACTGTAATCTTCGCTGACCAAATCATGTACACAGGTTTCGCATACGCGGCACTATCTGGTGTATCTGTTGGTATCGACGATATGGTTGTACCGCCAGCTAAGTACACTGAAATCGCAGAAGCGGAAGAAGAAGTACGTGAAATCCAGGAACAATACCAATCTGGTCTTGTTACTGCGGGCGAACGATACAACAAAGTTATCGATATCTGGGCATCGACCAACGATCGCGTAGCGAAAGCGATGATGGCAAACCTTTCATCTGAAACGGTAGTTAACCGTGACGGTGAAGAAGAGCAACAAGAATCGTTTAACAGCATCTACATGATGGCTGACTCGGGTGCTCGTGGTTCTGCAGCTCAGATTCGTCAGCTAGCGGGTATGCGTGGTCTGATGGCGCGTCCAGATGGTTCAATCATCGAAACGCCGATCACAGCGAACTTTAAAGAAGGTCTAAACGTACTTCAGTACTTTATCTCAACGCACGGTGCTCGTAAGGGTCTTGCGGATACGGCACTGAAAACAGCGAACTCGGGTTACCTAACTCGTCGTCTAGTAGACGTTGCTCAAGACGTTGTTGTAACTGAACATGACTGTGGCACTCACGAGGGTGTTGACATGATGCCTCACATCGAGGGTGGTGATGTTAAAGTTGCACTAACTGAGCTAGCGCTAGGTCGTGTAGTAGCTGAAGACGTTCTTAAGCCAGGTACAGAAGATGTTCTGATCCCACGTAACACTCTAATTGATGAGAAGTGGTGTCAGATCATGGAAGAGAACTCAGTAGACAGCATGAAAGTGCGCTCTGTAGTTACTTGTGATTCTGACTTCGGTTGTTGTGCACAGTGTTACGGTCGTGACCTAGCACGTGGTCACCTAGTGAACCAAGGTGAAGCAGTTGGTGTAATCGCTGCTCAGTCTATCGGTGAACCGGGTACACAGCTTACGATGCGTACGTTCCACATCGGTGGTGCGGCATCTACTGCAGCAGCAGAGAACAGCATCCAAGCGAAGACAACTGGTACAGTTAAACTGCACAACGCTAAGTTCGTAATCAACAAAGATAAGAAGCTGGTAATCACGTCTCGTGCATCTGAGCTAACTATCATTGATGAATTCGGTCGTACTAAAGAGAAGCACAAACTTCCTTACGGTTCGATGCTAAGCAAAGGCGACAACGACGCAGTAACAGCTGGTGAAGTTGTTGCTAACTGGGAAGCGCACACCATGCCAATCATCACTGAAGTGGCAGGTCGCATCCAGTTCGTAGACATGATCGACGGTGTTACAGTTTCTCGTCAAACAGATGACCTAACAGGTCTATCTTCAAGCGAAGTAACTGATCCAGCAGCTCGCCCAGCAGCAGGTAAAGATATGCGTCCAGCTATCAAACTTGTTGATGAGCAAGGTAACGACGTAATGATCCCTGGTACAGAAATGCCAGCTCACTACTTCCTACCTGGTAAAGCGATTGTAAACATCGAAGATGGCGCTGAAGTTGGCATTGGTGACACACTATCTCGTATCCCTCAGAAATCTGGCGGTAACAAAGATATCACCGGTGGTCTACCACGCGTAGCTGACCTATTCGAAGCTCGTAAGCCTAAAGAGCCTGCGATCCTTGCTGAGCACACAGGTACTGTGAGCTTCGGTAAAGAAACGAAAGGTAAGCGTCGTCTAGTTATCACTCGCGACAGCGGTGATACTTACGAAGAGATGATTCCTAAGCATCGTCAGTTGAACGTATTTGAAGGTGAGCGTGTTGAACGTGGTGACGTGATCGCAGATGGTCCAGAGTCTCCACATGACATTCTACGTCTACGTGGCGTACACGCTGTAACTCAGTACATCGCTAACGAAGTACAAGAAGTTTACCGTCTACAAGGCGTTAAGATTAACGATAAGCACATCGAGACTATCGTTCGTCAAATGCTACGTAAGTGTACAATTACTCACGCTGGTGACTCTGAGTTCCTACCTGGCGAGCAAGTTGAATACTCACAAGTTAAGATTTCTAACCGTAACCTAGAAGCTGAAGGCAAAGAGCCAGCACGTTTCGAGCGTGAGCTACTAGGTATAACTAAGGCATCTCTAGCGACTGAGTCATTCATCTCTGCGGCATCGTTCCAGGAGACAACTCGCGTACTAACAGAAGCTGCGGTTTCTGGTAAGCGTGATGACCTACGTGGTCTGAAAGAGAACGTAATTGTTGGTCGTCTGATCCCAGCTGGTACTGGTTTCGCATACCACCAAGATCGTCAAGCTAAACGTGCTGAAGCGCAAGAAGGTCCATCTGCTGAACAAGCAACAGATAACCTAGCTGCACTTCTAAACGCAGGCTTCTCTTCTGACGAGTAATCGTTAAGAGCTTAAAAGAAAAGGCACCCTCGGGTGCCTTTTTTGTTTTTGGGAGCAAAGGTTAGAACGCTACGCTTCGACATGTAGGTATGCTTCGTTTACGGAATCGAGAGGTGTGCCTTTGGAGAACCGTGAAAGTGATTGACGAAGAGGGTGTTGACTGGACTTATCCCTAGAAAGATAAAATAGAAGCGAATCCCGAAAAACAAAAAGGGTTGACGTGCACACGCCAACCCTTAAGAATTTTCTCGCTTCTCGCTTCTCGCTTCTCGCTTCTCGCTTCTCGCTTCTCGCTTCTCGCTTCTCGCTTCTCGCTTCTCGCTTCTCGCTTCTCGCTTCTCGCTTCTCGCTTCTCGCTTCTCGCTTCTCGCTATGCGCCAGGCGGCATCGCTAAACTGTCGGCAATCAACTGAATCAAGTGGTCTTCTACCGCGAAGCGTGTCTCAATGATTTCCCCAATCAAAGACATATCTTCGTCAAAATCAGCCAGTTCATCTTCGGCTGAAACATCAGAATATTTGTCGGTAAAGTTCAACAACGGCTCAGTAGTGAGGACGATCTTCGCGTAAGTTTGGTTAATTTCATCAGTAGCAACAAAGCCAGTGGCTTTCCACTTATCCATCACCATATCGTAGATTTTAAAATGACCTTCAGAGATATAATCCACAAGGTGTTGGCAGAAGTGCTGAAGTTCGTCAGGGGAAGGGAGTTCAATGACATTGGATTTCGAACAAGGTTGCAGTGCTGCAAGCTTACAATATTCGACAATCAGAGATTGTCTCGTTTCCAGCCAATGGTCAATAACGTCACTGGAGCCGCCCCATTGGTCTTGTGTTTGTTTGAATTTTTTTAGCATGACCATGCCCTCATGATCTGATCGCCCGTTGGCGAACGTATCCTTTGCAAAGCAAAGTTAGTAAAGTGATTACAAACTCTTGTCCTTACTAGAATTTATAGTTGCAAATTTAGCGAACGACAAACTCTGGTATGAAATTAGATTGCCAGTAAAATGAATGAACTTCAAGCAAAGGGACGCTGTAATGTTAAGAAAAGGTGAAGTTAACCGTACGAAAAACGCCTATTGGTGTGTTGTCTCAGGAAGCGATGTTTGGCTGGTGGATGGTGCTATACCATTTGGCAATGCAGAGCAGTTCTCACTGCCAGAAGCGAGTGCAAGGCAGATAGGTGAATACCAAGATGTCCCGGTGATGTGGGTAAACCTGTCGGATTTAGACCACGATTTAGAACTGGTGTCTCTGCGTGATTGTCTCCATTTCTCAGACTCCCTTTTTCTTTTGATCAGTAAAGCCATTCAGTATGGTCATATGACACAAAGCCTGCGTTTTTGTCCGCAATGCGGTGGTCGCAATTTCCTCAATAACAATCAATTGGCAATGCAGTGTGGTGAGTGCCGTACTTTGCATTATCCGCGTATTTTCCCATGCATCATTGTCGCTGTGCGTAAAGACAACCAAATCTTGTTAGCTCAGCACCCTCGCCATCGAAATGGCATGTATACCGTAATAGCGGGCTTTTTAGAGGTGGGTGAAACCTTGGAGGAGTGTGTGACACGCGAGGTGCACGAAGAGACCGGCGTACACGTTAAAAATATTCGCTATTTTGGCAGCCAACCATGGGCCTTTCCATCCAGCATGATGATGGCATTTCTTGCGGATTACGAGTCTGGTGAATTGAATCCTGATTACACCGAGCTGTCTGATGCTCAATGGTTTGGCGTTGATGATATGCCGCCAGTAGCCCCAAAAGGGACAATCGCAAGAGCATTAATTGAGCAAACAATTAGTGATATTCAGCAGGCTTGAGAGCCGACTCGTAAAGCGATTAAAGGAAAATGTAGAATCACTTTTGAGACAAAGGGGGTTGTTAGACTGACCTAGCACAGCATTCTGTAATGACACAATGATTAATAAAGGAGTATGTCTAATGAAATACAGATCAGCGTTATGGCTAGGTATTGCGTCTTTTTCTTTGGTAAGTGTTTCGGCACAGGCAAGTATTGAAGTGAAAGCGAAGCGTATGTTGACCGAAAATACAATGACGGAAAACGTCGCAAAAGTGCAAACCGCTTGTGGCAATGAAGTTCTTGAAACAAACTTTGACTGGGCTGCGTGGGATGACTACGACTTTGCTGAAGCTCGTTTAGACAAAGTAAAAACCACAGGTTGGCTGGGTGGCTTAATCAACTATATCTACGATGATATGGTTAAGCTATGCACGACGACTGAACATGCCGCACTTTATAAAGAAGAGTTCCAAAAAGTTCAACAAATCCAATTTGTTGGTCAAGACTCTGTGAAGGCGCGTAAAGCAGGTTTCTCTCTTGATGATGGTGGCAGTGTGCTTAAAGTCGCTTTGAACCCGAACGCGGCTTACGACTCTTCAACGCTGAAATATCTCAAGCAAGCGTGGAACTAAGGTAATGAAAAAAATACTCTTCCCCTTAGTTGCCATGGCTTCAAGCTTTTCTGCGGTCGCTGAAGAGCGTTACTCTATGGAAGATTTAACCGCTCTTCATAAAGCACAAAGCTGGAATGAGCTGCTCTATCATGCCAATGATATTCGTCCATCAAAGCGAGATGATGCTTGGCAAGGACTGGTGGCAGATGCTGCAACAGGAGCTTTCAATAGTTACGTTTCTTCCGGAGCCGCTGATAGCGCTATTGGTTTAGGGCAGCAGCTACTCACTGAGTATGCGTTTCTGTCTCAATCCAGTGATTTTACTCAAAGCTTTGCAAAAGCCTTAGTTCCGGCAGCGCAATCTTGTATCAAGTATTCGATGGAAGGGTGTGTAGAGAGCTACGGACAACTGCTCGCCGAACTCTCTCCTGCGGGTAACGTAAGTTTTGAAGAAGGGACTAAGGTGTTCCAAAATGTCTCTAAATCTCTCGCGATTCCATTCTATGCCGCGGCAGTCAAGCAGTCTCCGGAATACTGTGCAGATGAAAAGGTCTCGAATGCGCTGTTGTATACGCTTGATCGACCGAGTAATTCTCAGTTTGCATTGGCAAAAGAAGTCGCAACAAATGGGTGTGCTAACACGGCACTAACAAACTTTGAGAATTACATTATTGACTCGCAATCGGTGCGGGAGACCTTGTGTCCGACTTACCTATCCAAAGGATATGTAAAAGGGGTCATGAAAAAAGTTTGCCAATCATGATTATGAAATATGAAGCCACCGTAAGGTGGCTTTTTTAATTCATTGAAAAATAGATAAAAAAAACCCTCCGAGAGGGAGGGGGTAAGTAAGATGTCGTTATGAGATGCTGAGTACCGGGTACTCAGTTTATAATTGTAGTTTTCGCTAGCGAACAAATTTTTAACACTGATACCGATTGGGTGCAAATTAAGCACTGATTTAAAAGTTAATAACTTGATCCAGGTTGCAAAGCACACAGCTATTAGCCTTAAATCAGTGATAGAATACCCCCTTTCAAAGAAAGCCTAACAATTGGAATTACGGAATGACTGAATTAAAAAATGATCGTTATCTGCGTGCCCTTTTAAAAGAGCCAGTAGATTACACGCCAGTATGGATGATGCGTCAGGCAGGTCGTTACCTACCAGAATACAAAGCAACTCGTGCGCAAGCGGGCGATTTCATGTCTTTGTGTAAAAACGCGGAGTTGGCGTCAGAAGTAACGCTTCAACCACTACGCCGTTTTCCTCTTGATGCAGCGATCTTGTTCTCTGACATCCTAACTATCCCAGATGCAATGGGCTTAGAACTTCGTTTTGCTGCTGGTGAAGGTCCGGTTTTCGATAAACCAATCACTTGCAAAGCAGACGTTGAAAAGATCGGTCTGCCGGATCCAGAAGGCGAACTGCAATACGTAATGAACGCAGTGCGTCAAATCCGCAAAGACTTGAATGGTGACGTTCCACTGATTGGTTTCTCTGGGAGCCCATGGACACTGGCGACTTACATGGTTGAAGGCGGCAGCTCGAAAGCGTTCACCAAGGTCAAGAAGATGATGTACGCAGAACCACAAACTCTGCATCTACTTCTAGATAAGCTAGCAGACAGCGTTATCGAGTACCTAAACGCGCAAATTAAAGCGGGTGCACAATCGGTGATGGTATTTGATACATGGGGTGGTGTACTGACACCTCGTGACTACAACCTGTTCTCTCTGCAATACATGCACAAGATTGTAGATGGTCTGATTCGTGAAAACGACGGTCGCCGTGTACCAGTAACGCTGTTCACTAAGAACGGTGGTATGTGGCTTGAGCAAATCGCAGCAACGGGCTGCGATGCGGTAGGTCTAGACTGGACAATCAACATCGCAGACGCGAAAGCGCGTATCGGTGATAAAGTGGCTCTACAAGGTAACATGGACCCATCAATGCTTTACGCTTCACCAGAGCGTATCCGTGAAGAAGTCGCGGGTATTCTAGAAGGCTTTGGCGATGCAGGTACTGGTCACGTGTTCAACCTAGGTCACGGTATCCACTTGGATGTGCCGCCAGAAAACGCAGGTGTGTTTGTGGAAGCGGTACACGAGCTATCTAAGCCATACCACAAGTAACTTCGACTTTTTGAAATTAAATACCGGCAATCAGTGCCGGTATTTTTTTACCTGAAATTCAAGATAGTACAGCTCTGATAGTATTTGGTCTGCCATGATCTAATTACTATTCTAGCTGCACGTTAGACATTAAAGTTTAATATAAACAAAGGCTTATGATTGCGGGGTTTATGTTCTAGTTTTCTTGTACAGATAAACAAGCAATTAGATCATGGGTAACCTAAAGCATCGAATGAACGCGTTTTTTAAGATATGGCACGACGTCAGATTCAAACCAAGGGTTCTTCTTTAACCACAATGTGTTGCGTGGAGAAGGGTGGGGAAGTGGAATAAAGTCAGGTTCCCAATCCTGCCATTGCTGAACAGTTTGCGTGAGCGTCTTTGGTTTGTTGGTGAGATAGTACTGCTGTGAGTACTGACCAATCAGTAGCGTCAGCTCTATATTGGGCAACTGCTCAAGAATCTGTTTATGCCAAGCTGGCGCACATTCTTTACGAGGTGGTAGATCACCTGAGTTTCCTTTACCTGGATAACAGAAGCCCATTGGGACAATGGCAATTTTGTTTGGGTCGTAGAAAATGTCTTTGTCGATATCGAGCCATTGGCGTAACCGATCGCCGCTTGGATCGTTCCAAGGTATCGAGGTTTTGTGTACGCGCGTTCCCGGCGCTTGTCCGATGATTAGAATGCGTGCGTCTTTTGCGGCTTGTACGATAGGGTTTGCACCCAAAGGTAAATCGTCTGCACAGATCTGGCAGGCACGTACTTGCTTTAGCAATGTTTCTAAAGACATAAGATGGTTAATACCCTTTATCGAAATCGACCTGATTATTAAGAGAGAAACCGTCTCGCCAACTCAAGTAGTTATCTGCAAAAATGTCGACCACTTGCTCAGGGAAACTCAATGCTGCGATGTGGGGTGTGATGGTTACCTGCGGAAGTTTCCAAAACGGATGTTGCGGCGAGAGTGGTTCTTGTTCAAATACATCGAGAAAAGCATGTTCCACCCAGCGATTCTTGAGCGCGAGCAATAGACCTGCATCATCAATCACATCACCTCTTCCGACATTAAATAACAGTGCCTGATTAAGGTGGCTTAACACTTCACTATTGAGTAAGCGCTGCGTATCCGGTGTGCTCGGTAGCGTATTCACAACAATATCCGCTTGGTGAAAAGCGCTTGCTAGTTCATTGATGTGATAGGTTTGAGCAAATTCACCGCCATAGGTTGGAATCCCGGTACGATTCACTCCGATAGTCTTTATTCCCATCAATTGCGCTGCATTCCCCAAGTAGCTACCAATACTGCCTGTACCAACAATCACCATAGTTTTGCTTTGCAGCGAGGTGTACAGATGCGGTTGCCACTGCTTGTTCTGCTGTTGCTGGTGGTATTGCATAAAGTGGCGGAAGTGAGCAATGCAGTAGCCAATTACGTACTCGGCAATTAATGGTCCGAAAATGCCGCGTACGTTGGTTAAAGTGTAATCCTGGCGTAGATTTGGTGACATTAAGGCATTCACACCAGCAAATGTGGATTGCACCCACTCAAGCTGTGAAAACTCGTCTAACCTTTGTGATAGTAATGGTGGATCCGCCAGTACGATCTGAGCTTCTTCAGGTTGGTCGGTGAGGCAAAGATCGGGCAGATTTTTCTCTGCCAGTAACGTTTCGTAGGTGTCGCGATGCTCTGAGAGCAGGAAAATCTGATTTGGATGCTGCATTAACTTTTTTCCCTGTGATGAATCAAGTACACTTTCGCTGTTTTTTTCTTCAATGATTGAGTGACTATGCTTAAGAATCCTCTTCAGGTTCGTTTGGAAAAACTAGAACCTTGGCAACAAATTACCTTCATGGCGTGTCTGTGTGAACGCATGTATCCAAACTATGCGATGTTTTGTGAGAATACAGAATTTGCTGAGCCACGTGCTTACCGAGCGATTCTTGATAGTGTATGGGAAATTCTGACGGTTAAGAACGCGAAAATTAACTTCGAACGTCAATTAGAGAAGTTAGAAGAGTTGTTCCCAAGTGCGGATGAATTCGATTTTTACGGTGTTTACCCAGCGATGGACGCGTGTCAGAGCCTGTCGACATTGTTGCATGGCCTGTTGGATCGCGACTACCTTTTCGACTCAATGCTTAAAGTGAGCCAACAGTCGGTAAAAACCGTTGCTGACCTAGAACAAGCACAAGGTGCGGAGCCAATCACCAACGACAATCAAAAAGAAAATGAAGCCGTATGTGAAGAGTGGGATGTTCAATGGGCGATCTTCCGTCCACTGCGTGAAGCGGTGGAACGCGACATCTGCTTGATTAAAGATTTGCGTGAAGAGCTACGTGAAGACGCCGTGAGCAATATCGGCATCACACTTTAATTATTGAATAGACAGAACAAAGGCATCCAAATTGGATGCCTTTTTATTTTTGCATATGGGCTGTTATGCCCAGTACTGATTACGATTCTTTAGATTCTGGCTTCGTTGGCTCTTGAGCTTCTGGCTCTTTGTCCTGTTTCTCCAGCCCTTCCTCTTCTTCATCGTCATCGCGGCTTTCAATTACGCCGTGCTTTTCTTTCCAGCTTTCCCAGCGTTGGTAAGCCAGTTCTTGCATGTCTGTGCTCTTATCCGCTTCATCGATGATCTCTTCACCCAATAGGTGCTCAAAGATGTCTTCTAGCGTTACCAAGCCTTGTACTGTGCCGTATTCGTCAACCACAAGCGCTAGCTGCAGACGGTGAGTCATCATTTGGTCAAACACTTTTGGTAGAGCTGTGTTGTTCAGTACCACTTGGATTGGACGCATGACCGAACCGAGTTGTTTTTGACCACTGCCCGATTGTTGCAGCTTGAACAGCTCTAGACGGTGCACAAAACCAATGATGTTATCTTTCTGTTCGCTGTAAACCAGTGGGCGAGAGAAAGGCGTCTCTTTATGCTTCTCTAGGAAGTCGTTGATGGTCATGGTTGCGTCTACGCGGAATACGACCGGACGCGGTGTCATGACTTGTGTTACTGGCACGTCTTGAATGCCCAGTAGGTTGCTCAGGATCTTTGATTCGCCTTCTGCGAACTCTCCACTCTCTTTTGCCAGAATGGCCATAGCAGATAACTCATCGCGCATCTTCGGTGCTTCGTGGTTACGAGCTAGGCGCTTAGTGATTTGCTCAGAGAACCATACGAATGGCGTTAGTGCCCATACCATCCAGCGCAGCGATACCGCCGCAGATGGTGCAAGTTGGCGCCAGTAAGTTGCACCAATCGTCTTAGGTACAATTTCTGATAGAACAAGAATCGCCAGTGTCAGTACCGCAGAGAAGATACCTAGTGCTTCGCTACCGAACACTACCGCCGCTTGTGCACCTGCCGTTGCTGCACCGATAGTGTGAGCAATGGTGTTCAGGGTCAGGATCGAAGCCAGTGGTCGGTCGATGTCTGCTTTCAGTTTTTCTAACTGAGCAGAAGCAGGGTGCCCCTGTTGTTTGAGCTGCGCAATGTAGCTCGGACTGATACTAAGAAGTACCGCCTCCAGTACCGAACAGATAAACGAAATGCCGATAGCAATAGAGATATAAATGGATAACAGCAGCATAGTTGCCCTTGAATGTAATGTGATAGTCGGGATTTTAAGCGATTATAACCGCAAAAGCGCCCTATAAATCGTTCTAATTGCATTAGAAAGCAAGCGCTTTGCCCGTACAAGTAGTAACAAATTGTGAGTTATTACTCATATTATGGCTAAAACTACGTCAGAAAATCGAAAGATCGCTTACAAACCTTTGCCAGATGGGGCATTTATGTTTTAGAGTGAGATGAATTCGATAACATATGAGAAGGGAAACCTAATGAACAAGACCCAATTAATCGACTTTATTGCAGAGAAAGCAGACCTATCTAAAGCACAAGCTAAAGCTGCTCTTGAAGCAACTCTTGAGGGTGTTACTGGCGCTCTTAAAGAGGGTGACCAAGTTCAACTAATTGGTTTTGGTACATTCAAAGTAAACCACCGCGCTGCACGTACTGGTCGTAACCCTAAGACTGGTGACGAGATTCAAATCGCAGCAGCTAACGTACCAGCATTCGTAGCAGGTAAAGCGCTGAAAGAATCAGTAAACTAAGTTAAAATGCACCGAGGTATCCTGCCTCGGTGCAATTTCATGAAAAAACATCTACTCACTTCACTCCTTTTATCAAGCCTCGCTCTTGTTGGCTGTTCTTCTGTTGAAACCCCAAACCTTGACCAATTTACCCATTTCTCTGGCGGGAAAATCATGGGTGATGCCACCAGTTTGTATTGGATGACAGAACGTCTGACACGCGTTAGTACGGCTGCAGACTACGTAGCTATGGGTGATTCCAGCTCGTATCAGAGTGATTATCGCTGGGACGATGGTGAGCTAAGAGAGTTGATTCGAAAAGGTGAGCAACTCGATACAAAACAAGGATTGGTGCCTTTTCAAATCCACATTCGATTCAATAAAGATGGCGATGCGATCTATCAGCAATACCGTGTGAACGGGAAAGTGCTGCCTTTACGACGTGATCAGCTAGAGCGTTACAAGACAGAAGCGAATGATGTGGTTGCTTCGATCAAGAGTCAATCTCGCGAAGGTCAGAGTTTAATTCAGGGCTATTGGGATGGCGAGACGTTCGAAACCTGCAAAGGACGTGAGTTCGCGACGCTAGAATTTAACCAGACTTTACCTAAGTTTGTGATTGATAGATTGGCATCGGTAGATAGCTACATTGCATTTATCGGCAAAGAGTCACGTAATACAGCAACTGTTGACGAATTGTTGATGCTCAATGATGACAACTTTGATTGTATCCCACGACCAAAGCTGATCTCTGAATAAGTTCTGAGCTTAGCTTCATGCTAGTGGAGTCACATGAATAAAAAAGGCGCTTAATGCGCCTTTTGTCTTTTTAGCCAACTGAAGTTGTTTTTATTTTTCTTGCTCACGTGCGATTGCACGGTAGCCGATATCGTTGCGATGGAACATGCCATCCCAACTGATCTGTTTTGCAAGTTCATAAGCGCGTTGCTGTGCTTCTGATACGCTGTTACCAAGTGCTGTTGCACAAAGTACACGGCCGCCGTTTGTCACAATGTCGCCGTCTTTGTTGTTTGTACCTGCGTGGAAGACCTTCTCACCTTCAATTTCAACTTGTGGAAGACCTGAGATAACGTCGCCCTTGTCGTACGCAGCAGGGTAGCCTCCGGCGGCTAACACAATACCAATCGATGCTCGTGGATCCCATTTTGATTCCACTTGATCCAGTTTGGCATCAATAGCAGTCAGACATAGATCAACAAGATCCGATTCCATGCGCATCATGATCGGTTGCGTTTCTGGATCACCAAAGCGGCAGTTGTACTCGATCACTTTCGGCGTACCGTCTTTATCGATCATTAAACCCGCGTATAGGAAACCTGTGTAAGGGTTGCCTTCTGAAGCCATCCCACGCACTGTTGGGTAAATCACTTCTTCCATGATGCGGTTATGAATTTCAGATGTTACCACTGGAGCAGGAGAATAAGCGCCCATGCCGCCTGTGTTTGGACCGGTATCTTTGTCGCCTACGCGTTTGTGGTCTTGGCTGGTGGCCATTGGCAAAACGTTCTCACCATCCACCATCACGATGAAGCTTGCTTCTTCCCCATCTAGGAATTCTTCGATAACCACACGACTGCCAGCATCACCAAATGCATTACCCGCTAGCATATCCTTGATGGCGTCTTCAGCTTCTTCTAGTGTCATTGCCACAATCACGCCTTTGCCAGCGGCAAGACCATCAGCTTTGACTACAATTGGTGCACCTTGTTCACGTACGTAAGCGAGTGCAGGTTCGATTTCAGTGAAGTTTGCGTATGCTCCCGTCGGGATTTGGTGACGAGCAAGAAAGTCTTTAGTAAACGCTTTAGAGCCTTCAAGCTGCGCTGCTGCTTGTGTTGGACCAAAGATTGGCAGACCGGCTTCTCGGAAAGCATCCACAACACCGATAACCAATGGTGCTTCAGGACCAACGATGGTCAACTCAATGGCTTTCTCTTTTGCGAATGCAACCAGACCTGCGATGTCTTCTACTGCGATATTTACGTTCTCTAGTTTAGGCTCTAGTGCTGTGCCTGCGTTACCCGGAGCAACGAAGATAGTCTCAACATTTGGGTTTTGCGCCGCTTTCCAACCTAGTGCGTGTTCACGACCGCCTGAACCAATGATAAGTACATTCATGTTTTAAACCTTCAATCAAAATTGATAGTAGTAGAACTAGAAAATGTTTGAGCAACACGAAAGGAAAGTGTTGCTCATCTCGAAGCGCAACGCTCTTGTATCCAGTAGCGAAGCGCTCTCGCATCTTTTCTTTCTAGTGGCGGAAGTGACGCATACCTGTAAAGATCATTGCCATGCCGTGTTCGTCTGCTGCTGCGATAACTTCGTCATCACGCATCGAGCCGCCAGGTTGAATCACACACTTGATGCCAGCTTCTGCTGCTGCATCGATACCATCACGGAATGGGAAGAACGCATCAGATGCCATTACGCTACCTGCGACTTCTAGACCTTCGTCTGCTGCTTTGATTCCCGCAATTTTCGCTGAGTAAACGCGGCTCATTTGACCTGCGCCTACGCCGATGGTCATGTCACCTTTCGCGTAAACAATCGCGTTTGATTTCACGAATTTCGCTACCTTCCAGCAGAATAGTGCATCTTTCAGCTCTTCTTCTGTTGGTTGACGCTTAGAAACCACTTTCAGGTCATCTAGGCTTACCATGCCTTGGTCACGGTCTTGAACCAGTAGACCGCCGTTGACGCGTTTCATGTCAAAGCCCGTTGTCTTCGTTGACCATTCGCCACACTCAAGCAGGCGCACGTTCTTCTTCGCTGCAACCACTTCAATCGCTTCAGCAGAAACACAAGGTGCGATGATGACTTCAACGAATTGACGTTCAACAATAGCGGTTGCTGTTTCAGCATCTAGCTCTTGGTTGAATGCAATGATGCCGCCGAATGCAGATGTTGGGTCAGTTTGGTAAGCGCGGTTGTACGCTTCTAGGATGTCTTTACCTAGAGCCACACCACATGGGTTCGCGTGTTTTACGATCACACATGCTGGTTCGTTGAACTCTTTCACACACTCAAGTGCTGCATCTGTGTCTGCGATGTTGTTGTAAGAAAGGGCTTTACCTTGGATTTGGCGAGCAGTAGAAACAGACGCCTCTTGTGGGTTTGCTTCTACGTAAAAAGCAGCTGCTTGGTGGCTATTCTCACCGTAGCGCATATCTTGTTTTTTCTCGAACTGTTGGTTGAATGTTCGAGGGAATTTGCTCTTGTTTTCAGGAGAAGGTTCATCACCTTCTTTGTTCTCACCGTAAGATGGAACCATAGTGCCGAAGTAGTTTGCGATCATGCCATCGTAAGCCGCAGTGTGCTCAAATGCTGCGATAGCAAGGTCGAAACGGGTATCTAGAGTAAGGGATTTGTCGTTTGCATCCATCTCTGCGATTACGCGCTGGTAATCACCTGCGTTAACGACGATAGTCACGTCTTTGTGGTTTTTCGCAGCAGAGCGAACCATAGTTGGACCGCCGATATCGATGTTTTCAACTGCGTCAGCTAGAGTACAACCCTCTTTTGCTACGGTTTCTGCGAATGGGTATAGGTTAACAACAACCATATCGATAGGGTTGATGCCGTGTTTTTCCATCACGTCATCATCTTGACCACGGCGACCCAGTACACCACCGTGAACTTTCGGGTGAAGCGTCTTAACGCGACCGTCCATCATTTCTGGGAAACCAGTGTAGTCAGAGACTTCGGTTACTGCGATGCCTTGCTCAGCAAGTAGACGAGCCGTACCACCAGTAGATAGGATATCGACACCGCGCTCAGCAAGAGCTTGTGCAAACTCAACAATACCTGTTTTGTCTGATACGCTGATAAGCGCACGGCGAATAGGACGAGCGTTGTTCATGCTTCCATTTTCCTCAAATTCACGGAGTTAAAGATGTTTGCCAAAAATGAACTTGTTTTTACCTCATGGGGTAAAATATTGGCCAGTTTTGGTAAAGACCTTTGCAGGTGTTTTCATGCTTAGAAAACAGTCTCCACTATTTGATGGCGCGTATTCTAACCAATTTATTACAAAAAAGCTCGCGCAATCGTTTGGCATCTCAAAAATAATTGCAAAAAACTCGATCTTTGGCTTTAAAAGTAACGAGATAGTTAATAAGGAAAGTTATGTTTCAGATAGGTGAACTGGCGAAACGCTGTGGTGTGACTGCCGATACATTACGTTTCTACGAAAAAAATACACTGATCCAGCCCGCAGGGCGAAGTGAATCGGGCTATCGCTTATACAACGAAGAAAACCAAAAACAGGTACGCTTCATTCTCAAAGCGAAAGAGCTTGGCTTAAGTTTAGAGGAAATAAAAGAGCTTCTAGAAATCAAATTAGAAGCGACAGAACACAGCTGTGCAGAAGTAAAAGCTATCACTTCTGCAAAGTTAACTTTAATTGATGAAAAAATAGCGGAACTGACAAAGATTCGCACCGCATTAAAGAAGATCAATGACGCTTGCTGTGGGCATAACAATGACGATGCCAGCCACTGTTCTATCCTCGCAGCCCTTGAGTAGCGTGCTACTTAATTTAAGTTTGCATTTTTGGCGGCTTGCTTTTCTAGGTTCAAGCCGTTTTCCCACCTATAATCTCGGCTTTAGTCGACTGTAAGAATGTGTAGTCCTATCTATTCCTAAAGCGACGCTGTCTATTAGATACGAGAGTTTTCATACATGGTTGGAGTCTATTTTCAAATCAATGACTGGGTTTTGAGCGTTGATGAAAATAAGCTGTATCGACAAGACAGGGAAGTTACCGTTGAGCCACGCTTAATTAATTTGCTGCATTTTCTTGCAGAGCACGCTAGTGAAGTGTTCAACCGCGAAGAGCTGATCCAATACGTTTGGGCGGGTGCGATTGTGACTGACCAAGTTGTGACGCAATCCATTTTTGAACTGCGTAAACTGCTGCGCGACGGTCGAGAAGAAAACACCAGCTACGTGATCACTGTGCCTAAACGTGGTTACAAGTTGGTAGCAAATGTGACGCCGATGACGCACGAGGAATTCCTCGCTAGCCGTCATTGTGATACAGAGATTCTTGCTCCGATCGTAGAAGAAATCGAAGAAGAACAATCAGAAATCTCAACTTCTACGATTGCATTTCCGGCAGGTCCGTTAACTCGCGCTGTATGCGAGATGTCAAAAGAGAAAAAAGCACCGCGCAAGCCGAATAAAATCAGCCCTTGGCGATTAGGTTTCATGAACTTCATTTGGATCAGTATTTTGGTCGTGGTGATGGGGGTGTTTACCTATAAGCAATCTGAAGTGCGCATTACACAAGCCATTGATACTCACCTTATCGAATTCAAGTTTCAGGATAACTTCAGCAAAGAAGGTCGTAGCTATGACTTAGCCGACGGGTTTGCACAGAAGTTGATGGCAGATGTGGCTCAAGTCAGTGATTATCGAGTCATGTTGAAAAAGGCGACCTTTACTACTGGTATTGTACCGGGTAAGTCTGTGGTGGTACGTGTTAAAGAAAACGACGGTGGCAGCTTCCTTGAGGTGGAATATCGCAATAACTCCTCCGAAAAGGTTTTGTTCAGCCGCCAATACGCGTTAACCAATAGCCATTTGAAGTCGGTTATGCAGCAAGCCTCTCTAGATTTGATGCGCGCACTAAAAGTGCCAGATGCAAAATTAAAATCCAAGGTGCTGGTGGCGGGTATGCCAATGAACCCAGACGCATTGGAGCAGTTTGTTGAGGCAAACCACTACTTGAATGTGTCGGATGCGAATCAATTCCAGCACGGTATCGACTTGATGGAGAGAATTCTCGAGATTGAACCGGATAACGCTTATGTACAAGCTGAGCTGTTGATTGCCTATCATGTGCAAAAGGCGCTTGATCCTGCATTGGAGCTGAGAAAAGGCAGAGTTCAGCAGTTGAGTGAGAAATTGGAAACCAATTCAAAGATGATGGTGGGACCAATTCAGCCACGTATTTATGAAGCGTTAGCGCTGCATGAGACCATTGCAGGTGACATCGATTTGGCTAAGCAGCATTTGAATCAAGCTCTCGAGGTTCGAGACTCAGTTCTGTCTTATGTCATTAGAGGCAAGCACGCGGAATTGGATGGTGATTTGGATTGGGCAAGTGAGTCTTACAGTGAAGCCTTCTATATAGATACATCTGTAGAGACCTATTTGCTATGCGAAAACTTGGTCTTTCCAAGCAATATGAAGGCGATTGATTACGCCATGTATCGAGCAGTGCACCCTTCTGTGGTTCGTATGTTGTAGTAAGCCCTCTTTTATCAATCAGAGACACTTAGCCCTTCACTTCGGTGAGGGGCTTTTTTGTCTCTACGTTATTAAATCGCTATCTTCTTGCTTTTTGAATAGAGCTTGCTTTACAGGGGGGTAGGCTTTTCATTCTATCTTCTATCTTCTATCTTCTATCTCACCATCTTTGTATTTTGCTTGTGTTTATTAATGAGCGGCTCTTATCGAGTTTTTGCTAGATCTACCTTTTTTTCCCATTGCTCTACCTTTGGTTTGTGTACTTATTGTCTGTCACAACCACACTGTTGTTTATGTGTACTTACGTTGGTATCTATGCAGAACGAGGGGAAAAGAAGAGGGAAGTTTGATGTAAGTCAACGGAGCAATAAAGGTAGGAAAAAGCGGCGTCAACAGTTTGGGTAATTAACCATGGTTTCTTTTGATGTTGATAGAGGTTGATAAGCTTGATGGAAAATTTGTTGAGGTTGATGTTTTTAGGTTTCCGATAAGAGCGTTTGATGTTATTGGGCTAACCTTCTGTATTTATTGGTTTTATATTTTTGTGTTTACAAGGTTTATCTCAACTTTATACCGATGGGCTAATTGTTTTATTGATAACGCCAAGTTTATTTTTTTCCCAGTTTTTGGGCGTAGTCTTCACTTCGAAATTTAGCGAGGTCGAGCAGATTCCTCCTCATAGCATCTCGCTAATAACCATTCAGTTTGAGTCATGTTGACTCGAGTAGAATAGATTTGGAGATGTTATGTCATCGAATGCGAAAAAAATCGGCCTTATTGCCTGTACGGGTGTCGTAGCCGGTAACATGATGGGTAGTGGTATTGCACTATTACCTTCTAGTCTTGCCTCTGTAGGCTCTGTTTCAATCTTCAGTTGGCTGATCTGTTTGGTCGGTGCACTGAGTCTGGCGTTCGTTTACGCTCGTCTGGCAACCAAAAACCCACAAGAAGGTGGTCCTATCGCTTATGCTGGCGAAGTGTCTCCGGTATTTGGTTTCCAAACGGGCGTTCTTTATTACCACGCGAACTGGATCGGTAACCTGGCTATTGCCATTACAGGTGTTTCTTACCTTTCAGTATTCTTCCCTGTGCTTAATAACCCAATCCCAGCAGGTATTGCGACGATTGCATCGGTATGGATCTTCACTTTCGTCAACCTACTTGGTGGTAGCTGGGTAAGCCGTCTATGTACGCTTGGTCTAGTTCTTATCCTTATCCCAGTTGTTGGTACAGCCGCATTTGGTTGGACGCACTTCGATACTGCGCTTTACAGCCAAAACTGGAACGTATCAGCAGGCACTGACAGCCACGCGGTAGTAACTGCGGTTCTTATCTGTCTATGGTCATTCGTAGGTGTGGAATCAGCAGCGGTATCTACTGGTATGGTAGAAAACCCTAAACGTACCGTACCACTAGCAACTATGTTGGGTACTGGTATCGCAGGTGTGATTTACATCCTATCAACTCAAATGATCAGCGGCATGTTCCCTGCGTCAGAAGTTGCGGCATCAGGTGCGCCATTTGCACTAGCAACAACTGAGCTATTCGGTAGCTGGACAGCGCCATTCGTATCAGCATTTACAGCACTAGCATGTTTCACTTCGCTAGGTTCTTGGATGATGCTAGTAGGTGAAGCGGGTAAACGCGCAGCAAACGACGGCAACTTCCCTAAAATCTACGGTGAAACTGATAAAAACGGTGTGCCTAAGAAAGGTCTAATCCTTGCGTCAATCAAGATGACTGCGCTAATGGTTGTACTGATGTTCTTCAGCTCTAAAACAGCACACGCATCAGACCTGTTCAACCAGCTAACGACTGACGCAGTTCTACTAACTATGCTGCCTTACTTCTACTCAAGCATTAACTTGATTCGCTTCGAAGGTATGACAACACGTAACGGCTTCGTAATGCTGTTCTCTGGTGTGGCTTGTCTGTTCTGCTTCATCGCACTAGCAGGTGCAGAGGGCGGTACGCTAACAGCAACCTTCATCGTTTCTCTAGTTATCTTGATGTTCTACAGCAAAAAAGCAGGTCTTGCTCAGTACGTGAAAATGCACGCTGACGACATGCCTGCCCAAGCAAGCAACTAATCCCCAAAACGCTGGCACTACGGTGCCAGCCCATAAACCCAAATTCACGCGGCGCTCACCTTACTCATTGCCAGTAAATGGCAAAGAGCGCCCTCATTCGCCTTGGAGATGTCCAAATGAATATATTCGCTATCTTGAACCACATGGGTGTGTTCTTTAAAGAAGAGCCAGTTCGTCAACTTCACGCTGCTCTTGAGAAAGCGGGCTACGAAGTGGTTTACCCAGTAGATGATAAAGACTTGATCAAAATGATTGAGATGAACCCACGCATTTGCGGTGTGCTGTTCGACTGGGATAAATACTCACTAGAGCTATGTGAACGTATCAGCCAAATCAACGAAAAACTGCCTGTTCACGCATTTGCTAACGAACAGTCTACTCTAGACATTTCACTAACAGACCTACGTCTAAACGTGAGCTTCTTCGAGTACGCTTTAGGTATGGCTGACGACATCGCTATCAAAATCAACCAAGCGACTGAGGCATACAAAGATGCCATCATGCCTCCATTCACTAAAGCGCTATTCAAATACGTAGAAGAAGGTAAATACACCTTCTGTACTCCAGGTCACATGGGCGGTACTGCATTCCAGAAAAGCCCTGCTGGTAGCATCTTCTACGATTTTTACGGTCCAAACACATTCAAAGCGGACGTATCAATTTCAATGCCTGAACTAGGTTCTCTACTAGACCACTCAGGTCCACATAAAGATGCTGAAGAATACATCGCACGTACATTCAATGCAGACAGCTCGTACATCGTAACTAACGGTACGTCTACATCGAATAAAATCGTTGGTATGTACTCAGCGCCAGCAGGCAGCACAGTACTGATTGACCGTAACTGTCACAAGTCTCTGACTCACCTAATGATGATGAGCGACGTGACACCAATCTACTTCCGCCCAACTCGTAACGCATACGGCATCCTTGGTGGTATCCCACAAAGCGAATTCAGCCGCGATGTAATCGCAGAGAAAGTGGCGAAAACACCAGGTGCAACAGCACCAACTTACGCAGTAGTGACTAACTCAACTTACGATGGCTTGCTGTACAACACACAATTCATCAAAGAGTCGCTAGATTGTAAACACATCCACTTCGACAGTGCTTGGGTGCCTTACACTAACTTCAACCCAATTTACGAAGGTAAATGTGGTATGAGTGGTGAAGCGATGCCAGGCAAAGTGTTCTACGAAACACAATCAACACACAAACTGTTGGCAGCGTTCTCACAAGCTTCAATGATTCACGTGAAAGGCGACTTTGATAAAGAATCTTTCAACGAAGCATTCATGATGCACACTTCAACTTCACCTCAGTACGGCATTGTTGCTTCTACTGAAACTGCAGCGGCAATGATGCGCGGCAACACTGGTAAGAAGTTGATGCAAGACTCTATCGATCGCGCAATCCGCTTCCGTAAAGAGATCAAACGTCTAGAAGCAGAAAGCGACAGCTGGTTCTTCGATGTATGGCAACCAGAAAACATCGATACCACAGAATGTTGGAAACTAGACCCTAGCGACACATGGCACGGCTTCAAGAACATGGATGATAACCACATGTATCTTGACCCAATCAAAGTAACGCTACTGACTCCAGGGATGAATAAAGAAGGCGAACTAGAAGAATCAGGTATTCCTGCTTCGCTGGTGGCTAAATTCCTAGACGAGCGCGGCATCGTGGTAGAGAAAACAGGTCCATACAACTTGTTGTTCCTATTCTCAATCGGTATCGACAAATCAAAAGCAATGCAATTGCTACGCGGTCTAACTGAATTTAAACGTGGCTACGACTTGAACCTAACCATCAAGAGCTTCCTACCTTCGCTATACAACGAAGATCCAAGCTTTTATGAAGGCATGCGCGTTCAAGAACTAGCACAAGCAATTCATGACCTAACTAAGAAATACAACCTACCAGAGCTAATGTACAAAGCGTTCGATGTTCTTCCAGAAATGAAAGTAACACCACACGCAGCATGGCAAGAAGAGCTTCGCGGTAACGTAGAAGAAATCAAACTGGAAGAAATGGTTGGTCGCGTAAGTGCGAACATGATCCTTCCTTACCCTCCAGGTGTGCCACTAGTACTTCCTGGTGAAATGGTGACTCAAGAGTCTCGCCCTGTGCTGGACTTCCTAGAGATGCTTTGTGAGATCGGTGCGCATTACCCAGGTTTCGAAACCGACATCCACGGTCTATACCAACAAAAAGATGGTAGCTACACCGTAAAAGTATTGAAGAACTAAGTTCCTCTCGAAGATGACGCTATTGGGAATGCAAGCATGCTCCACTCTTACGAGCTCAATGCGTCATCGAACAATAACGGCATTTAGATATACCCCTAACTATTCTGTCGTAAAGAGAAGGGCAAGGATGCTCTGATCTTTTCTTCTATATAGAAGAATAACTTTTCCAAGACTTCACCTGAAGTACCCCAAGTAAAAAGCAAAGACCAAAAGAGCAGCATGAAAGTGCCGCTCTTTTTTTGCTATCTATATAGAAAAGATATCAACAGCCAAAGCTAGGCAAACTCCATCACGATACGCCCATTAATTTCACCTTTCTCCATATCAGCAAAGATGTCATTGATATCTTCAAGATGTTTAACTTCGGTAATGGCTTTTACTTTTCCTTCTGCTGCGAATTGTAAGCACTCTTGCAAGTCTTTGCGTGTGCCAACAATAGAGCCAATCACTTTGACACCATTTAGCACCGTATCAAAGATAGGGATTGGCATCTCTTCAGGAGGAAGACCAACAAGAACGCATGCGCCACCACGGCGTATGGAGTGATAAGCCTCTTGGAATGCAGGCTTCGATACTGCAGTACATACAACGCCATGCACGCCGCCATTAGTGATGGTCTTAATACGCTCTGATGGTTTCTCTTTCATAAAGTCGATGGTGTGTTGCGCACCTAGACTTTTAGCGAGTGCGAGCTTCTCATCACCAGTATCTACAGCAATAACATTCATGCCCATAGCTACAGCATATTGAATGGCTAAATGACCTAAACCACCTGCACCGACAATTGCCACCCATTGACCTGGTTTTACATCTGTTACTTTGAGTGCCTTATAAGTGGTAACACCTGCACAGAAGAGGGGAGCTGCATCCACATAGCTTAAGCCATCTGGAATCTTCACGACGTACTCACCATGAGCAAGACAGAACTCTGCATAACCGCCATCAACGGAATAACCAGCGTTATGTTGATCTAAACACAGCGTCTCTTGCCCTTCTAAACAATAGTCGCAATGACCACATGCACTATACAACCAAGGAACACCAACACGATCACCTGCTTTGAGATGATGTATCTCGCTGCCAACTTCGACGATTTCACCCACACCTTCATGTCCTGGTACCAGAGGCATTTTGGGTTTTACCGGCCAATCGCCATGACAAGCGTGCAGATCAGTATGACAAACACCACATGCATGAACCTTTACGAGTACATCACGAGGTTTAACGTTGGGTAAAGGAATATCCTTGATAACAAGCGGACCTTTAAATTCACTAACAACTGCGGCTTTCATGAATAACTCTCCAATAATGATAACGAGAATCATTCTTGATCGATATGTAAGGAAGTGCAGTGATCTGAATCAAAAATCGATTTTTGTTTAAGTAGACCATAGTCGAAACTGGTTATTGGTAAGACGGCTTACCTTTAATTTCTGTGAAAAGAAGAGGAGAACGTGACGAAAAACTACGAGAAGACTGCAATGAAGTCTGACTTTACTCCTCTCTAGGATCGAATAATTACGTCAAAGATCCTCTGTTTTGCCGTATATCTGAACAAAGTGTTTGTTATTTGTTCGGTTGAAAGTTTTTTTGCAAAAAACGCTTGTGCTAATTTCTCAACTCCCTATACTGCGCATCCACCGACACGGAGTGAGACGAAAGTCACACAGCGAGTCGGAAGAGAGAAAAAAGAATTTAAAAAAATGCTTGACTCTCTCACGGTGTGAAGTAAGATACGCACCCCTAACGACGAGCAACTAAGTTGCTGAAAATGTTAGAAAAGCTCTTTAAAAATAAGAACCTATCAATCTGTGTGGGCACTCGTTGATGATAATCCAATTAGGTATTTCTTTCTTAACGGAAAGCGGTATCAAATTAGGTTTCAATGAAACGAAGTGACCATTCGAATTGGGAAGCAGCCTTGAGCTGTTTTATTTCACTTTTTAAAAGTGAAAACCAATAAGAGCACAGTCAATTCAAACATTACTTATGTAATGTTCAGTATTCATTGAGCCGAACAAAATCTTAAATTGAAGAGTTTGATCATGGCTCAGATTGAACGCTGGC
>NZ_JAMZAM010000018.1:0-26704 GCF_024181835.1 Vibrio sp. Y29_XK_CS5
CGCCATGATCAAATCACTGAACAAACTTACAGGGCTTGGTATGCCTGAAACTCAGTGTATTGGTTAAGTATTAATCAACATGGGACAGCCATGTCTTTTCACTTAATTAAGCAACAAAGCCTATCTTTTGCTAGGTCAGCAACTGTCAAAGCATTTTCTAATGGAGTGTAAGATACAGCTTCTGCAATCACCTCTACTCGCTCTTCGGCAATCTCTTCCATATTTTTTCCCATCAACCATCGCCCAATTATTGAACCTAAGTCATTAACACCAGCCCTGCCATCAGATCATAAAACATAAATGGATTATTGTTAGCATCCTCCCTCTGGCAGGATTGTTGTCACTGTTAAAAATTAACCAGTTAGGGCGTAAGTAGAATTCATTTGTCTCGTTATTCTCCAGAAAGAAAAGAAACCATACTCAAGAAATTGTTGCCGCCATATCCTCGCTCCATTTCGGAAGTGGCGAAAGAAGAAGGCATCCCTGAAGCGACACTGTACAATTGGCGTAAAGTATTGAGATAGAAAGGGGCAGCAGTACCTAGTAAGAAAACATCGCCAGAACAATGGTCAGCACAAACGAAGCTCGCTGTCGTTGCTGAAACCTACACGATGACCGAGCATGAACTCAGTACGTACTGTCGTTCAAAGTGGCTCTACCCAGAGCAGATTCACACTTGGCGTGAAGAGTGTTTACACGGTTTTAGGTCATCGAAAGAAAAAGACGCTGAAGCGAAACAGCAGTCTCGAGCGGACAAACTGGAGATCAAAGCTCTGAAAAAAGAGCTTCGATACAAAGAGAAAGCCTTAGCCGAAACCAGTGCGCTATTAGTTCTGCGAAAAAAGCACGGGGAAGAGGACGAGGTCGATTAACGTCAACCGATAAAAGGCAAGCGCTGATAAGTCTTATACATGAAGCGGTCGACAACGGCAGTCGTCTGCCGAATGCATGCTTGGAAACGAAAATCGACCTAAGAACATATCGAAGGTGGTATCGAGGCGGAAAAGTCCAAGAAGATCAGCGCCCACTGGCCGTTCGCCCAGAACCAGCTAATAAGTTAACGGAGAAAGAAAGGTCAGCCATATTGGACGTATGCAACGCACCTGAATACGCCGCCCTTCCTCCAACACAAATCGTCCCTACGTTACTTGATAAGGGAGTTTACTTAGGCTCAGAATCTACGTTTTATCAAACCTTAAGACAGGCAGGTCAGGTTGAGCACAGAGGACGTCAACGTGCTCGCAAGAAAGTGGCCAAGCCGAGCAGTTATACAGCGACGGCACCGAAACAGGTACTGACGTGGGATATTACTTACTTGCCAAGATCGGTGAGAGGTCAGCACTACTATCTGTACCCTCCTTTACTTTAGGACCTTAGCACTCCAAGCATGGCTGATAGTCATGTGAAGTGGTAGGGGGAGACCATCTCATCACCTTAACAGGGCGCTGGCGGATCTCCTCATAAATCTCCCAGTCCACAGGTATGCGTTAGGCGTTGATATTCCACCATTGCCCAGTGATATTGGGACTCTTGTATTCGATATCTCCTATGACACCGTACTTCCTTACCAAGCCTAGGAATGGAGAGCACCCGACGATATTTGATGGTGTTGGCTTGAAAGTCATAATGCCATTTGGCTTGCATGGTGATTAAGCCATTCCACCACATGATGATTTCGGCCATTAATGCCATAAGTAATAAAATATCAATACGCTTGGTGCAGCGAGTTCGATTATGACGGAGCGCCAACCCGTAGGCAGGGCTTTTTAGATCTCGGAACGACTCTTGTATAAGTAAGCAAAGCACTTAAGCGGTGAGCGTTTAGCCAGTTGGCTTTCCCCTAAAAACTTCGGCTTATTTGTTGCTTGAGGATAAAACGTTTTATTCCATTGCCAAGAGTCTTCGCCACACTTAATCGAGACTTCGCCACGTACACGTCCAAGCCAGAACCAACCCTTATTGGCGACTTGCCGAAACCATGTATTTCTAAAACCTGCGTCGGAGACAATGATAGGCGTGCAACCTTTTGGGAGCAGAGATTGCAGGTTATCGAGAAAGTGTTGGTGGCTTTTGGGTGAGTTATAGTTTTTATACTCAAATGCCTGCTCATAAAGTGTGACGGCGCGTCCTTTAACAGATACCGAAGCGCGTAATGTCATATAGCGCAGTTGCTCTCGAACATCCGACCAATCAACCAGCACCACGGGAAATGGATTGGCACGTGTAATAAAGGAGGCATGCCATTTATATATGGATTCTTTTTCACGATGTAGATTGCGATTACCAAGTAGTCGGTCGATACGTTTGATAGCATGTTTCACTGTGGTATCAGTGTCGAGAGCTCTTCCAATTTTGGTGAGTGTTAGGTCAGAGCCATCAAGAACCGCTTTGGTTGCAAGCATCAGAGATCTAAGTCGTTTTTTGTGAATTTCAGGGCATTGATCCTCAATAGCTTGCTGTAGAATTTGAATATCGCGCATCGTTAGGGTTCCCTATTAAATCCATTTAATCAGGTGTGTTTTTGGCGAAATTCATTAGATCAGAATGAGCGATGTGCGTCTACTCATTGTTTTATATAGAAATTATGAGGGGATTCGTAAGAATTGGGCGTTATGTACTTGGAGGAACTATGAAAAGTGACGGTTGTCCAGTTTGTGGTTATCCGGATTTCACGGCATTAGATAGCTTCGGTAATACAACATTTGAAATTTGTGAGTGCTGTGGATGTGAATCTGGACTTGAGTATCAATCTGATTCTTCTTATGAACATTTGCTCGAACTACGTAGAGGCTGGTTGTTTGTAGATCCTAAGCATTGGTGGGAGAGAGAGATAGATAAACCTAAAAACTTTAACCCAATTATCCAGTTAAAGTTAAGTAAACTCATTGATACGCTAACAGATGACGAGATTGCCAAAATACGTACATAACAAACGTTCAATACGTCAACTTTCTTGCTAAATGCTTGGTCTATTTACTAAGCATTTTAATTAGCGGTTGAACATTTAACATATCATCCGTAATGCGAAGCTAGAAATAGAAACGCTGTCAGCGCAGGTTTAAGATGTCACATTCAGAAGAGGACCCCAATGGTTGGACACATAAGCTAATATCTTAAGTGGTTGATCCAGCTCATACAGCGTATCTCTGCCTACCAAAGTAGGCTTCATCAGGGGTGAGGTCATTGAGTCCCTGATGGTTACGCTCCTCATTATAAAACACCATGTAGTGGCCGATTTCAAGCTCTGCTTCTCGGGGCGTGGTGTAAGCTTTTAAGTAAACCTCCTCATATTTCAGGCTTCTCCATAATCGCTCGATGAAAACATTGTCGACCCAGCGTCCTTTCCCATCCATACTTATCCTGACTCCATGGTCGATTAGCTTCTGTGTGAATTCGGTGCTGGTAAACTGACTGCCTTGATCTGAGTTGAAGATATCTGGCGGCCCATAATATTTAAGCGCGTCTTCAAGGGCTTCGATACAAAAGCTCGTGTCCATCGTGTTGGATAGCCGCCAAGACAGCACCTTTCGGCTATACCAGTCGATAATGGCGACTAAATACAGGAATCCCTTAGTCATCGGGATATATGTGATGTCAATCGCCCAAGCTTGGCTCGGGTAAGTGACTTCGATATCACGCAAAAGGTAGGGATAAACCTTGTGTGCTTTGTTCGCTAGGGTCGTTCGAGGCTTGGGATAGATAGCCCCAATGCCCATGTCTCGCATGAGCCGAACGACACGTTTACGATTAACGTTATGGCCTTCTTTAGACAACTCATTTCGAATGCGTCTGCTCCCCATGAACGGATATTGAAGGTGAATTTCGTCAATCATGCAACGTAGTTCAATCTCTTCAGCAGAGAGTCCTATGGGTTGATAGTAAGCAGTAGAGCGAGCAATACTGAGAAGCTCACACTGGCGCTTTATTGGCAATTGGGTGGATTTAACCAGCGAGCTCTTCCGCTGGGCTCGGTCTAACGACCGAGCACTTTTGCCAAAAAATCATTTTCCATGGTCAGTTGACCGATCTTCGCGTGCAGTTTGTCCACTTCTTCAGAGCTGTCCTTGCCTGACTGGCTTTCAGAGGCAAAAATCATGGCTGCATTTTCGAGCAGTTCTTTTTCCATGTAGAGATTTGGTTAGCGTGAAGGTTGTATTTCTGAGCTAACTCAGCGACAGTTTTATCACCTCTAGCAGCATCAAGCGCCACCTTAGCTTTAAAGTCGGGTGAGTGGTTTCTACGTTTTCTAGTCATAATCTGTTCCAGTATTTTTAGGTACTATACAAATAGATCAATCACTTAAAATCATGTCCGAAAATTGGGGGCCACTTCTCCCACGGGCTTCCAACCAAGAGTAGAATCGACTTCGAGAAATCGATACACCACGTTCGTTTAGTTGCCTAAGAATTTCAGCTTTGGTGGTCTTTGTGTCGAGAAGGTTCAATATAAACGCTGTATGCTCATCAAGCCTTGATTTCACCTTCTGCCCCTTCTGACGACCAGATGATAGCCCTTTGGTCTTTCGTTTAGCGTGGTCAGTTTTAGCTCGCTCAGAGCGCTTCTGGGCTTCTACAGCGCTGGCAAAAGACTGCCTAATAACCGTAAAAATGATTTCAGCATTGTCAACGTTCTCTGAGTTTATGACGGTGTCGCTGTATGCTAAATGTAGCTCACCGTATGAGGTTATTTGACCAATGGCACCTACTGGCTCCACAACTCTATGGCGACCCAACCGAATGATATTCGATACAATGATACTTTGTTGAGAGGTGATGAGAGAAAATAACTTCCGCTCGCTCAACTCTGTCTTGGTGGCAGACTCGTGCTCTTCTATCCAATCCGTTATTTGTATGCCACGTTTAGCAGCGTACGCCTTGATAGCTTCTCTTTGTGACTCGCCATCGGCTCTTTGTGAATCTGATACTCGAATGTAGCCAATCATGCCTGCCCCCAAGTTAAGAGTTAATTGCTCATGGAAGCTTGTTTGCTGTTTAGGTAGTCTAATACGACTTCATGGTGATCTTTGGTCTTGAACTTGTTAAATACATGCTCAAGGTTACCAGACTCATCAATCAGGAAGCTTGTTCGTACTACCCCCATATTTTCGCGACCCATAAATTTCTTGAGTTGCCAAACATTGTACTTTTCACAAACTGTGTGGTCTTCATCGGCTAGCAAAGTGAAGTTAAGCTCTTGCTTGTTGATAAAGTTAGTTAATTTTTGCGGTGTGTCTGGACTGATACCAAGAACAACAACATTGTGGGCATCTAACTCAGCTTTTGTATCTCGTAACCCTTTAGCCTGAACTGTGCAGCCAGGTGTTGAAGCGCGTGGGTAGAAATAGAGCAGTACCTTTTTTCCCTGAAACTCGGATAGCGTCACTGGGTTATTGTCTTGGTTATTCAGGGTAAAATCTGGTGCGATTTGTCCAGCTTCGATTGCCATTGGTTTTGTCCTTACTTTCTCAATTAATGGTATTTGGCGTAGCGTTATTCGCTACGTACTTTTTAGTGCATTTTTATTACGTTAGAGTGTACGTTTTTATCGTTAATTTAGTGTCCTGTCTAGTGTTTACTCCAAACAGGACAGTTTTTAAATAGGGGTGCTCACTACTTCGGCTTTCTAAATTGGTGTGCAACTACATTATCTAGGCGAGTCGAGACTATTTTATCCATAGCTTTTTCTCGCTGACTCTCATGCAGCATATCCATAAGCTCTTGAACTACTTTCACATGAATAGCTGCTTGAGTAGCCAATGCCTCTTTATGGCTTTGAGCCTCATCGTAATACTCTTTTTTCTTCTTGTTGGCTTGAGTCCGCTCACCTTTGAGTGCCTTTATTTCCTTTTGAAGCACTTCAATAGGGGAGTCTGTATTCTCATCTTGAGCAACTTGTACTTCTAATGATTTGTTTTTTATCATCAGAACGACATCGCTGTGTCTTCTTAGTGCGCCAGCAGAAAGCCCTGCTTCTTTTTCAACGCTACTGTTGTTGATTTTGAGTTTGCCTTTACGTGCCTTATTACGCAGCTCTCTCGATGTTAGTTTTGATACATCGCCGCTCAGCAGCCTTTCTAATGCGTCAATTAGTTTCTTTTTTGTTGCCTGTGACATTATGAAACCACTCCAAATGGGATGAGTAAATCCGCAACTTCATTAGGGAAAACAACAGGTTCATAGTCGATACCTAAATCACTCATAATACGTTCAGCCGCTTGAATCTTAGCGTAAGATTGAGCGGCAGTTTGTGGGGTGAGTTCATTGTTTTCAATATCGTAAAGCATGTGAATTTCAGCTTCTTTACGCATCGCCTCAGCGAATACGGCATCCACGATGTAGTCATTCTTGCAATCTACACATTCAAGTAGGTTAACAAGCGTTCTTAATCCACAAGTGGTTGAAGTGCAATATATTCCAGGCGCAACCGCATGAAGGTGTCGTTTTTTATCTCGAAGTTGCTTTTCCCAGAAATTAAGAGAAAGCATGTCATTATCCACTTTATCTTTGAATAAGTTACGGTCTGTTTTGGTCATGCTTTTAGCAAACTCTTTGCCTTTACCGCCTGCAACTCTTTCCTTGTTTGCCAGTTTCTCATAGATACTCAAATAGACACGAGCTTTTTGGTTGATTCGCTCGTTATCAATTTCGTTCGCAAGTGTCTTTTTCTTTTGCCTGATTTTTTGAAATTTACTGGCATTTTTAGCGTAATGCCGTGTCATTGCCATAGACACATGACTGAACTGTTGTTTGAGTTGCGGGAAGTGACATAGCTCAAAGCCTATCAAGTAGTAAGCAAAGGAGCGGCGAAGTTGGTGTGGTGTAAATTCGTAATTCTTACCCACTTCAAAAGATAAGTTAGGGTCGGATACTTTTAGGTCAATTAAATCTGCATTGGTGAGCGTAAGCTCTTCACCCATTACATCTTTAAACCAGTCTGGAGATTGTCTTCCAATTTGGTTTTTAGATATTTCACTAAAGTCCTGTTTTGTTTTATGAAAGAAGGATTGTGAGCTAGGATGTATTTTTCTAAGTGGTGTATGCATCGCTTGAAGGACTTCATAAGCTTTCATGCCAATTTCGGTAGTGACAAACTCATCTTGAATTGATTGAGAGCCTTTTGCTGTCTTTGAAAGGTTTGCATGGATAACGTATATAGTTTGGCGGTCAATGATATCCTCTGTACAGCCCTGAGCGGTATTCAGGTTATACATTTCATCGCCTCTCATTCCTGTTCTTGCCATTAAACCCCATATACAGCCACCGTTGAGCTTTTTGAAAAGTGCTCGCGCCTCTTTTAAGTTGGTGATTGTCCACTGCCCAATCGTTAGTTTTCGCTCTGTGTGGAACCTATCTAAATACTCGTTCAGTATCTTTGGATTATGAAGCTCTAGGAGAGCCAGTGCCTCTTGTTCATTTGGTGCGTTAAGTGCGGTGAAGGCTTGCTGGAAAGCGATAGTGCGCTTTTTATTATTTATATTCTTTTCTAAATACCATGTAATATCCCCGTTCTTTTTTCTAGCCTCACCACTGACAAGATACTTAGCATAACCATCATAGGCTTTGTCTACATACGAGGTGATGTAATCTGCCAGTTGCTCTAGCTCGTGACGCACAGCATAAGCCTGATTAATTAGTTCTTCCGATTTTTGAAGCCCCATATAGTAGAGCCTTTGTGGAATGACGGTATATTGTTTAGCTTCTTTAATAGTTAAACCAAAATCTGAGGCGCTAAGCTTTTTGTTTAAATTAACCTCAAAGGGTAAACCTTTGGCATCTTTGTAAAGGCGATTTAACCCGTTGTAAATTTTAGATCTTTTGAAGTTGATATCGGTAAAGCCCGTTAGCACCCAAGTTTCGAGTAGTTCAAAGTTAAGCGCTGATAGTGTGTCAAACCCTTCATTTAAAAGCGGCTTGATGACTTTTTTTAGATCAGTTAGCGCCGTATAAAGAGTGGCAAAGGAGTGGTTATGAGGTGAAAGCCACATCATTTTAAGGATGAGAGTTATAAGCTCAAATTTTAGGTTGCGCTCAATTACTTTACCATCGTTGGTAAAATCGAGGGTTTGGTACCTCTCTGGTTGCGGCTCAAAATGAGGTTGCAAGTTCTTCCAAGCCTCATTATTACCAATTTTACCTAATGATTCACCTGTCACCGTAAAGCCTATATCAAGCGCTTCGAGTTCATCCCAATCCCCGCGTTCTATCGCTGGCTTTAATACATCCATTAAGTAATTTGTATGAGCGCCAACGCTTTGTTGCGCTTTAAGAAGCTTGTTTTGGTGTTCTGGGTCAGAGAGTTTTATCATGTGAGCCTCCGCAATTACATCAATAGAATGGCATGGTCGATGGACACCCTTGGATGACGACCTTGGGTATTGAATTTTTTCATGGCTTCATCGAATACATCGTCACTTGCTCCATCTAGCGTATACTCATACGCTTCGATTCTTTCTAGAGCATCCCCTTTCGAGTCAGGAAACATATCAAGACCTTCCTTAAAAACATCGATGGTTGAAATAAGCTTATAAATAGCGTCAACGTCATCCACCGCTTTGGCAGATTGGCACTTGTGGCACATATCAAACTCGGCGCAAGGTAAATCCACACCTAGCGTGTAGTTCGTTTCTCGCTGTGTGTTCTTACCATCAATCATGACTTGCTTCCCATCACAAGCAATTCCATTGGGGTTAGTTTTACGCTTTTTCTCACCTTCCTCGTATGTCAGTATCGGAATGCCGCGCCTTTCAGTCACAGTAGCTTTTGCTTGCTCCAAGTCATTATCAAAGAGGTTTTCAATGACTTCGATACTTTGAGAGAGAATCACTTTATTAAGTGATGGAAGCCCGTTTGCGTAACTTCTCTCTATTGTGTCTCGTTTGTTTTGGAGCAGGCTCTGAACGGCTTGAATACCGCCCTCCGCATAGGCTTGATTGCTGCTCATTTCTCGCCAGCGACTTGATTGAAGGGAGATATAGTAATGGTTGGATTCAATAGACCAAGTATGCATGAGATTTCCCGAAATGGGGCTAATACCTTCCCAATCAAGAGGAGCGCCCCTCGAAGAGGTTCTTGTTAAAAGCATTCGTTCGTGCCTCTTAGGCTGCCTGTCTGCTTTTTCTTTCGCAAATTGCTCAATATCTTTAATAAGCGTTAAATCAGAAGCGGGAACTTTGAAATACCCAACTTCGCCACTTCTATAGTTAAAAGAAACGGTAACATTGCCATTGCTATCAATTTCGGAGTAGGTAAGTGGTAGTAAAATCCCTTTAAGTGGCAAGTCGGTGTAACAAGACAAAATGCAGTAGGCACTGTTGGTCGCCATTTTCCCAGCCACAGTTTTGGAAGTTGGTTCTACCTCTCTAAGCACAACCGTGCGACCTAAATGACTCACGGTCTTTTTTAGCGTGATGGTTTGTTGGTTTCGGTAGGCGTAAAACAACTCTTTAAACCAAGGCAGGTTGCCCGCTCGATAGGGCGATAGCAGGTGCAATTGGTTAAAGAGCTTCTTATTCACCTCTCTTAAATTAAAGGCATCAGTGACCTCTGCGTTATCGTTGAGAGTAAAAAGTAACTCAGAGCCATCCTCACCACTGCCGTAGAGTTTGGATAACCGCTCTAGCAGCTTTATAAACTTCACGCCATCGCGCTTATCAACGTCAAACGACTCCCCCACCAAAAGGGCATCGACTTCGCTGCTTGAACGTGCCTTATAGCTTGAGACCTTGACTACTTGTAAGCTCTTATCTCGCTCTGATGTTTTAACATCAATGGGGTGGGCAATTTGACGAATGTTGCTGTCATTCAGTGAGGTGAAAAAACACATTAAATGATAGGCAGCGCCCATCGCAAGGTTAAAAGCTGAGGCTGGATTAACAGCAGTGCCATTTTTTTTGGGCACTCCTTTTCTCACTTCTAATGAAGTCGGAATTTGAAGTGTTTCCTCATTCAAGCCAAGGCTAATGATAAGAGGTAGGGTGTCGGGTAAAGGTGTGCTGCTTTCTTTCGCAGCAATGAGCTGAGGCGCAAGGGTGAAAAATAATGCTTCTAATCGTTCTACTAGAAGCTTTTCTTCTTCATCAGAGTACCCCTTAAAGGGTGCCCTTTCCCCTCCAAACCCTCGGTGATTATTAGCCCAATCGGAAACAGATAAACCGCACCATTCAAGTGCAGTGCGAAGTGATGAAAGTATTCCAGATGCGCTTGATTCTTTAATGCCTAACTCATCACCATCATTGTATTCCCACAGGCGTTTTGAAGGGGTAAATGTCTTGATGCGATGCCTTAACTCTCCATCGTTGCCAGCATATTTCAAATAGCCATTTTCGGTGAATGGGGCAGCATTTATCGCATCACAAAAAGAAAGGTAAGCGCGTAAGGTCTCGAAGTGCCTTGTGACGGATTTTGCTGACTTACCATTCTTGACATATTGTTGAGCTTTTTTGCAAAAAGACCTGATAAATACGGTTCGACTGTCTATTTTTTTGTTTTCTTTGTTACACCCTAAATGTAATAGGTGAGAAACATCGAACTGCTCTACTTTTGTTGATTTAGAGTGCTTATAAGGAATCTCAAGGTTCAAAGGAACAACGTTTTGGTTGTTTCGCACACGCTTGACGGATTTGGACTGTTTTGCGATTTTACTTTTCGCCATTACGACCAACCTCCGTTTATTTTGAGGTTTTTAGCCTTAGCTGTGCTGATTTGGTCGTCCAGTTTATTCATGTACTGAATGTACTTTTCAGTGGTCGATGTACTGACATGCCCCATCAATTCTGCTAACTCACCCATAAGGTAGTCATAACTAACACTTCGCTCTTTTGATTCCTCCCAAAGCCAGTGGGTCGCAAAGGTAGAACGTAAATCATGAATTCGGTAATACCAAGAGGAATCCACTTCGCGAATCTGCTTTCTAAGGTTTGAAAAGTGCGTTTCTAAGGTATTGGCTGAGTAAGGCACACCTTTGTTTGAAAGAAATAGGTACTCAACGGTGTCTATTGCGCTGCCTGCCTGAATAAGCTCATTGCGCTTGTTTAGGTTTTTAAGTTGCGTATGACTTTCTTTGTGTATCTCTAGCTCTTCGTACAGCTCTATGGGAATTTCTACGGTACGCGCCTTACTGCCTTTAGTGTGAGTAATATTGACAGGTACAGTTTCTAAATCACCGAAGTCAGCGTTACCGATATTGTGAGCGGGGAAGTGAATGGCTTCATCAATTCTAAGTCCTGCTTCAACACATAGGCGAAAGATGAGCTTTGTCGTCTTTGGGAGTGACACTATATGTTCATTAAATAAAGACTTGTGTTCAGGGTGCATCGGCTTGAGTTTTTTATGAGCAGGCGTATTTTGTTTTTTAGGAAACATCTTCATGATATTGGACGTTTCATAGGTACGTTGAGAGCCAGATTTTGTATGAGCCAGCATATCGTGCTGGTTTAACTCCTGATGGACTGTTTCTATGGTGTAGTGGGTAACGATATTGTCATCGTTCTTTTTGATGTAGCCGTATTTCTGCATCCACTTATAGAAACCAATTACTACGCCCATATAGGTGCGTGCGGTAGATAAACTAAAAGCCTCGCTGCCACTAGAACCCTCAATATCATTGCAGTTCGCAAGCAGGAACTCAGCAAAACGCCAAGGGGCGCCTTCCTCTTCGTACTTTGATAGTGTTTTATACGTTAGATATTCGCATGGTATTTCATGACCATCTTCATCAACTTGAGAGTAGTGAGTCGAATCTAAATACCGAGTGAAAGCCAGCAAACCTTTTGCAATTGAACCTGTGTCTTTTACCGCCGCTTCACCACGCAATTTAGATACTAGGTAAAGAGATTGTGGGTAAACCACCCTACCGTCAGGGGCAACGATGATATCGGTTTTCTTTATGCGTGATTCTAGATTGGAAGGAGAGAGGTCGGGAGAGTATGTCACTTCTCCTGGTTCAGTATCAGTATTTGTAAAGACTTTAAGCTTTGCCAATGTATCGACTTCGATAGAAAGAAGTCGGTAGTCATCATAAACATCAGAACATTTTTCTTTGTACGTTTCTATCACAAAACAATCCTCGATATGCTACCCACACATCAAAGATAGATTTGTCATAAAAATACATCAAGGTTTTTTGTCATTCTTTTTTTCTAAGGGTAAACTTCTTCTCGCCCCAAACACCAAACTGGTCAGCAATGGCATGGTCTTCGTCAGAAAGTAGCGTGAAGTTTAGCTCGTCGCGCTCAATGAACTTACCTAGGCGTTTTACTGGATCGATACTCACACCCAATACCACAACGTTGTGTGCGTCTAGTTCTGCTTTTACATCACGCAGACCTTTTGCTTGAGTCGTACAACCTGGTGTCATCGCTTTTGGGTAGAAGTAAAACAGTACTTTCTTACCTTTGAAGTCACCGAGAGAAACGGTGTTGCCATCTTGGTCGAGCAAAGAGAAGGCTGGCGCTGGCGTGCCTGCTGTCAGCGTATTCATCATTATTTCCTTTACTTATAGATTGTTTTTAATGAAATTCAGAGAACCTTGTACGTTGAGCGTGTTACAAAGTTCATCGAAATCTTCTTGTAATTGCATCAAGTTACAATCTGCACTTACTGAAGCGGTGATTGCAATGTGGAATTGGTCGGCATCCAGCTGGATCTTTGATTTACTGATTGTTTGCGCACTAAGTGATTGTAGGCCAATCTGTTTATCGGCAAAGAATTGCGTAAACTTCTCGGTTAAACCGATGCGGTCTTCTGATTCAATAAACACTTCCATGGTGTAACTGTTATCGAGCAACTCATGGGCTGATGTGCGTTTCATGATGGTGATGAGGTCGTGTTCTTGCCCAAGAAGTGGCAATTGCGTTTCGACACGAGTGACATTACTGGCGTTACCAGTAAGCAGCATGATAAGGGTAAATTCGTTACCAAAGATAGCGATACGGCTATCGACAATGTTACAGCCAGCTTGTGTGACGAGCTTAACCACTTGGTTACATATGCCCGGACGATCCGTTCCAACCGCTGTAAGTACCAGATGTTGCTTCATAAATGAGCTTCTTGTCCTTTCTTCAATAGAGAGATGTTAGCACAGATATGGAGTAGAAATGTCGAGTCAGTTCTTTTTTTAAACTTGTTAAAACGCTTTGTTGATTTAGTGAACAGTTTGCTGATTGCGTGCACTATTAATTCACTCAACGCTGACTTGAGCTTCTCGGCGAGAGAGTATATTCCGCGCCTAATTGAAAGCGGTGAGAAATCCTTGCTGCAACGAACACGATTATCAGAATGGCTAGGATTGAGAACAAAATTCACATTTTAGTTGCTAGACCTCTAACAACTGATAATTATTCATTCATTTGTACTTTGTAAGCGAGTTTACGCTCTTGTGTTTTTCAATCGCATTACAGTACCATGCAGAAAGAGTTAAATGAGGGAGATAAACATGTTTTCAGGAAGTATCGTAGCGCTGATTACACCACTAAAAGCAGATGGTGAAGTAGACTTTGATAGTCTACAAAAGCTTGTTGAGTACCATGTTGAAGCTGGTACAGACGGTATTGTTGCAGTTGGCACCACTGGTGAGTCAGCGACTCTAACCATTGAAGAGCATGTAAAGGTCGTAAATAAAACCGTTGAATTCGCAAACGGTCGTATCCCAGTGATTGCTGGTACGGGAGCAAATGCAACCCACGAAGCAGTTACATTTAGCAAATTATTGGCTGATTCTGGTATTGCAGGCTTCCTGAGTGTAACGCCTTACTACAACAAACCAACTCAAGAAGGTTTGTTCCAACACTACAAAGCAATCGCAGAAGCGAGTGATGTACCTCTAATTTTGTACAATGTACCGGGTCGTACTGCGGTAGATATGTCGCCTGAGACAGTGGCACGCCTGTCAAAGCTTGATAATATCGTGGCATTGAAGGATGCGACGGGTGATTTAAGCCGAATTGCACTTCACCGTGAACTTTGTGGCGAAGATTTTATCTTACTAAGTGGTGATGATGCGACGGGTCTAGAATTTGTTAAACTAGGCGGTCACGGCGTTATCTCAGTAACGAACAATATCGCGGCTAAAGACATGGCAGACATGTTCCATTTGGCAGGTGAAGGTAAATTTGAAGAAGCAGAAGCGATCAACGATCGTCTGATGACTCTGCATAAAAACCTATTCGTTGAATCAAGCCCGATCCCAGTGAAATGGGCAGCACATAAGCTTGGTTTGATTGAAGAGGGTGAGCTGCGTCTTCCTTTAACCCCACTTTCTGAAAAATCGCAGCCAGTTGTGGAACAAGCGCTAACAGACGCCGGTATTTACTAGGATTGAAGTTCATGCTGAGGGTGGTAAAGCCCTCAGTGTTTTAGGAGTATAAATGAAGCTTTCAAGCCAGTTAGTGTTAAGCTCACTAGCTGTATTCGTATTGACTGCCTGTTCAGGTGGTGCCAATCAGCGTCGTCAAGCAAAGGACGACTTCGAGTATTTGAACACGCCTGCTCTTGAAGAGTGGAGTGTACCGGCAGGTGCTCAACCTCAGTTTTACCCGAACTACCGTATTCCTGAAGGAAACTACGCTGGTGGTATTGGTAAAGATGTTGATATTCGTCCGCCTCAGCAAGTATTGGAATTGATCCCTGGTGCTCGCCTAGATCGCAGTAGCGACGGTGAAGTAACACTATGGCTGCTTCGTAAGGATGAACTGGATAAAGTTTGGAAGACCGTTCAAGAGATGGTTGCAGAGAACAAGATCCCAGTTGAAAGCCAAACGGATAACCGCATCGAAACAGGTTGGGTGACTTGGAACTCTCCTGATGAAGAGATGGAAATCGGCAGCCGCTACGAGATTACTCGCGGTGAGATGAATGGTCGTCATGGCTTCAAGGTAAGCTTGATTGACTGGCGTGAAGGCAACCAAGTCAAAGAAGTGACACGTACTAACCGTGAGCGTTACAACGTGTTCATGACCAACTTGGTAACGGCACGCTACGACCAACACGTACGTGAAGAAGCGCAACGTAAAGCACAAGAGCTAGTGAAACACATCCCAATTACCATGGGTAAAGATCGCAGTGGTCTGCCAGTTATCATTGCTCGTGCACAATACAATGTCGTGTGGAACCGTCTGCCTGATATCATGCCGAAGATGGGCTTTAAGATTGAAGAGCGCAGTCAGTCGCAAGGTACAGTGACAGCGAAATACGCGTCACCGGATGATGCGTTCTGGAATGACATTGGTGTTAAGCCAATCGATCTAAACTCTGGTACTTACACCTTCTTGCTTGGTGATCTAGGTAACCGTACTTCTATCAACATTACTGATTCGTCTGGTAAGCCAGTAGAAGAAGAGTTCTTGAAATCACTTGCGCCAGTACTAGCTGCGGTTGTGAAAGACTAACTTCACTACAAATAAGTAGATTTGAATAGTAAAAAAGGGACCGCAATGGTCCCTTTTTGATTGCTTACTTGATGTCAAATGTTGAAGAGTGCATCAAGTGCGAGAGATTAGCGATTTTCGTCTTTCTTCTCGCTTTCCTCTCCATAGCGTTCTTTGTCTAGTTCGTTCAGCTTATCTAAATCGTTTTTTCGACTTTTATCCATCTGACCAAACTTCATTTTTGCGGTGTACTTAAGCGCAGCAATGTTACCAACCACGATACTGAGCACTATGATGATAATGACCCAGGGGTTGGTGAGAATTTCGATCATAGAGCCTCCGGCGGCGTGATGTTGTGAATAAATTGGGTGATAACCTTATCCAAATTATTCAATATGACATCCATCCCTGCAATGCTGTCGATCTGATTTTGCTTAATTAACTGAGTTTTCAGCAACTCTGGTGTTAACAATGACAGGCATTGTTGCCCTACAGATTTGTGGCTGATGTGCCAAGGTTCGATGGCGACACCGCCTAAGTCTTGTTGATAAGGGAAAAAGAACCCAAAGCTATCGAGGTTATCGACTAACCATTGATAGAAAGCACGCTGATGACCTTCGAGATACTCCCATGGTTCCAATTGTAATTGTGTATCAGCGGGTAATAAGTTACGCGCATAAACATCAAAATCACACCCCCAATGATGGCGACTGCCTCCGGGTAAGGCGGACCAACGAAGAATCGCAGTGAGCTTTTCTTCGTCATTGAGTAGAGTTTTGTCGAGCGGTTGCGAATCGGAATCGAGGATCTTCAGTTCACCTGCAAACTTACCGTTCCAGATTGCTTTCTGACGGTTAAAGTCACGGAACCCACTGGCGATCTCCATCTTAAAGCCTGATTGTGTGGCGGCTTCAATCATGTTTAGTAAGTCGTCAGCCACTTCAGGGTGAAGCAGAAAGGCTTTTTGACCCACTAATGTGGATTGCAGATGGGAATCGGTCATTCCGGTAAGTTGCTCTGGCGTCATGGCACTCTCGTTAATTGTTGCATGTTTCGTTATGACACTATTGTGCGAGTAAGTGTTTCAACGTGTTTTGGTACATGTCCGTTAATTTCTCAAGGTCATCGACTTTTACACATTCGTTCACTTTGTGGATAGTCGCGTTCACCGGACCAAGCTCAACCACCTGACCGCCCATGCGTGCGATAAATCGACCATCAGACGTTCCGCCAGTGGTGAGCAACGCAGGCTTCGTGCTGTTGACTTCATCGACGGCAGCAACGACTGCGTCAAGCAATGCTCCAGTATCGGTGAGGAACGGGTCACCATTGAATGTCCATTTCAGATCGTAGTTTAAATCGTGTTTGTCGAGTGTTTGGGTCACGCGGTCAACAATGATTTCGTTGCTGAGTTCTGTGCTAAAGCGCAGGTTGAACTGCACGTTAAATTCGCCAGGAATCACATTCGATGCACCAGTACCAGCAGAGACATTCGGGATTTGGAAGCTTGTCGGTGGGAAGTAATCGTTGCCTTGGTCCCATTCTGTCGTAGCAAGTTCATGAATGGCTAATAGTGATTCATGAACCGGATTATTAGCAAGGTGAGGGTACGCCACGTGACCTTGTGTTCCTTTTACCGTTAAATCACCCGTGATTGAGCCACGACGACCATTCTTAACTACATCTCCCACAACTTCAGTGCTTGAAGGCTCACCAACGATGCACATGTCGATGTTCTCGCCACGAGCCATGAGCGTTTCAACGACGCGAACGGTGCCATTAATGAAAGGACCTTCCTCGTCTGAAGTGATCAAAAAGCCAATCGAACCTTTATGGTCTGGGTTTTCTGCAATAAAGCGTTCAACCGCGACCACCATACAAGCTAGAGAGCCTTTCATGTCTGCTGCGCCACGCCCGTGAAGGTAACCGTCGATAATGGTTGGTTCAAAAGGAGGTGTGTCCCATTGCTCCAATTTGCCTGCTGGCACGACATCTGTGTGTCCGGCGAAAGCAAACAGTGGTGCTTCTGTACCTCGGCGAGCCCAGAAGTTTGTTGTGTCTTCAAACACCATCACTTCGATTTCAAAACCAAGCGCTTTTAATCGCTCGATCATTACTTCCTGACAGCCTGCATCTTCAGGCGTTACGGACTGGCGGCTGATCAGGTCTTTAGCGAGTGCCAGTACTGGACTGTCTGTCATCCTTGATTGTTCCTTTAATTAAGAGTTAAAAATGGTCGCGTATTGGTCTGCTTTGAAACCAATATGAAGTTGGTCTTCAACTTTCAAGATTGGGCGCTTAATCATCGCTGGGTTTTCTACTAGCAGCGCGATTGCGTTTTCTTCGTTAAGAGAATCTTTTTGTTCTTGAGTCAGCTGTCGGAAAGTCGTGCCACGTTTATTCAATACTTGTTCCCAACCCAGCGCGTTACAAAATTCAGTCACCATTGCCGCATCGATACCTTGTTTGCGGTAGTCGTGAAAATCAAAAGCAACGTTTTCCGCTTCTAGCCATTTCTTGGCTTTTTTAATCGTGTCGCAGTTTGGGATGCCGAACATGGTGATCGTCATATTATTTCCTTTTCTCTTTGTGCTTTACTTATCGGTTTGCGCTATGGAACGCCCGATTTTGCATTGTTTTTGGCTGTTCAAGCATCCTATCAAGAAGCAACCACTGTGACAAAATCATGCGGCGAATATTTCACAGGTCAGTGCTCTATTGGACCGTGCTCAGTCGTTCATTCCTCCACCAAACAGCGATAAGAATGATAAAAAACTTGGCTAAATAGCACGGAAAAGTCGAGTTATTGATCAAACGCAACATCTTGCTGAGCAAAAAAGAAATAATGAATCAGCACAATTTTAGGAGGTGTCAATGGAATTGAGTCCTGTTTTTGCAAGGCGGCTATATTTGGCCTTGTTGGTGGAAAACCTAGAAAGGCCAAATGTACCAAAATTGATCGAAAGAACGGGGTGGCCTCGTCGTACTATTCAAGATGTACTCAAGGCATTACCGGGGATCGGCATCGAACTCATCTTCGTTCAAGATGGTCGACGTCATAACGACGGCTATTACCAACTTTCGGATTGGGGACCTTTTGACAGTCAATGGGTTCTTGAGCGAGAGGGAGATATCGCTAGCAGTCTTGGATTTCGTGCATAAGCCAGCAATTGCTGGCTTTTTTTACGTCTGGGAAACGCTTATTGGCAGCGGTAGGCAGTACCAAGCACACTGAAGGAAGTAGCAAAGTCTTGTGGGGCGATCATGTAAACCGTATCGGCATTGAGCAATACTGCATTGTTTTTTAGGTCGACCATGGCTCCATGCATCATGGCGTCATTGGTGTAGAACAAGTAACTGTACCAGTGACCTTCGCTGCCAGTGACTTCACCTAAATACTCGCATTGATCCGGATTGAACTGGCTATCAAAGCGAATCTGAACGTCATCACTTGATGCCGTTGGTCGCGTTGATGGTGACGAACAACCCATCAAAGCCAATGCGATGCCTCCTATCATCACATAACGCTGCATATTATTTCCCCATCATGATGTAAGCCGCGAAACCAATCCAGCTCAGAACCAATAGTGCCCAAGGTAATACAGCTGGTTTGCTCGTTGGTGCTTCAATATTTGCTGATTCTTGTTCAACGACGTCATCACGTTGACGCTGTTTTTCTCTCTGTTGTTTCTTCTTCGCTTTGTCTGCTTGTCGATTGCGTTCTTTCTGCTGTTTTTTATACTGCGCGATGCCTTTCTCAATGCCCTGAGCAATCAGTTTGGTTTGCTCTTTCGTTTGACCGGGTTTTTGAGTGGACTTTGCAATCTTCATCGCTTCAGTTTGCGTTTCTTGGGAAGGAACGGGTGCTGCTGTGTTTTTCTTTTTCATGTTTCGTATCGACGTCGCTGTAAATCTAAACCTAGTTTACCTGCGTACGATGATGAAATGAACTTTAGTTCTCAGCTTTGCTAGGTTGCAACTCTGAAACGATCGGTTAAAGTGGCGTTTTTATGAAACTAAGAAGACGAGATTGTGCGTTACTCATTTGATCAATATGACGCTCATGGATTTTTAAAAGCGCCGATTATGTTATGGCTAGGATGGATGTTCCTAGCGCGCTCTTGGGTGGTGTTTGCCATGGCAGGAGTGAGTAGAGACAGCGGTAGCAAGATACTATCGATTGTGTACCCCGATTCTAATACGTTATACCTCGGACTATCGATGGGTATCCCAAGTCTATTATTGATGTGGTTAATGGGCTTGCGGCATCCAGAGCGAGGGTGGGTGAATCAAATTACCCAGCATGGTCGTGCCATGACTTTGATCTTGTGCGGTATTCAACTGGCTCAGACCATGTATCATGTCTACCTCGAACATGGTGTATTCAATTGGGCGAATGCGCTCACAATTACCTTGTTAACTTGGTTTATGATCTATCTTCTAAATGGAAGATGGGTAAAAGATTGCTTTAACGTGCCACAAGTTGAGCACAAAGAAGAACAGCCATCAAAAAATTAAAAACAATAATTCCCGCATGGGGCAATGTATAGAGGATATCTCAATGTCACAAGCTCAAACGGCGATTGTGCCTGAAGCAGGACCATTTGCACTTTACACTCAGTTAAAAGTGAACCAAAACCGTGAAAATGTACTGGCAAAACTAAAAGCGCTACCTGAGCTAGTAAATGAGCTCAATGCGAACCAACCAGGTGCTGATTTAACGATTTCTATCGCATTCACGAAATCTTTTTGGCAGCATCTAAACATGCAAATGCCAGAAGAGTTGATCGACTTCCCTGAGTTGGGGGAAGGTGACGTATTTGCGCCAGCAACAGACGTGGATGTCTTGATTCACTGTCACTCAACTCGTCACGATTTGCACTTCTATGTACTGCGTAAATTCTTAGTTGAAACTGCAGAAGATGTGACGGTAGTGGATGAAACTTACGGTTACCGTTACCTAGATGCTCGTGACATGACGGATTTCGTTGATGGCACAGAAAACCCGAAAGGTGATGCGCGTGCTGACGTTGCATTGATCAAAGACGGCGCTTTCGCTGGTGGTAGCTACGTGATGGTTCAACGCTTTGAGCACAACTTGCCTGCATGGAACCGTTTGAACGTATCTGCACAAGAGAAAGTCATTGGTCGTACTAAGCCAGATTCTATTGAGTTAGAAGACGTGCCAGCGGCTTCTCACGTAGGTCGTGTAGACATCAAAGAAGAAGGCAAAGGTCTTAAGATCGTTCGTCACAGCTTGCCGTACGGCACAGTAACTGGCGCACATGGTCTTCTGTTCATCTCTTACTGCAACACTATCCACAACATCAAAGTGATGCTAGAGAGCATGTACGGTGTTACCGATGGTAAGACTGACCAACTGCTTCGTTTCACCAAAGCAGTAACAGGTGCATATTTCTTCGCTCCTTCACAAGAAATGCTAGCGGAATTGGCGATTAAGTAATTCTTCGCCAACCCTCCAATGATTAAAAAGGCAGAGTGATCTGCCTTTTTTGTTTCCCCTCATTCTTGCCTGATAAGACTAACGGACCGTCAGTGGTCTTTTGCCATCAATAGCGCCTTTCTCTAGTTCGTAAAGTGGGCTAGTACTGTGACTGCTCCAGCGATGATCTTCGCGTGACTTCTTGCGATATTGCGTTGGCGTTACACCAATATAATTCTGAAAAGTCTCATAAAATCGGCTGCTAGAATTAAAACCTACCGTTAAAGCAATATCTAAAATTGTCCGGTCAGTATCACTCAACAGTGCTCTGGCGTGGTTAATCCGCATTGCCGTGATATATTGCTTGATGGTCATCTGCATGGTTCGTTGGAACACGTTCATCGCGTAGTTAGTGTGCAGCCCAATGTGCTCTGCTATGTCTTTTATCGTGACCGGCTGGTTATGATGGGTGGCAATGTATTCCAGCATTTGACTGACGTAAAACTGCGAGTGTTTGGAGACGCCTTTCTTGGTCGATTTTTCTTGTCGATTGATACTCAGTTGTTGCCAGCCATCTAAACACATTCTTTTTAACATCAAGCCAATTTCATCAATCGCTAATTGCTGGCGACTTTCCGAAGAGTGGTTTATTTCTTCTGCCCAGCGTGCTAACTCAAACTCACTGACTAATGAACTGGCGTTTGATTGCAGCACACAACCATGGGTGATCTGATTGACGAAGTCTCGATTTAGCGTCCAAGACATAAAGTGGTGAATCGGAATATTGATGATCCCCATATTATGACTTTTGCCCGGATTGGTGAGCCTATGAGGAACTGACGCCCAAAACAATCCTATCGAGCCTGCTTTCACCACGACTGGACTGCCATTAATGATGTACTCGACATCATCACCAAAAGGAATGTTGACCTCTACTTGTCCGTGCCAGTGATAACCCGGCATAGAGTGGGGCGGTCTAAGCTCGATATCGATTTTTTCATAGGATGAGTACAGCGAAAGTGGGCTTACAGAAACCGTTTCGGAAGAATACTTATCTTGAATCACCACTTTCAATGTATCTAACTCTGCCTTGGACTCTACCTTCGCCATCGCCCACCTCTTAGGAAACTGTATAAGTTATTTGTACTAAATCTGTTGAAACAAAACTCAGAACAGCTTCAAAAACACTAATTACTCTGTTTTATAAGATTTTGGTTATGTGACTTAAATCGCCGTAATAACTAGCCTCAGCGTATCTTCCCACCTTCTTTATCCGTGATTTATACAAAAATATCCCATTTCCTAAGATTTTTTATTGGTTGATTTTAAATATTAGGAAACGGGAGAGTGATTGGTTTATCTGAGACGAATTCGGCCTTGCGACAGGTGTAGCTTAAATGCATCGAAACAAAAGTATGAAAGCAAAAAGGATTCAACTATGAGAAGCCCTAAAATCACATTCATCGGTGCGGGTTCTACGATTTTTGTGAAGAACATTCTTGGCGATGTGTTTCATAAGCCGGCATTCAAAGGGGCGCAAATTGCCTTGATGGATATTGATGAAATCCGCTTGGAGGAATCACACCTAGTAGTAAGCAAGTTGATGGAATCATCCGGTGCGACGGGTACGATCACTTGTCACTTAAACCAAAAAGAAGCATTGCAAGGTGCAGACTTTGTCGTCATCGCATTCCAAATCGGTGGATATGAGCCATGCACTGTAACGGACTTTGAGGTTTGTAAGCGTCACGGTGTGGAGCAAACCATCGCCGACACCTTAGGCCCAGGCGGCATCATGCGCTCACTGCGCACGATTCCTCACCTTTGGAGCGTGTGTGAAGACATGACTGAAGTGTGTCCAAATGCCACCATGCTCAACTACGTTAACCCAATGGCAATGAACACATGGGCGATGTATGAGAAATACCCTCACATCAAACAAGTGGGCTTGTGCCATTCCGTGCAAGGGACGGCGGAGGAGCTGGCTCGCGACCTTGATATCGAATATTCAGACCTTCGTTACACCTGTGCTGGCATAAACCACATGGCTTATTACCTGACGTTCGAAAAGAAAAACGAGCAGGGGGAGTATGTCGACATTTATCCTGATTTGCTTGAGGCATTTGAATCAGGCAAAGCGCCGAAGCCGGGTTTGCATCACAACGGTCGTTGCACCAACTTAGTCCGCTACGAGATGTTTAAGAAGCTGGGCTACTTCGTAACGGAATCATCAGAACATTTTTCTGAATACACCCCATATTTCATCAAACCAAATCGCCCAGATCTGATCGAACGTTATAAAGTGCCATTGGATGAATATCCTAAACGTTGTGTAGAACAAATTGCTGATTGGAAAAAAGACCTCGAAGACTTCAAAAACGCGGATCAAATCACTGTCAAAGAGTCGCATGAATACGCGAGCACCATCATGAACTCGATTTGGACAGGCACGCCAAGTGTTATCTACGGCAACGTGAAGAATGAAGCGTTAATTGACAACTTGCCACAAGGTTGTTGTGTGGAAGTGGCTTGTCTGGTGGACGCAAACGGCATTCAACCTATCAAAGCTGGTCGATTACCAAATCACTTAGCGGCATTAATGCAGACCAACATCAATGTTCAGACTCTGCTGACGGAAGCCATCCTCACTGAGAACCGAGATCGTATCTATCATGCTGCCATGCTTGATCCTCATACCGCGGCAGTGCTTGGACTCGAAGAGATTTATGCCCTTGTTGATGACTTGATTGAAGCACACGAAGGTTGGTTGCCAGCGTGGGTACATCAGTAAATCCTGAATCACAAAACCAATATCAATAAAAACGACAATAACGTGAATATACTGCGCCTTCTCGATGAGGGGGCGTAAGGAGTAACAAATGAGTATCTCTATGAATACCAAGCTAAGCTACGGCTTTGGCGCATTTGGTAAAGACTTCGCTATCACCATCGTTTACATGTACTTGATGTTCTACTACACCGATGTTGTTGGTATTTCGGCTGCCGTGGTGGGAACCATCTTCTTAATTGCGCGTATTTGGGATGCAGTGAATGACCCAATTATGGGTTGGATCGTGAACAATACCCGCACACGTTGGGGTAAATTTAAACCTTGGATTTTAATTGGCACCATCACCAACTCAGTGGTGTTGCTCATGCTGTTTAGTGCGCATCACATCGAAGGACCATGGCTTATTGCTTATGCAGCAGTGACTTACATTTTATGGGGCATGACCTACACCTTAATGGATATTCCTTTCTGGTCACTGGTTCCAACACTCACTCTGGACAAACGTGAGCGTGAAGAGCTTGTGCCATACCCTCGATTCTTTGCTAGTCTCGCATGGATTGTTACCGCCGCTATCGCAATGCCGTTCGTCAATTATGTCGGTGGCGACGACAAAGGATTTGGCTTCCAAGTGTTTGCGATTTTGCTTGTCGGTTGTTTCCTTGTCTCAACGTATATCACGTTACGTAACGTGAAAGAGCGTTACTCAACTAGCAACCTTGACGTGACGAAACCTGAAGAAAAAGTCTCACTGAAGAAGCTCCTCTCGCTTATCTACAAAAATGACCAGTTAACGAGCGTGCTTTGTATGGCACTATCATACAACCTCGCAACCAACATCATCACAGCATTTGCGGTTTACTACTTCACGTATGTGGTCGGAAATGAGGAACTTTTCCCTTACTACATGGCTTACGCTGGTATCGCGAACCTAATTACACTGGTGTTGTTCCCTAAATTGGCGCAAATGTTTTCACGTCGAGTGTTATGGGCATGTGCGTCTAGCTTTCCAATCTTAGGCAGTGCAGTCCTTATCTACGTAGGCATGTACGACAAACAAAGCATTCTGCTGATTTCTACAGCGGGCGTGTTATTGCAAATCGGTACGGCGCTATTTTGGGTGCTGAATGTCATTATGGTGGCGGATACAGTGGACTATGGTGAGTACAAGCTAGGTTCACGCTGCGAGAGTATTGCTTACTCAGTACAAACGCTGGTGGTTAAAGCCGGTTCAGCTTTTGCGGCTTTCTTCATTGGTATCGCACTGACCGCAGTGGATTATGTACCGAACATGGAACAAAGCCCTGAAACCGTCTTTGGCATGCAATGCATCATGGTTGGGCTGCCAGCGTTCTTCTTCGCTATCGCTTTGGTTGTGTACTTCCGCTTCTACAAACTCAACGGTGCTTACCACCAAAAAATTCAGGACCATCTGACCGAGAAATACGACCATATTACGACGCAAGAGACGCCAAAAGACCTTACGCGTAAATCTGCCAAGCCGGCAGAAGCACTCTAATCCTACACAGTCAGCGTAAGCTTATTGTTTACGCTGACCTATCAGCACAACGCTCCGCCTTTTTGTTTCTCCATCTCTTTTCTCAAAAACCACTAAACTTTTCTGCAATTTGGTCGATAAGTATCCAAAGCCTTAATTTCAGGACCAATATTTGTGGCGATCACCGTTAATACCAATGTGGCAGCACTTGTCGCACAGCGTCATTTGACCAGTGCAACTGACATGCTGAACCAATCCATGGAGCGTTTGTCTTCAGGGAAGCGTATTAACAGTGCAAAGGATGACGCTGCGGGCCTGCAAATCTCCAACCGCTTGCAATCGCAAATGCGTGGTTTGGATGTTGCCGTGCGTAACGCGAACGACGGCATTTCCATTATGCAAACTGCGGAAGGCGCGATGAATGAAGTGACTAATATCATGCAGCGCATGCGTGATTTGTCACTCCAATCTGCTAACGGTTCAAACAGCAAAGCAGAACGTACAGCACTGCAGGAAGAAGTTTCTGCACTTAACGATGAGCTAAACCGCATTGCAGAAACTACCTCTTTTGGTGGTCGTAAACTGCTTAATGGCAGCTTTGGCAAGTCGGCATTTCAAATTGGCGCTGCGTCAGGTGAAGCCGTGCAAGTTGAATTAAAGTCGATGCGCAGTGATGGCATTGATATGGGCGGTTTTAGTTACATTGCAAACGGACGTGCAAACTCTGATTGGAAAGTAAAAGACGGTGCGAATGATCTTAGCATGTCATTTAATAATCGTTTTGGTGAAACGGAAACCATCCAAATTAATGCTAAAGCTGGTGATGATATCGAGGAGCTTGCGACTTATATCAATGGTCAGACGGACAAAGTTACGGCGTCAGTGAATGAAAAGGGTCAGTTGCAGTTGTTTATGGCTGGTGAAGAAACCTCGGGAACTTTATCGTTCTCAGGTGATTTAGCTAGTGAGCTGGGTTTACAGCTGAAAGGGTACGATGCGGTTGATAACATTGACATTACGTCTGTCGGTGGCGCTCAACAAGCTGTGGCTGTCCTTGATACTGCGATGAAGTACGTTGATAGCCATCGTGCAGAGCTAGGCGCGTATCAAAATCGCTTTAATCATGCGATCAATAATCTGGATAACATCCACGAAAACCTAGCAGCATCGAACAGCCGCATTCAAGATACTGACTACGCCAAAGAAACCACGCAAATGGTGAAGCAACAAATTCTGCAGCAGGTAAGCACCTCTATTCTTGCACAAGCAAAACAAGCCCCAAACCTTGCTTTAACCTTACTTGGCTAAGGCATTCTACTTCGTAATTTCAAGACAAAATCAGCCTGTATCGACAGCGAGAAAAGAAGCTTTAGCGATAATTTGAAGTTTTTTTGCTTTTTTATCTGCTTCGTCACGATTACCCCTCCAAATGAAATTTTTTAAAAAATATCTAAATTTTTTCCTAAAGAAATCAGGGTATGCGCCGTTAATAAAAGTAACTTTGAGAGAACTACTTGGTTTTCCGAGACGTCGGAAACCGCTACATCGGAAAATCAATTGGAGAAATCACCATGGCAGTGAATGTAAACACTAACGTATCAGCGATGACCGCTC
>NZ_JAMZAM010000019.1:0-24563 GCF_024181835.1 Vibrio sp. Y29_XK_CS5
AAGTAAACCGTCATTCTAGCGAGCTTCAACGAGACTAAGAATCTGCTATCAGCGCTCTATGGCTTTGGGGCGTCATTATCTAAGGAACACGTGGAAAGTAGATTCTGAATCACGTTCGTTCCTCACTGTTCAGAATGACGAAAACCTAGGAACACTGTGCGTGCAGTCACTTGATAACTCAAAGTAAACCGTCATTCTCGCGAGACTAAGAATCTGCTATCAGCACTCTAGGACTTTGGGGGCGTCATTATCTAAGGAACACGTGGAAAGTAGATTCTGAATCACGTTCGTTCCTCACTGTTCAGAATGACGAAAACCTAGGAACATTGTGCACATAGTAACCTGACAACTCAGAGTAAAGCGTCATTCTCACGAGCTTCAGCGAGACCAAGAATCTGCTATCAGCGCTCTAGGGCTTTGGGGCGTCCTCATCTAAGGAGCACGTGGAAAGTAGATTCTGAATCACGTTCGTTCCTCACTGTTCAGAATGACGAAAACCTAGGAACACTGTGCGTATAGTAACCTGGTAACTCAAAGTAAACCGTCATTCTAGCGAGCTCCAGCGAGACTAAGAATCTGCTATCAGCGTTCTAAGACTTTGCGAGCGCCGTGTTGTGCGAAGCAGAGATTCAATAAAAAACGGGAGCCTTAGCTCCCGTTTTGCTTTTCTATTTTTCGTTTAAGTGATTACCTGCTTAAGCGACGTGCTCCATCTGAGGGTAAAGCGGCTTTGCGGCTAATAGCTCTGGCTCAAAGTCGTCTACGTTGATGGTGTCTAGACGATGCTGCTCTGCTTCTCTCAACAGATCCGCTTCTTCTTGAGTGATTACACCTTGCTCTAAACCTTCTTGAGCGATCATATCCAAACGTAGGAATGGGCGGCGTTTGCCTTGCGCTTTACATACCTTGTCGAACACAGGCTCAGCTTGAAGAATCACAGACAGTGCTAGCTCAATTTTACCTGCTGCATTGTGCTCAGTTGGTTCTAGGTACTGACCACGACCAATGCGTGAACGTGTTGCACTTGGCGTTTGTAGAATACGAGCTACTTTGCTGTCTAACTTATCACTTGGTGCTTTACGTACACGACCAAATGGCATGATCAATACACGCAGTGCGCGACCGATCACTTTATTAGGGAAGTTCGCTAGGAACTCATCAATCGCCGCTTCAGTCTGCTTCAAGCTGTCTTGTAAGCCCCAGTGTACTAGCGGTAGGTCTTCAACCGGACGACCATCTTGCTCAAAGCGTTTTAGGGTTGCAGAGCCAAGGTACAGCTGACTTAGAATGTCGCCAAGACGTGCAGACAGACGCTCTTTACGTTTCAATGAGCCACCTAGCACCGCCATTGAGATATCCGATAGCAGAGCAAGGTTTGCACTGTAACGGTTCAATTGCTGGTAGTAACGCTTAGTTGCATCTTTAGTTGGTGATGAGGAACCCAGACCATCACTTAGACCAAACCAGATACTGCGAACGAGATTACTCATGGTGAAGCTGACATGACCCGCTAGCGCTTTATCGAATTTCTCAACCGCATCGCGTGCGTCAGAGTAAGCCGCGTTCATCTCTTCAAGAACATACGGGTGACAACGAATCGCACCTTGACCAAAGATGATCATTGAACGAGTTAAGATGTTTGCACCTTCTACCGTTACCGCGATTGGCGCACCTTGGTAACCACGCGCTAGGAAGTTAGAAGGACCCATACAGATACCTTTACCACCTACGATGTCCATCGCGTCGATGATGCTTTGCTGCCCACGGTGAGTACAGTGATATTTCACGATAGCCGAGATAACCGAAGGTTTTTCACCAAGGTCAATACCAGCTACAGTTAAGTTGCTTGCCGCATCCATAACGTAAGCATTACCACCTAGGCGTGCTAATGGTTCTTCTACGCCTTCCATATGACCGATAGGTTGTTTGAACTGACGACGAATACGTGAGTAAGCACCTGTCGCCATCGCGGCAGTTTTGATTCCACCAGTTGAGTTAGAAGGCAGTGTGATACCTCGACCAACTGACAGACATTCAACCAGCATACGCCAGCCTTGACCTGCCATTTTCTCGCCACCAATAATGAAATCCATCGGAACGAAAATGTCTTTACCGCGGGTTGGACCGTTTTGGAATGGTACATTAAGCGGGAAGTGACGATTGCCGATCTCAACGCCTTTTAGGTCCGTTGGAATAAGCGCACAGGTGATGCCCAACTCTTTTTGGTCGCCTAGCAAGCCATCAGGATCACGCAGTTTAAAAGCAAGACCAAGTACCGTTGCGACAGGAGCAAGAGTGATGTAGCGCTTGTTCCATGTTAAGCGCATACCAAGCACTTCTTCGCCTTCCCATTCGCCTTTACATACAATACCGTAATCTGGGATTGAGCCTGCATCGGAACCTGCTTCTGGGCTAGTTAATGCGAAACATGGGATTTCTTTACCTTCAGCAAGACGGGGTAAGTAGTGGTTTTTCTGCTCTTCAGTGCCGTAGTGTTGCAGTAGTTCACCGGGACCTAACGAGTTTGGAACACCAACGGTAGATGACAAAACGCCAGAAACGCCGGTTAGTTTTTGTAATACCAAAGATTGAGCGTATGCAGAGAACTCAAGACCGCCGTATTTCTTCTTGATGATCATGGCGAAGAACTTATTGTCCTTAAGGTATTGCCACACTTCTGGTGGTAAATCTGCAAGTTCGTGCGTTACCTGAAAGTCACTAACCATGGCGCACACTTCGTTTACAGGACCGTCTAAGAAGTCTTGCTCTTCTTTACTTAATTTAGGAGCTTTGATGGCATGAAGTTTTTGCCATTCAGGTTTGCCCTTAAATAGTTCTGCTTCCCACCACACTGTACCGGCGTCTAATGCTTCTTTTTCGGTTTGAGACATAGCAGGTAGGACTTTCTTAAACAGAGCAAGTGCTTTTCGGCTAATGAGGGATTGACGAATGCTAGAAACCGCGAACACTGCAACGGCAAGAACGTAAAGTACCCAGCCAATAAAACCAACTGAGCCTGCGATAGTCAGTGCTAGCATGGCAGCTGTTAGCAGGCTGACGGATTTCACGAGTGACATTCTGTGGTAAAGCGTAATGCCTAACACAACTGTCATCGCTACGATTGAGAGCAAGATGTCCATATGTTTTTTCCTTCTCAGACTTTAATTATGTTGTACGTCTGTATTTTGGTAAGAGGTCTAACCAGTTCTCATAAGTGTAATCAAAATATTAAAGAAATGTAAAACACAACATTGAGCAAAAAGTGATCTAAGTAGAGTTAAAATTCTAAAGTTGAGAGTTGGGTGATGATTTCATAAGCAAGTTAGCAAGTTTATTACCGTGAAGAATCCAAATCTTGTGGTTCGCTATCGACACTAATTCTCGTTTGTGGGTAAACTCAGAGTAATGAAATGTGCAAGGCAATTGCCTCATCAGCACAATTTGCTAAGCGAGAGGCTCAACCTCACTGTTTTGGCCGAAATAATAAAGAGAACGTCTTATGTACCAAGATCTGATTAGAAGTGAATTAAACGAAGCTGCTGAAGTTCTGAACAAGTTTTTAAGTGATGATCACAACATCGCGCAAATCGAAGCAGCAGCGAAAATGATTGCTGATTCTTTCAAGCAAGACGGTAAAGTGCTGTCGTGTGGTAACGGTGGTTCGCACTGTGACTCAATGCACTTTGCAGAAGAGCTAACAGGTCGCTACCGTGAAAACCGTCCAGGTTATGCTGGCATCGCTATTTCAGATCCAAGCCACCTTTCTTGCGTAAGTAACGACTTTGGCTATGACTTTGTCTTCTCACGTTACGTAGAAGCAGTGGGTCGCAAAGGTGATGTTCTGTTCGGTCTATCGACTTCTGGTAACTCAGGTAACATCTTAAAAGCGATTGAAGCAGCCCAAGCAAAAGGCATGAAGACGATTGCGCTAACGGGTAAAGATGGCGGTAAGATGGCCGGTCTTGCAGACATCGAGATCCGCGTACCGCATTTCGGTTATGCAGACCGTATCCAAGAAGTACACATCAAGATCATTCACATCATTATTCAATTGATCGAAAAAGAGATGGAATAAGATTTACAACTAAGCTGAATGATGGCTTAGTTGTGTTTTAAGGTAAGGAGTTCGTTAAACCATGTGTGAATTGCTCGGCATGAGCGCAAATGTTCCAACCGATATTTGTTTCAGTTTTACTGGATTGATGCAGCGCGGTGGTCGTACTGGTCCGCATCGTGATGGTTGGGGAATCACTTTTTATGAAGGAAAGGGATTCCGCACTTTCAAAGATCCAAACCCAAGTTGTGACTCAAAGATTGCTGAATTAGTGCAAAACTACCCGATAAAAAGTCGCGCAGTAGTGAGTCATATTCGCCAAGCTAACCGAGGTGGTGTGAATCTGGAAAACACCCATCCGTTTACGCGTGAGCTTTGGGGGCGTTACTGGACTTTTGCACACAATGGTCAGCTGACCGATTACCAAGATTTGTACACAGGGCGTCACCGTCCGGTAGGGCAAACTGACAGTGAAATGGCATTTTGCTGGCTATTAAAGCAGATGGAAGATAAGTATCCTGAGCCTCCTCAGGATATGGAAGCGGTCTTTATCTATGTCGCTGAATGTTGCGACAAGCTAAAAGAGAAAGGCGTGTTCAATATGCTGCTCAGCGACGGTGAGTTTGTGATGACTTACTGTACCAACCATTTGTATTGGATTACCCGTCGAGCTCCATTTGGCAAGGCCGCTCTGTTGGATGAAGATGTAGAAATCAACTTCCAAGAAGAGACGACACCAAATGATGTGGTTTCTGTGATTGCAACTCAGCCGCTTACTGGCAATGAAACATGGCATCGCATGAAGCCGGGCGAGTACGGTTTGTTTCACGTTGGGGAATTGGTATTGAACAATGCCAAAGCTCTGGAAGATGTTCCATTTGCTGCACCGAAGCCAGGTAACCAAGCGCCGACTGAACCGTTGGAGTGATGGTTTTTGACAATGAACATCTAGATAAAGCTCGCTTAATCGCGAGCTTTATTTTTATGCGTCTTAAACCGAAGGCGGGTACAGATGAGCATTTTTACTTCCTAGCGTATTGATAATAGATTCCTAGTCTCGCTAAGGCTCGCTGGAATGACGTAAATAATTGAAGTGAAATTGATTTTTCTTTGCCTGCAGCGTCATTCTGAACGACGAGGAACGAGTCAGATTCAGAATCTACTATCCGAGTGTTGTATTGCTAAGGTGGTGTCAGGGACTTTTTAGGTTGTTAGTTTTGGTTTCTAGTTTGACAACGGCTTCATTGAGCCAAGCTTATAAGATTTAAAATAACAAAAGGCAGCCTGATGGCTGCCTTTTTGCGTTTGGAATTTGGTATTCAGAATTACTCGTCAGCGTAGCCGTGTTCACCAAGCTCAAAACCATCAAGAAATGCTTTGCCATCTTTCATGGTTAAGCGCTCTTCTACTAACCACTTAGTCACCATTGGGTAGATCTTGTGCTCTTGAGTTTGAACGCGAGCGGCTAGAATATCGGCATCGTCGTCTTCAAATACTGGCACTTTTGCTTGCAATACCACAGGTCCGCCGTCTAATTCTTCTGTCACAAAGTGAACACTGGTGCCGTGTTCTTTGTCGCCTGCATCAATCGCGCGCTGGTGGGTGTGTAACCCCGGGTACTTTGGCAGAAGAGAAGGGTGGATGTTGATCATCTTGCCCAGATAGTGGGAAACAAACGCGCTGCTCAAAATACGCATGTAGCCTGCGAGCACAATGACGTCTGGTTGGTACTCATCGATTTGCTGCATCAGTTCAGCATCAAAGTCTTCGCGTGAATCAAATGCTTTTGGATCGACAAAATGGTCGTTCACATCAAACTGCTTTGCACGTTCTAAACCATAAGCGTCAGCTTTGTTGGAGAATACGGCTGCGACTTGTGCATTTGGCATGTTGTCTTCGCAAGCTTCCAAGATAGCTTGCAGGTTACTGCCGTTACCTGAAATGAGGACCACTATGTTTTTCATGATATTGAGACTGCCTTGATACTGTAGGTTTGCCGTGCGTAATTGCTAAATTACCTACTATTAGAATGGTTTTCGATGTTCCAGATAGCAGAATGAGGACTATATCCCCAAATGACTTCATAAGGCTGGATTCAGAGCTTTGTCACCAATTCTAGTTCAAGGAAAACAACGCAGTGGAATAGTAAGCTTTTTCCAAGTTGTTTGACGATGAAATTGTATTGGTGACATGCTCCCGAAGGGCGAGCTGTATTGGCTTGTATACTTTGTTAACGATTTTTGATTTAGAACCACTAGATCTTCAAATCGTTGTCGCGCCTACAAACCAATTCATTCTCGCTGAACCAGTATTTAGAAGTTATTTGGGGATAACATCCTCATTCTTTTTATTTTTTGAGCTTGATTCGCAAGTTATTGGATTTCGACTTGCTCTTCATTGGCTTCTGCTTGAGCAATTTCACCAATCACCCATGCGTTTTCGCCTTCTTCTTTAAGAAGTGCAACTGCTGCGTCCGCTTGCTCTTTTGGTAGTGCAACGACTAGACCAACACCACAGTTGAACGTACGGTACATCTCGTGTGTTTCAACGTTGCCTTTCTCTTGTAACCATTTGAAGATGATTGGCCATTCCCAGCTGTTACCATCGATAACAGCTTTGGTTCCTTCAGGCAGTACGCGTGGAATGTTTTCCCAGAAACCACCACCAGTGATGTGAGAGATCGCGTGGATATCGTGTTTCTCAATCATCTTAAGTGCTGATTTGATGTAAATCTTAGTTGGTTCTAGAAGGTGTTCGCCAATAGTGCGACCTGCTAGCTCTTCGTTCTTATCTGCGCCAGAAACTTCTAGAATCTTACGGATAAGCGAGTAACCGTTCGAATGTGGACCGCTAGAGCCAACTGCGATAAGTGCATCACCAGCGGCTACTTTAGTACCATCAATCACATCTTCTTTTTCCACTACGCCAACACAGAAGCCTGCAACGTCGTAGTCTTCGCCTTCGTACATGCCTGGCATTTCAGCGGTTTCACCACCGATAAGTGCACAGCCTGCTTGAACACAGCCATCAGCGATACCAGAAACTACGTCTGCCGCTGTGTCTACATCCAGTTTGCCTGTCGCGTAGTAATCTAGGAAGAATAATGGCTCTGCACCTTGAACGATTAGATCGTTTACACACATTGCCACTAGGTCAACGCCAATAGTGTCGTGCTTGTTCATATCCAGCGCTAGGCGAAGTTTTGTACCTACACCGTCAGTACCAGAAACCAGTACAGGCTGTTTGTATTTAGTTGGTAGTTCACACAATGCGCCAAAACCGCCGATACCACCCATCACTTCAGGGCGACGAGTACGCTTAACCGCACCTTTAATACGATCTACAAGCGCGTTGCCTGCATCAATATCTACACCAGCGTCTTTATAGCTAAGAGAAGAGTTGTTACCACTCACAGGGAAGTCCTCGGTTTTTAAGTTGGATATGAAAACGGCGCTATTCTACCAGTGGTTAAATACAGATAGCAAACGTTTGCGTCGGTTTTTTTCTTTAGTGATCTATCCTGATATCCCTGCAAAAATCATGTATAATCTGAAGGTTTGTTTAAATATTGCCAATAAAGCCGGAGATGGAAATGAAAGTTGTTGAAGTTAAACACCCTCTAGTAAAACATAAAATCGGTCTAATGCGAGAAGGTGACATCAGCACGAAGCGTTTTCGTGAGTTAGCGACAGAAGTCGGTAGCCTACTTACTTACGAAGCGACTGCAGACTTTGAAACAGAGAAAGTAACCATTGAAGGTTGGAATGGTCCTGTAGAAGTTGACCAAATCAAGGGTAAAAAAGTAACAGTAGTGCCAATCTTGCGTGCAGGTCTAGGCATGATGGATGGTGTTCTAGAGCACATGCCAAGCGCGCGTATCAGTGTTGTTGGTATCTACCGCGATGAAGAAACACTAGAGCCAGTACCATACTTTAACAAGCTTGCTTCTAACATCGATGAGCGTATTGCTCTAGTTGTTGACCCAATGCTTGCAACAGGTGGTTCTATGATCGCGACTATCGACCTTCTAAAAGAGAAAGGTTGTCAGGCAATCAAAGTACTTGTTCTTGTCGCTGCTCCTGAAGGTATCGAAGCGCTAGAAAAAGCTCACCCAGACGTTGAGCTATACACAGCTGCAATCGATGAGAAGCTAAACGACAAAGGTTACATCGTTCCTGGTCTAGGTGACGCTGGTGACAAGATCTTCGGTACTAAATAAGCGTTATTGCTTTTACTGAATTGAATAAATAAAGGCTTGGTGAAAACCAAGCCTTTTTTGTCTCTGCTATGTGGAAGCTAGAAGCTAGATATGAAAGTGATAACCGCGCGACTCAAATCAATTAAGCCGCACGATAAATTACTTCGCGTTGTCTTCTTCCATCTGTGCATTATCCACCACGTGGTTTTCACCAAGATCGTGTGGTAGCACAAGGTTAAGAATGATAGCCACGATACCACACAGGCTCACACCTTGTAGGCTGAACTCGCCAATACCGAAAGCCATGCCACCGATACCAAATACCAGTGTTACTGCGACGATCACTAGGTTACGTGATTTGTGCAGGTCCACATTGTTTTTGATGAGCGTGTTTAGACCGACGGTTGCAATAGAACCGAACAATAGGATCATGATGCCACCCATGACCGGAACAGGGATCGTTTGTAGAATGGCTCCGAGCTTACCCACTAAGGCAAGTACGATTGCCGTGATCGCCGCCCATGTCATGATCACAGGGTTAAAGGCTTTAGTCAGCATCACTGCGCCCGTTACTTCGCTGTAAGTTGTATTTGGTGGAGCACCAACCATAGAAGCCGCAATTGTTGCCACCCCGTCACCCGCAATCGTGCGGTGAAGACCAGGTTTCTTGAGGTAGTTTTTACCCGTTACGTTTGAGATAGCCAGCATGTCTCCTACGTGCTCTACCGCTGGTGCGATCGCAACTGGGATCATGAATAAGATAGCGTTGATGTTAAACTCTGGCGCCGTGAAGTTTGGCATGGCTAGCCAAGCAGCTTGAGCTACTGGAGTGAAATCAACCACACCATAGAAAAGCGAAACAGAGTAACCCGCTAAGATACCGCCGACGATAGGCACCAGTTTTAGGAAGCCTTTCGCGAATACACTCAGTGCGATGGTCGTTAGTAATGACACTGCTGAAATGATAACTGCAGCATCACCATTTACGAGTTGGATGGCACCGTCACCGGTTTTACCTACCGCCATGTTTACTGCTGTTGGTGCCAAACCAAGACCAATGACCATAATCACTGGACCTACCACAACTGGTGGTAAAATTTTATGGATGAAGCCGACACCACGCACTTTGATCATCGCACCAAGCGCGACATAAACCAAACCCGCCGCCATTAAGCCGCCCATAGTCGCACCGATACCCCAAGTTTGGATACCGAACATAATAGGAGCAATAAACGCAAAAGAAGAGGCAAGGAAGATAGGAACGGAACGTTTAGTTATTAGTTGGAAAAGAAGAGTACCGACACCAGCACCAAACAGAGCAACGTTTGGGTCAAGACCAGTAAGAAGTGGTACTAATACGAGAGCACCAAAAGCGACAAAGAGCATCTGAGCGCCTTGTAACGCGTTTTTCATAATAATTCCCTATTTCAAAGATACGCAGACAAATCCGGCGAATCTTATCATCTGGCAATCGATTGCAATGTTGCCTAGATCAAACTTTTGTGTGGATTTATAAGGTCGACGAATGTTTAGTTTCACTTACGTGTTTTAACTTGGTCAGAATACAGACAATTCACTCAGTACTCTTCTTGCTCACGGTTTGATAGTTGCTTATCATGCGGGTTCTTGTTCAGAGGATTATGAAAACTATGCGCTATTTAGCTCTCTTATTGATAGGTTGGTTGTCTCTGCCAGTTTATGCATTAACTCAGGTAGATATCTATCGTGCCGAAGTGGCGATCGACGGTGAGCAAAAAGACGGCGAAGAGCTCGCTCGTCAACAAGGTATGCAAGATGTGATTGTGCGTGCGACAGGTAGCCAATCTTCCCTTAGCAACCCGGTAATAAAGAAAGCAGTGGGTTCAAGTTCTCGCTACATTTCTCAGCTTGGTTATGGTCAGCTTGATGGTCAAAGCAGTTTAAAGATGCTGTTTAATAGTGGTCAGATTCGTTCGCTACTGACTCAAGCGCAATTACCATTATGGTCTCCAAACCGTGCCAACATCTTAGTTTGGATGGTAGAAGAGCAGGGCTATGATCGTACGATCACTTGGGAGCATTCAGACTCAACCAGTGCTGCTGCACTGCGCGCTGCGGCTGAATCTCGAGGTCTACCAGTCACTATGCCTGTGGGGGACTTTGATGATGTTACGGGTGTTAACGTGTCTGATTTGTGGGGGGGCTTTGTAGACCCAATCAGCCAAGCGAGTCAGCGTTACCCTGTTGATGCTGTGCTAGTGGTGCGTGTGCAAGGCGATAAAATTCGCTGGACGCTATACGACCAATCACCAGCGCAACTTGCTCAATCGCAACAGTCACCTCGCAGTGGCTCAGCGTCTGGTGCAAATGCAATCTCCGCCATGATGGGTGGTATCGCAGACTACTACGCGAAGAAGAGTGCTGTTGTGGTATCAAGCAAATCATCTGAAGCGATTGATGTGAAGGTATTAGATGTCGCATCAGCGGTGGACTTCTTTAATCTTGAGAACTCATTGACGAAGCTAAACTCAGTTGCGGGTACTGAAATCAAACGAATTCAAGGCAATCAAGTGACGTTAACTATTCACTTGTTGGCATCTCAACAAGCGTTTGAACAAGAAGCGTCTTCTATCCGTTCACTTGAGATTACCGAAGACCCGCTTGAGAATGTAGAGCCGTCAGCACCAGCCCAGCTTCCTGAGGAAGTTGCTCAACCAACGCAATTGCCAGCGGAAACAACAGAAGATCAAACCGCTCAAGTCGTTGAGCTCGATACGGCAACGGAAACAAATGTGGCAACTGAGCCGGCATCAATCACACCTGCTGTTGCACTACAACCAGCGCCAAAGCAGTACGATCTGATCTACAAATGGAATGCTCCAGTTCGCACGAAAGCCGAGCCAGTAGAACAAGATTCTGAAATCGCGCCAGTATTGGAAACGGATGTGGTTGAAAACCTAAGTTAAGGTTTATTCAAAACAAAAAAGAGTCGCTTAGTGCGACTCTTTTTTTAGTGGTTCTATGACTGGAGATGTGATGAAGCTAGTTCAGCTTGAAGCGCCATGTCCCTGTAATTGTTTCGCTTCTATTTATTGAACTTCGCTTTTTCTTCTTTTTCGACTTGAGATAAGCGTTTTAACTTCAGACCCAACTCTTTACCACGTGCTCGGGCAAACAAAATGTTACCAGCAAAGCCGAGTGAGGTAAGGAGCAACTCTACTGCGGCCAACCAACGCTCACCATCGTCAACATACAAAATCGTCAACGCATGCAAAAAATACAGCATCAGAACGAAGTTTGCCCAAGCGTGTGTGTAGGGTTTGCCCGCTAAAATACCAGGAAGTGGTAACAATAGAGGAATACACCAAGCAATCGCCAATGTAGTGCTGCTTAGATGTGGGTGAGGGGACAACGCCAGTTGCCAGATCGCAACCCAAGCCAATAACGCTAAATTGCCAAACAGCGCCATGTAGCGATAGGTTTGAGCGCGTGTGCTAAGAGGTGGTTGGTCAATAATGTCAGACATCGATTTACTTATCCTTGAGCTTACTGACTTCCTTTGAGCTTTTTCGCTGTGGTTGCCAGTCGTTTTCCTAATTGTTGTGCGAGACGAATCTCTTCTGCCGTGAGACTTGGCTCTTGTCCTACACTGCTTGCACCGTAGGGTGTGCCTCCTGATTGCGTGGTGTGCAGTTCTGGCTCTGAATAAGGGATTCCTAATACCATCATGCCGTGATGCAATAATGGGGTCATCATGCTTTGTAGCGTGGTTTCTTGACCGCCATGCATGGAAGACGAAGAGGTAAACACACAAGCTGGCTTATCGATAAGGTCGCCATTCACCCACAAAGGTGTGGTTTGATCCCAAAAGTGCTTGAGCGGCGCTGCCATGTTGCCAAACCAAACTGGGCTGCCAAATGCGAGACCGTCGCACTGCTTCAACTCATCTAGAGTAGCAATTGGATCAGAAGGGGTATGTGAGTGAGATGACAATTCTTCAACTGTACGTAAAATCGCTTCGCAATGAGGAGTCGACTCGACTCCTCTTGCTATTTGTCTTGCCAGTTGTTTTGTCGAGCCATGACGGCTGAAATACAAAATGAGGATCTGGCAATCCATTTACAGAATTTCCAAAACTTGTTCTGGTGGGCGACCGATTTTTGCTTTCCCATTTGCAACTACTACTGGGCGTTCAAACAGTTTCGGGTTTTGTGCCATCGCTTCGAACAGTTGCTCATCACTGACAGAGGCTTCTCCCAGTGCCAGCTCTTTGTAGATGTCTTCTTTGGTACGCATCATTTCGCGTACGGAAGAGAAACCAAGTTGAGCATAAAGCGCTTTCAGTTGTTCAACATTAAGCGGTGTATCAAGGTATTTAACCACTTCCGGTGTTACGCCATTTTGCTCAAGCAGTTCAAGTGTTTGACGGCTCTTTGAGCAGCGAGGGTTGTGATAAATCACGACTGACATGGTTCTCTCCATTTCGTTATTGTAATGCCATGAATCGATCTCTTTGGATCATCAGTTGGTCGATACGAGCGTCATATCGAGCTTGTTGTAAGCTACCTAACTTAGCAATTTTACTTGCTTCACTATAATACTGAATGGCTTTGTTCCAGTTGGCTCGCAATGCCAAAATTTCGGCACGTGCGGCGAGTTCTTCATCACTTTTACCCAGCGCATGACTGCCTTGTGAAAGCAGGTGCCAGCCATTCGTGTCTTCTGGGTTATCGTGTGTGTAGCGCTGCAGAATACGCACCGCTTCTTGGTCCTTTTTCGCCTCAAGTAATGCGTTTGCATAGTTGATGGTCAGGACTTTGTTTTGTGGGTTGCGTTTGAGTGCGCTACTCAACATATCCACTGCTTTTTGTGGTTGCTTTTGAGCAATATAAAGATCGGTCATTGCATCCAGATAAAACGGGTTACCTGGGTCTTGCTGAAGGAGCTTTTTCAATAAAGGTTCCGCTTCACTCAAACGCTTGTTGTCTAGGTGTACCAAGGCTCGACCATAATCAAATGATGGCACAATATCAGGTGAGGCTTTCTTTTGAGTTCGGTCAAACCAACTCATTGCTGCTTGACCATCAATTCCGGCATAACGTGCGACAATGCGAGCTCGGGTTAAATGGTAATCAATAGAAGGCATCACCCGCATTGGTGGGTAAGCACGAGCACGAGCACGACTGTCTGTAATACGATCTTCAGGCAACGGGTGAGTGAGCAACATTGGTGGTGGCTTGCTTGCGTATCGATATTCATCCGCTAGGCGACCAAAAAAGCGTGGCATCGCTTGTGCATCAAAGCCCGCTTTTGCCAGTGTCGCGATACCAAAGCGGTCTGCTTCTTTCTCGTTGGAGCGAGTGTAGTTGATTTGGCTTTGCATATTGCCAGCGGTTGCTGCCGTCACCGCTGCCATACCAGCCTCAGGAGAGGCTATCGCAAGCAGAAGAGCGCCAGCAAGTGCTGCCATGGTTGCTGGTGAACGACGAGCTTGTTCTTCCATGCTTCGTGCAAGGTGGCGCTGAGTAACGTGCGCGATTTCGTGAGCAACAACGGAGGCTAACTCACTTTCAGTGCGGGCATGGAGAAAGAGACCTGAGTGCAGAGCAACGTAGCCGCCAAAAAAAGCGAAAGCGTTGATGTTGCGATCTCGGATCATGAAAAAGTGGAATGGGGTTTTTACGTCATTGGCATTCGCGACCAAACGGTGACCCAGTGAGTCGATGTACTCGTTAATAACAGGGTCATTGACGATAGGTTTGCTGGCTCTAAGCATACGCATATAGGCGTCACCATAAATCAACTCTTGATCTATCGTTAGAGTGCCTCCGGCTGCCGTACCAATATCTGGGAGGTCGGGACTATTGGCATAAACTGGCGTTGGTGTACTCAATGCAGCAGCAAGGCATAAACAAACTAGCGAGCGAGTGCGTTTTAACATACGGTTTAAAGATTCTCCAAAATACCGAGTGTGTGCTTGAGGGGCGAAATCCATTCAACATCAGCACAGACTTTATGGTCATCCTTGTAGGATGAATATGCTAGCAATAAGACCGAAGATAAACGAATTGGTTTCGTAAATTGTCAATCTAAAAGTCCTGCGCGTCTACTCTTAAATCATGTGAGAAATGCTAGCACCAGCTCAAAAAGCCGTTACAATACAACCCTATCACAAGTGCAGAGCAATACAATGGAATCCATATTACTTGATTTGCGTAAGGAACGCTGCCCTATGGCACTGTTACTTGCCAAGCGTCACGCTGCTGAGGTGTTTCCGGAAGAAACACAACAAGATCATCAGCTTGTTATTCAAGTGGTGGATAAAAGCTCTAAGCACGATATCGTGAAGTATTTGCGTAACCAAGGCTACACAGTGGATTGCCAAGCTTCTCCTGAACACTTCACTTTGACCGTATTCAATAAGGAATCTTCGTACGATGCTTGAAATGGTAAGTCGTTGGTATAAGCGACGCTTTTCAGACCCACATGCAGTGAGCCTCGTGGCGATACTGCTGTTCGGCTTTATTACAATTTACTTTTTCGGGCATTTGATTGCGCCATTGTTGGTGGCGATTGTTCTTGCATATTTACTTGAATGGCCAGTAACGCAAATGTGCCGTTTGGGTATCCCACGTACGTTTTCTGTCATCACTGTCATACTGATTTTTATTGGCTTAATGTTGATCGCGGTATTTGGTTTAGTGCCGACCATTTGGACTCAGGTGGGCAACTTAATCAACGATATTCCGAACATGTATGCTGGACTACAAAAGTTCATTGCAACCTTGCCGCAACGTTACCCTGAGCTGGCGAACCTAGAAATTGTTGAAACCGTGGTGACTAACGCGAAGAACCAAGCGATTGGCTTAGGTGAGAGCGTCGTAAAAGGCTCACTGGCTTCTCTAGTGAGTTTAGCAACGCTAGCGGTTTACTTGATTCTTGTTCCATTATTGGTGTTCTTCTTACTAAAAGACAAAGATGAGATGCTCAGCATGGCAAGTGGCATCTTACCGAAGAACCGTAAGCTGGCGAACAAAGTATGGCACGAGATGAACGAACAAATCTCGAACTATATTCGTGGTAAGGTGCTGGAAATCTTGATCGTGGGTGGCGTGAGTTACGTGACTTTTGCGATTCTTGACCTGCGCTACTCTGCATTGCTTGCTGTAGCGGTGGGTTTGTCAGTGCTTATCCCCTACATCGGTGCGGCTGCGGTGACGGTTCCGGTCGCGATTGTCGGCTTGTTCCAATGGGGCTTAACGCCTCAGTTCTATTGGTTACTTGTTGCCTACGGCATTATTCAGGCGCTAGACGGTAATGTGTTGGTTCCGGTACTGTTCTCTGAAGCGGTTAACCTTCACCCAGTAGCGATCATTGTTGCCGTGTTGGTATTTGGTGGTTTGTGGGGCTTCTGGGGGGTCTTCTTCGCTATCCCATTGGCGACGCTTGTAAAAGCAGTATGGAACGCGCTACCAAGTACGGAAGAAAGCGAACCAATACAAGAATAGAAATTGAATCCAATAAAAAGCCCAGCGATCGCTGGGCTTTTTGATGTTTGATTGAAAGCTAGGTTTACGCGTTTTCTTTCAAGTAGTTCACAACCACTTCATGGTGGTCTTTGGTTTTGAACTTGTTGAACACGTGTTCGATAACACCTTCCTCATTGATCAAGAAGCTGATGCGGTGAAGACCATCGTAGACTTTACCCATAGTAAACTACCCTTGGAAATTTTTTTAGACTCAATTTTTGACGATTTCTAACAAACTCTATCTTTAACAGTGATTTAGGTTGATAATTTATCTTTTCGAACCACGATTATAGCAGTTGTCATAATTTTTTGTAAATCGGGCTGAATTAGACGTTTTTCTAAGCTCAGACTTGTCATAAAAACTAAGGCGTTACTATAAGTTGATAGTCATTCCGATGGGAGCGCTTGGTGATTACATATACACTTGTCTCCCAACTCACTTTTGGACATAAGCTTGTTAGTAGTTTTACTAAATTAGCATTTAACGGATTATCTTGGGTATTACAAAACCTCTAGTCAGTGGCTAAATTTACTCATCAACTACAATTGGGATTAGGGAGAAACCTTGTTTGTTGGATTAGCCAGTCCTCCTTTTGGATCATATCAATCAAAAAGAAGCCGGACTCATGAGTTCGGCTTTTTTACATCTGGGCTCTATGAGTTATCAAAGAAATGATTCGAGAAGATAATAAATATTATGAATAATTCTATTACTTGTTGATTTTACGCACGTTGTTAGACGATAAACCAATTTTTTACACCTGAATGCAACTGAACTCTATTACACTAGACTCTTATTTGGCGTGTTAAGGTTAATGATGATGAATGCGGTAGAATCAATAGTAGAGTGGTCCAAGGATAAGCCCGTATGGTGGAATCTAGCACTAAAGGTTGCTCTTGAAGAAGGAGAGCTAAACCAAAACCATATCGATTTTATTTTCAATTTTGCGAAGAGTGTTGAGGGCTTGGAACCGAAACACCCAAACCATGAGCAGTTGTTATCACCGATTGATATATCGGGCTACATGGCCGAAGAAAATTCGGTTCGACTGATTAGCTTGTCTCAAGTTGAAGGTGTTGCTGCGTTAGCGGAAGATCAAAAATTAGATTTTAGAAAAGATGGATTAACTATCGTATATGGAGACAACGGGGCTGGTAAGTCGAGCTATACGTCAATTTTAAAACATGCGTGTTTGACTCGGGGAGCATTGAAACCTATTGCGGGTAATGTTTTCACTTCTGCACCTAAACCTCCTCAAGCTTTACTCACACTCGAGATTGATGACACACCGACAGAATTAACATGGAGTAATGGGGCATCAAACAATAATGCTGCCAAGTCTATTCGTGTATTCGATTCATCTTCAGCACACCACTATTTATCTAATGAAGATGCTTTAGGTTATAAACCAGTAGGTTTGAACTTAATCACAGAGCTTACAAAGGTTGTGGAAAGCATAAAAAATAGAATAAGTGAAGATGTCATGGGTGGTAACGGTTTTGTTGCTATTCCATCGTTAAATTCACAAAGTAAAGCTGCATTGTTTCTTAATCAAATTTCAGAGTTAACAAATGAAGCTGATATTGAATTGCACTGCGCAACTAAGGAAGAAATTGAATCTATAAAACCATTGCAGGACGAGCTGGTTAGTGACATGGCCAAATCGCCAGAACAAATCAGAAAGAGTTTAATTAAGCAGCGTAGTTATATTGCCCCTTTACTTGAGTCCTACAAAAGACCTATAGAAGTACTCGGTTCTAGTAATTTCGATGTGTTAAAAGGTTTAGAACTCGACTATCAAGAAAAGAAACGAGTATCTGACGCGTTGAGACAAAAGACACTAAGTGATCTACCGTTTGATAATATTGGTGATACACAATGGACTGTCCTTTGGAGAGCAGCAAAAGACTTCTTGGTAAAAGAAAATAAAGGCCAACAATTCCCTCCAACAAAAGGTGATTCCTGTCCGTTTTGCTTACAAGACATCCAAGAGACATCGGCCGACAAATTACAAGAACTCGAAGCTTTTCTTAATGATAAGGCTGCAAGAAATACAGCTGAAGCACTGAAAGCACTAACTCTGGCTAAGGTTGCCGTTAAGTCTTTGAGTTTGAATATTGCCCAATTTGAAGGTGTATTGAACGACCTTGACATAATAAAACCTGGGTTAAAAGTTGGGCTTGAGGAATTAAACCAGAATTTAGTAAACAGGCAGACTGTTTTATCAGGTTCCGTGCTACCCGAGTCGTTAGACGGAGTTAGCTTGTCTCATTTCCAAGCATTGCGGGAAATAGATAAAGATCTGTTCACGCAAATCGGAGAACTTGAACAGCAAAGCAGTAACAACGAATTTGTGGCTAAGAAACAAGCAAGACTGACCGAATTAACAGATCGAGCCTACATTGCCAAACACAAAGCAAACATCATAACTAACGTAAGACGGTCAAAAACAGTAGCTAAGTTAAATGAGATCTCAAGTCAGTGCGCTACGAGAAGTATATCAACGTTGTCAGCTAGGATTTATTCACAAGGTGTTATAGAGCCACTAAAAGAGTCTTTTGTGAAAGAGCTTAAATCCTTTGGTTTTAATAGATTTGACATCAAAGTTAAAACTAGAAATAAAGCCGGACAACAGCAATTTAAATTAGAGCTAGCCAACTCAAACGAATCTGTTGTTGGTAAAGTTGCTAGTGAAGGTGAACAAAGGTGTATTGCAATTGCGAGCTTTTTATCAGAAATGAAAGCTGACTCTAGAAGATCTGCTGTTCTATTTGATGATCCAGTGAACTCGCTTAGCCATCAATGGAGTGCAAAAGTCGCAAAAAGATTAGTAGAGGAATCACTAGAACGCCAAGTCATTGTGTTTACTCACGACATAGTATTCTACAAGCTACTACTAGAAGCTTCAGATAGCCTAAAGCAAGATAAGGTCAATTGCATCAGCCTAGAAAGATCTAGAAGTAACTCCGGCCTTGTAAGAACCAATCCTCCGTGGGATGCGCTTCCTACATCGAAGCGAATTGGAGTTTTAACTACTAAGCTCCAAAAACTTCGAAAGATTGATGAGACAGGAACAGAGACTGAATTTAGAGAAGCTGCTGCGGTTTTCTATAGTTTTCTGCGTGAAGCATGGGAGCGATTGGTTGAAGAGAAACTATTAAATAAAGTCGTTAATAGGTTCGAAAGAGGTGTGCATCTGCAAAGATTAAATCGAGTAGACGATATTACTAATGTTGATTTAGAGCGTATTCACCTTGCGTATGATAAATGCTGTATCGACTTTGTTGGTCACGACACAGCCGCAGGTATACGTCCTTGTCCAACGATCGATGAAGTAGTAGCCGATTTTGATGAAATTAAAGATTACCTCAAACATCTACAAACAGATCGAAAAAGAACTTAAGACTAGTTAACACTGAAGGAAAGGTGGAATTTACCCCCGTGATACATCACGGGGATTAACCGCATGATAAGAATGGATAACTTTTAGTATGGCAAAAGCTTATTAACAGGATGCGAATGAGTAAAAGATCTAAGCAACTTCGGGGCAGAAATGAGGCAGATGAACGGTAGCAAATTATTTTATTGAGGATGGCTATGAGTGAATGTCATCATCAGCTCAGTGAAACACCTAAGCTTGTTAGAAAAGACGTCCTTGTGGGGGCGTCTTTTGGTTTGTAATGTGCGTTAATACGTTCTTTTTTATAGTGAAAGTGACGGTTTGCATCTCAAGGTATTACCAGTATAAAAATGCGGCTATATGATGAGCTCTTGGCTTCATGGGAGAAGTTCTCATCTATGGATAGCGACGATATTGAAAAGAAGAAGGTAGCGACGAGTAGTGGTGGGGGGTATAAGCCTCTTCTCGATGAAGAGTTTAACCCCAAAACACAAACGCTCGGAGAAACACTAAAGGAACTAGCTGAGCGGCAACGCTTGGCGCGCAAGGTTGAGCTTACTTATACAAAAGAAGATGAAGCCCGTTGGTCTAAAAACAGAGAAAGAGTTATTAGTGACCGACAAAAAGTTGAGGTGCCTAGTTTCGATCTCGGAGAAGCATTAGCTAATCCTGAGCTTGATGCGATTAAGCCAGTTAAGCTAGATCCAGCCTCAATGCTTGCGGATGATATTGAATCATTGACAGAGGAGGGGAAAAATTTCATCCAAAACCCTACACTGCTCGGTGCTGCATCAATGGCTGCAATTGCCATTCCGGGTAAATTTGCAGATGACCTAACGAGCTTCGTTGGTAAATACAAAGGTAAGAATATCACCCTTGATGATATGAAAATGCTCGACATTTCCTACCTAAAAAGAAGCAGAGATGAACTCAACAAGCTGAGAAAAGAATTCAACAACGGAGTGAGGAAAAACTTCCTAATAGAACTCTCCAAAGACAGCGAAGTGACAAAGAAGCTAAAAGCATTAAATGTACCTCAAGAGGAAATAAACAAACTCTCATTTGGTCGAGTCCCTGCATCTTTTGAAGTGCACCACAAACTGCCGTTAGATGATAGTGGTACAAATGATTTTTCAAACTTGGTTTTGATTAGGAAAGCTCCAGAACATGCGGCACTAACTACCTATCAAAAACAAACGACAAAAAACCTCACAGTTGGTAGTGTTGTAGAAGTTCAGTGGCCTGTGCCTGATGGCACTATTTACCCCAAGAAGTAGGGATGAAAATGTCAGATAGAGATATGTTGGAGATGCTAAAGCTCCAAAATGAAAAAGAACATCAGATGTTCGGTGTCGGTTTTTTCGTTCCTTCTGCAAATGACGCAGATGTTGAACAATGCAAAAGGAAAGTTGAAGAGCTGTTCAATCTGAAGCTAGATAGTGATTACCTTTCAATCCTAAAGGAAACAAACGGCTTCTCGTGTAATGGCTTTAACTTATATGGCAGTGAGCAAAAAAATGAACCATATTTTTTGGATGGTATTATCGATGCGAATTTGGAATTTTGGGAAGAAGAGTCGTTAAGGAAGTACTTCGCGTATAGTGAAGAGTCAACGACTAGGATAGCGTTCAACCTTTATAGCAAGGAGTTTGTTATTGTTGATAGTGTGTCGTGGGATGAGCTTTATAGTTTTGCTACCTTTTTGGAAGCATTGAGTTTTAATCTAGAAGATAGCTGTATCTTTTAACTAAATACGCCCTTCGGGCGTTTTTCCCCAGCCCCATCTTTCTCTAAAACATACAATAAAATCAGACAAATATTAACAGGCCTGTTTTCAGCATACGGAATTTATGGCCTCTTTTATTTAAGATGCGGTTCTTTAAACTCGACGTCTCTATTCGTTTTTTAACTTGCTTATATCAAGAGGAGTAAACTTAGATTATTTATGAGGCAAAGCTGTTAAGCTATAACACCCAAATTATAACTCATTGTTAATTAAGATTAAATATTTGACGTTTTTTCCCATAAAAATCAATCAGTACTTTTCGAGTATAATATTTGAAGGTTTTTTTACTTGCATAGATCAACTAGCCTTGGGGTGATATTGCAAGTTATCACATGAGTCTTGTGTAGACTATGCTAGATACCCGAACTTCAAACGATTAATTTGCTCCATAACTAATTTTACCCCCTCAGTATCATCACATACAGATGCCGGCGTACAGAACTTAAAAGCAACATTAGGCTTAGTTAGCCAAGCGATCGTTGAATCACGATTACCAAAGTAACGGTCAGCTTCGTCCAACATTTCAAGCAAAGCTGCTCTTAACTCATCAGGAGTATCGGATGTAATGCTTAATAAAGTCTCAATATCCATATCTACTTTGATCTCATACAAGTAACTCTTAACATGCTTACTCCAAGTTATAGTGTATCAGTTTCTCGATAGTGGTGTTTTGTTTTTGAAGCCACGTTTCATACTCACAGATAACGCCGATTACTATCTGTTCGCTTCATGTGAAGGGCAACCTAAGAAAGTAAATACTCTAGCTAACCTGCGACAAATGAATAACTTCTTTCGAGCTAGTTAAGATGCTCCGGTCGTAAAGATTTTGGACAGTTCCTAGTTACGATTTTCATAGCGCTCTGACTTTTCAGATTACTTCTGCTATCGCAACTATACGACTATCTTACATGAGGTAGGGCAAATGCCCTTATTAACTACAGCCTAAGAACAATGGCTTCATACCAACACCATGGTTTCAGTTCTACTGCTCTGCATCAGGATACACTATCACTTCACTCTGGATAGAGGGCTTTGCGCCGCATACCATCTGATACATTGCTGAGAAACCACTCTCAGTAATTCAGCGAACTCACGATAGTGTTCTTCTGGTACTTCTCTACCCGTGAATCTATAGTTAGACTTTGCATGGGCGATGTTGTTTCTAGTTGCTGTGATGTAGTCTGCAATACACCCCAAGCCTTCAACATCACCCTTCTTGCTCTCTGTGTTCACCTTCTTTTCAATGTAATGCGGTAACCACTCCGTGAGATCTTTCATGTATCCGCAGGTCTGCACAGTCAATTTAATCGAATCGGCATCCTTCTGATAAGAATGGTCTTTGAATAAATTTTGTAGGTCTTTGACGAAATTCGCGTCTGGATTCAGAGCTTTGTTACTTGATAGTGCTTTTCTTACTTCATCAGTTACCTTCGCTCGTACTACTGTTTCAGATACGAACTCAACCACCTTCGAATAGAATAATATTGAGACTTCATCATCGTCGCAATATAGGGCTTTGTTATACAGATCAATCACCTTCTCTGTATCGTCACACATAATTAACTGTCTATTGACAGGGTAAAAGCCATCTGTGTCTGGCTCATCACCAATCAAGTAGCCATCTAAATCGAATGGTTCATTTGGGCATGATTCTATTATGATGTTGGATACTGCATTCGCCTCAAATACGTATGACTTATATGCCCTTCTACATTTTTCAAGGGTAAGGTGCTCACCTCTAATCACCACAAACGCATCATTACTGACAGGTTCTTTATGTGTTTGGTCTTTGCCGAGCATATAGCTGAAATGAAACGAACATTCTGGAGAGAAGTAGACCTTAATATCATCCGATATGGCATCTAGTTTGAAGAAGTCAAAGTACACGACTTTATCTTCATCTACGTTCATAGTAGATACACGGTGCATATATAATGTTGGAGTGAAGTACTCGACATGATTGATAAGCTGCGCTATCTCAAGGTCATGTTCTAATTCGACTAGGTCTTTCTGCGACATAATCAAACTCTCACCGTGGGAGCTAAGGCTATCACTATAGACTTCAACCTGTTCGTCAGGGTGAATAACAAATGACACTGCTTCAACGGATTCAAACGTGTCGTAGACGCTTTTCTTCAACTCATCTAGGTCACATTCAGTCTCAAATCCTTCTATTATTTGAGTTAAACGCTCAATAGCCGCTATATACTTATTCTTGAACTCTTCATCATAGTAAACTACCACTTTCTCTACATTCCGCCCTTTATCGCTGCTAGCTATTTCCATCACCGCCACCTATTAACAGATATGCAGTTAGTATCTCTGCAATTCAGAAAAATTGAAAGCGTGTCCTCAATAACGCCTAAGACTTAGGGATGCAATCAGATTAGAAAATCTAACACACCTCTATTCTTAGGCATCTGATACTACTAGCGGAGTTAAATCATAAAGGGGCAAAAATGAGCTAGCCAAGTATGCTTAAGGGCTAACTCAGCATCGAGTTGGCTACTCAGTGAACATGTCAGCCTGAAACTCTGCTTTCTTGTTATGCAGGCCACGGTCTTCCAGCCAAGAGTAGAAACGACTTCGAGATACTTCTACCCCTTTGTCACTAAGCTTCCTTAAAATTTCTGCCTTTGACTTGTCAGAATCAAGCATATTCAAAATGAACGCAGTATGCTCATCAAGCTTGGATCTAACCTTCTGTCCCTTCTGGCGGCCAGATGATAGTCCTTTGGCCTTACGTTTAGCATGACCTGCCTTGGCTCGATCAGAGCGCTTCTGGGCCTCGACGGCACTGGCAAAGGACTGCCCAATAACAGTAAAAATGATTTCTGCATTATCAACGTTTTCTGAGTTAATGATGGTGTCACTGTATGCCAAATGCAGTTCACCGTAGGAGGCTATCTGGCCTATAGCGCCGACCAACTCCATCACCTTATGGCGACCCAGCCGAGTGATATCCGATACGATGATGTTTTGTTGCGAGGTGATGAGGGAATATAACTTCCGCTCACCCAGTTCTGTCTTGGTGGCAGACACATGCTCTTCGATCCAATCTGATATTTGGATACCATGTTTAGCGGCGTAAGCCTTGATAGCTTCTCTTTGAGATTCACCATCGGCTCTCTGTGAATCTGATACTCGAATGTAACCAATCATGCCTGCCCCCAAGTCGAAGAGTTAATAGTTCATGGACGGTTATTTGCTGTTTAGGTAGTCCAATACAACTTCATGGTGATCTTTGGTTTTGAACTTGTTGAATACATGCTCAAGGTTGCCAGACTCATCAATCAGGAAGCTTGTTCTTACAACGCCCATGTTTTCACGACCCATGAACTTCTACCCTTGGAAATTTCATGAGACAAAAAATTTGACGATTATTGATAAATTTTATCTTTAACAGTGGGTTAGGTTAATAATTTCTCTTTTTGAACCTCAATTATAGCAGTTGTCATGATTTTTTGTAAATCGGGCTGATTTTGGCGCTTTTCCAAGGCTTTGTTGCGTAATTCGATGGAACTAAATCAAGAAGCTACGATCTGATCGGCTACGCCCATCAATCGTCGAAGCCTCATGCCTAAACCTCGTTACAAAACAACTAACTGGAAGCAGT